>CAMCNL010000016.1 GCA_945876205.1 Candidatus Sulfopaludibacter sp. SbA3
CTTCCGTGAATCGCTTCTTCATCGGCCGACCCTTTCGCTGGGCCGGACTCTAAACCGAAACGCTACTCAGAAGTGGGGGGACGTCAGTGTCAGCAGAGGCCAGACTCGCCGTCGGCTTTGGCGCAGCGGATCTGAGGCTCCGTTGACGCGGCGGGGATGCCGGGCTGCGGCCGCCGTCGGAGCATGCCGCGCCGAGATCTGGAAATCGCGCGCAGCGAGTCTTCCGCGTTGACTTCGGTCCGTGTGCTCCCGGATGCGCGGATTGGGACTGCGGGTCCGATTGCGCCTGACAGACGCCGTTCAAGTTAGCGTTTAGTCAACGCGTCAGCGGAAGGACAGCGAGTCGGAGCGCGATGTCCCGGCATGCGGAGCCGGCGGCCGCAGTCCGGCATCCCCGCCGCGGCGACGATGCACCGCTGTCCGGCTGAAGTCGGGCACTACGTACGCGAAACAGGCGGACCCGGAGGTCCGCCTGTAGGAAGTAGGGTGCGAGCGAGCGCTATGTGGACGTGCGGCGCACGTTCTCGGCGCGGGGACCCTTCGGGCCTTCGCCGACGTCGAACTCGACGCTGTCGCCTTCGCGCAGCATGTCGAGGCCCTCACCGTAGACGGCACTCTGGTGGAAGAAGTATTCCTTCCCCGTGTCGTCCTTGATAAAACCAAATCCCTTGTCTACCCGTACTGTTCGAATTTTTCCGGTCATTCATCTTCTCCGACGCGCTGTCATGCGCGCGTGTGCCAGTTGCAGAGTTACACCCCGATTTGGGTGCTCACGCGCGTGACGACTTCGTTGTTGATCTGGATGTTCATCTTCTCTTTTGCCTTGGTCATGTAGGCGCTGTAGAAGAGGTTGCGCCGCTCGTTCAGGAGTTGTTCGCGGAAGGCTTCTTTGCCCTGCTTCAGCTCCTCGGGGGTGACCTCGTCGCGCTCGGCGACGCGGATGATGACGGTTCCATCGTTGGTGCTGATGGGATCGCTGACGCCGCCAGCCGGCAGGCTGAACGCCACCTTGTCGACTTCGGGGCTCACGCCGATGTCAGGCAGCGCGGCTGACCGCGCGACCAGCTCGGTGTCCTTCGACTCGAGGCCCTGCGCCTTGGCCGCACCGGCGAAATCCTTCGCCGCCTTGAGTGCCGCGGCGATCTCGCGCGCGCGCTGACGGCTCAATTCCGTGGCGCGGACCCGGATGGCGTCCTCGCGCACGCGATCCTTGACCTCGTCGAGCATCGGCACATACGGATCGCGCTTGCCGGTCACCGTGATGAATACCGTGCCGCGAGGCGACTGGATCGGCGCGCTGACCGTGTTGTCTTTCAGCTCGAATGCGGCGGTGGTGACCTGCGGCGACGCGCCGAGTCCGGGAACCGGATCCTCGCGCGCGAAGAAGCCCGACTCGACCACCTGCAGGCCGGCGGCCTTGGCGACGCTGTCGAGGTCCGCTGGCGTTGTGAGTTTGGTCGCGAGGTCGACCGCGCGAGTCGCAATCTGCCGGTCGGTCAGCTCGAACTTCAGCTGGTCTTCGATCTGCGGCTTCACTTCCTCGATGCTCCGCGTCGTCGCCGGCTTCTTGTCGACCACCTTGATGATGTGGAAGCCGAACTGGCTCTTCACGAGATCGCTGACCTGGCCGGGCTGCAGCGTGAATGCCGCGGTCTCGAACTCGGGCACCATGCGGCCGCGCGTGAAGTAATCGAGGTCGCCGCCGTTGACCTTGGAGCCGTCGTCCTCCGAATACTTCTTCGCGAGCTCGGCAAAGTCGCCGCCGGCCTTCACCTGCTTGAGGACCTCTTCGGCCTGCTTGCGGACGTCCGCTTCGGTCTTGCCTTCGGTCTTCAGCAGGATGTGGCTGGCGCGGACCTGCTCCGGTGTCTGGTACTGCGTGATGTTGTCGTTGTAGGTGCGCTGGATGTCGGCGGGCGGCACCGTCATCTTCGCCTTGATCTGATCGCGGTCGAGCAGCAGCATCTTGACCTTGCGCTGTTCACCCTTGCGGTACTCGGCCTTGTGCGCATCGAAGTAGGTCGAGACGTCCGCATCGGTCACCGTGACCTGGCCGCGGAACTTGTCGGCGGTGAGCGCGACGACCTGCAGCTTCACCTTCTCGTTGCGCAGCGTGAACTCACGGTCGATCTCGGCGTCCGACACCGCCATCCAGTCGGTGAGCGCCGCGCGCAACTTGTCGATCATCATGTTGCGCCGCAGGTTCTCCTCGAACTCCGACTTGGTCATCGGCGGATTCTGGCTCTGGAGAATGCGCTCGTAGGTCGCTTCTCCCACGAACTTGCCGTTCTCCTGCAGTCCGGGGATCGCGAAGATCTGCTGCGCGAGCTCCTCGTCGCTGACCTTGATGCCCTGGCGCTGTGCTTCGGCGAGCGCAGCCTGCTCATCGACCATCTGCTGCAGGATCTGCTGTTCGATGCCGAGCTGCTTCAGCATCTGCGCGTTGATGTTGGCGCCGTAGGCGGTGCGATACGCCTGTACCTGGGTCGCGTAGCGTCGCTGGAATTCACCAGCCGTCAGCTCCTGCCCGTTAACCTCAGCAATAACCTCGGTCGGGGCCGCGCCCAGCGTGGTTTGCGTCTGGAGGAAATCAGGAATGTAGAAGACGATAAACGCCAGGACCACGAGGCCAAGGCTCCACTTGAGCCAGCCTTTGTGGCGACGCATCCGATCGAGCATTGTCATGTAGAAAAAACCTCTTGAGAGATAGACCGTCAATCGTACCACGAAGGTCCGTGACGTGGTATATTTGTTGAGATTAGAAGGACTTAGCGGCGCTCAGCCGTTACCGAATGGCCAACCAGCCCCCCGCCCCTGCACGCGGTGATACCTACATCGACCAAGACGACTGACATCGCGCAACCCATGGCCCACGGCGTTCGACGTGCCGACTTCGCCAGCCGCCTGAAACTACGGCTGCGTACGCTCCGCGCCAATCTCGAGCGGCGCGACGCGATGATCGACGCCGTTCGCGAGGCCAATGCCACCCTCGATCCGCAGAAGGTGGCGGCGTGGCTCGTTCGCCAGGCCGAGGACTGGATACCCGCGCCCTGCTGGGCTGTGATTGCCCACGACGTCAACGGCCAGGTGGCCGTCGTCGCCGACGAAGGCCTCAGCCCGAGCCTCGGCCCCGCGCTCTGGACCGCGGCCAACTGGGTTTTTCGCCACGGCTCCGAGTTCTGCGCCGCGGATCTGTCGAAGGACTCACGGGCCAACTATGCGGCGACGGGCACGGTCATCGCCTTTCCGCTGGTGTGTCGCAACAAGACGGTCGGCGTACTCGTGGGACTTGATCCGGAGCCGTCCTCGTCAGCACCCGCACTCGGGCCCTCGGTCGTGTTGACGCTCCGTAGCCTGCTCGAGCCGGCGGCCATCGCCCTGGACAACGCCCTGATCCTTCAGAGAGCCGAGGCGCTGTCGGTCACCGACGACCTTACGCGCCTCTACAACTCGCGGTATCTCAACCTGGTCTTGCGCCGCGAGGCCAAGCGGGCATCCCGCTCCGGACGCCCCCTGTCGGTGCTCTTCATCGACATGGACGGTTTCAAGAGCGTGAACGACAAACACGGGCATCTTGCTGGAAGCAAAGCGCTTGTGGAAGCGGCGGCGATCATCCGGGGTAGCGCCCGCGAGACCGACGTCGTGGCGCGGTTCGGCGGCGACGAGTTCTCCGTCATCCTGCCCGATACGGGGCGGGAGGGCGCGGTTGCCGTCGCCGAGCGTGTTCGGGATCGTATTCGGACCTTTGAATTTCTTGCCTCGGACGCCCTTACGGTGCGTTTGACTGCCTCAATCGGCGTGGCAACCCTGCCGGATGTGGCTGGATCGGCCGAAGAACTACTACGAGCGGCGGATACAGCCATGTACCGTGTCAAGGACGCCGGCAAGAACGGGATTCACATTGCGCAGGAGGACGACGTGTCCTCGAAGGAGTAATTGATTGGGCCTCGGCTCGTTTTTCTCTCTCTTCTCCAGCGATCTTGCCATCGACCTCGGCACCGCCAATACCTGCGTCTATGCGCGCGGGAAGGGCATTGTCGTCAACGAACCCTCCATCGTCGCCATTAATAAGATCAACGGGCGCGTCGAGGCGGTAGGCCGGGATGCCAAGGAGATGCTCGGCCGGACGCCTGGCAACATCGTGGCGATCAAGCCCATGAAGGACGGCGTCATCGCTGACTTTGAAGTCACCGAGAAGATGCTGACCTACTTCATCAAGAAGGCGCACAACCGCAACGTGTGGGTGCGTCCGCGGATCGTCATCGGCGTGCCGTCGGAGATCACGCAGGTGGAGAAGCGCGCGGTGAAGGACAGCGCCTATCGCGCGAAAGCGAGCGAGGTGCACCTCGTCGAAGAAGCGATGGCGGCGGCGATCGGCGCGGGTATGCCCATCACCGAACCCTCGGGCAACATGATCGTCGACATCGGCGGCGGCACCACCGATATCGCCGTCATCTCGCTGGCCGGCATCGTCTACAGCAAGGCGGTGCGCGTCGCTGGCAACGAGATGGACGAGGCGATCATCCAGTACATCAAGAAGACCTACAACCTTCTCATCGGCGAGCGCACGGCCGAGCAGATCAAGATGGAGATCGGCTCCGCATTCCCGCTCGAAGAGAAGATGACGATGGAGATCAAGGGGCGTCACCTGATTGAAGGCGTGCCCAAGACCATCACCATCACCGACGAGGAGATTCGCGAGGCGCTCGCGGAAACGGTGAACGTGATCGTCGACGCCGTGCGCGTGGCGCTCGAGCGCACGCCGCCGGAGCTGTCCGCCGACATCGTCGATCGCGGAATAGTGCTGACGGGTGGCGGCTCGCTGCTGAAGAACCTGGACAAGCGGCTGCGTGAAGAAACCGGGCTGCCGCTGGCCATGGCGGAAGACCCGCTGTCGTCGGTCGTGCTCGGCGCCGGCAAGATGCTGTCGGACTTCAATCTGTTGCGCAAAATCTCTATCGACTGACAACCGACAACCGACAACTGGCAACAGACAACTGCATGGCTCTGTTAGACATCCGGCAGCGCACCGGCTACCTGTTCCTGGCGGTCATCGTCGGGCACCTCATCCTGATTTCCGCGCAGGTCAATACGCGCCGTGGCGTCCCCATGCTCGAGGCGGTGACCTTCGGCGTGTTTGCTGAAGTGCAGCGCGGCTCCTCGTCCCTCATCGACAAGACCCAGGACTCCTGGCAGAACTACCTCGCCCTGCAGCAGGTGCGCGTCGAGAACGAGCGGCTGAAGCTCGAAGTCGCGCGCCTCCAGGTGGGCCTCCAGCGCGAGCGCGCCGTGGCGGAGCAGTCGCGGACGCTGCAGCAACTGCTCGATTTCCGATCGTCGGTGGCGTTTGCCACGACCGGCGCTACGGTCATTGCCGGAGGCGCCAGCCCTGACTTCCGGACGATGACCATCGACAAAGGCACGGGCGAGGGGTTGCGGCCCGACATGGCGGTGATTGCCCCGGCGGGCGTCGTCGGCCGGGTGATCATGCCGGCCACCCGGGCCTCCAAGGTTCAGCTTCTGATCGATCGGAACGCCGCCGCCGGCGCGCTGGTGGAGCGTTCCCGGGCCCAGGGGGTTGTGGAGGGCACTGGCGCCGAGGTTCTTCGCATGAACTACGTGTCCGGGGTCGCCGATGTGAAGGTTGGCGACCAGGTGGTGACCTCCGGGATAGAAGGCATTTACCCTAAGGGCTTTGTCATAGGTCAGATAGAATCAATAGAACGGGGAGCAGGGGAGTTCAGCGCCATCGTGATCCGGCCGTCCGTGGATTTTGCCTCGCTTGAGGCCGTCCTGATCGTGCTGACGCCTCCCGTGGCACCCGAGTGAAGGCAGCTGGAGTTTTTCTCGCGATAGCTCTGGCGCTCGCGTTACAAACGACCCTGGCGCGGTTCGTCGTCGGTGGAACCGCGGCCCTCGATCTCGTTCTCGTCGTCGTCGTTTACGTGGCGCTGACCACCGGTCCCGTAAGCGGGATGCTGGCGGGAAGCGTGGCAGGCATCATCCAGGACGCGCTCTCGAGTGGTGTGATCGGGATCGGCGGCCTGGCGAAGTCGATCGTTGGATTTGCGGCGGGCGTCATCGGGCAGCAGTTCATCGTGACGGCGGCGCTGCCGCGGTTCGTGATGTTCCTCGCCGCCAGCGTCGCCCACGCGGCCGTGTTCATGGGTCTCTACGTGCTGCTCGGGCTGCGGACGTTTCCGTCACCCTGGGCGGCGATCCTGAGCCAGGCCGCCGGTAACGCCGTCGTCGGGATGATCGCGTTCACGATCATCGAAGGGTTACCCGGGATCGTCGAGCGCAGGCGCATGCGGAGAAGACTCTAATGGCTCAAGCGGAAGATCGCCGACGCGTCAACATGCGCCTGATCGCGCTCCAGGTGAGCGTCGTGGTGGCGTTTGCCGCACTGGCGATTGGCTTCTGGTTCCTGCAGGTCGTCGAGAACAAGCAGTACGAGGAGATGGCGCAGAACAACCACCAGCGCACCCTTGCGCTGCGTGCGCCGCGCGGCGTCCTCTTCGACCGCAACGGCAGGGTCCTGGTCGAGAACCGCCACTCCTTCACGATTTCCATCGTCCGCGAACACACCAGGGATCTCGATCGCACGGTGCGGCTGCTGGCCGCCGTCGCCGGCGTCGACGTCAGGACGGTGAAGCAGATCGTCGATCGGCATCGCACCGAGCCGTCCTATCGTCCGATTGTGATCATCGACGATGCATCGCTCGCACAGGTCGCGGCGATTACCGCCCGGCGGCTCGACTTCGAGCTGCCCGACGTCGTCGTCGAAGAAGTGCCGACGCGGCGCTACCCGACCGATGCCATGGCGGCTCACCTCTTTGGCTACGTCGGCGAGGCGAGCGAGGCGCAGATGGGCGACGGCGTCTCCAACGGATCGATCGTTGGTCAGTCGGGCATCGAGCGCGTGTACAACAAGCTGCTGATGGGCGAGGACGGCGCCAGGCGCGTCGTCGTCAACAGCGTGGGGCGCGAAATCCGGACGCTGGAGGAAATCCCGCCGAAGGAAGGCAAGCGCATCCAGCTGACGATCGACTACGACCTGCAGAAGGCGGCGGAGGACGGGTTCAGGGCGGGCGGCTTCAACGGCGCCGCGCTGATCATGGATCCGAAGACCGGAGAAGTGCTGACGCAGGTCAGCCTGCCGGCCTACGACCCGAATGATTTCGCCTCGGGAATCGACCGCGCCAAGTGGGCCGCGCTCAACACCGATAAGCTCCGTCCGCTCCAGAACCGCACCATCCAGGGACGGTACTCGCCGGGGTCGACCTTCAAGATCGTGGTGGCCACCGCCGCGCTCGAGGAAGGGATCATCACGCCCGACTTCACCGTGAACTGCACGGGTGGCGCGACGTTCTACGGGCGCTACTACAAGTGCTGGAACAAGAGCGGCCACCACGTGGTCGACCTGCGCCACGCGATCGAGCAGTCGTGCAACGTCTACTTCTACACGATTGGCAACATGCTCGGCGTCGACAAGATTCACAAGTGGGCCGAGAAGCTGGGCCTCTCGGGCAAGACCGGCATCGACCTGCCGAACGAGCAGGAGAGCCTGGTTCCGTCCACCGAGTGGAAGCGCCAGCGCACCGGTGAGAAGTGGTACGCGGGCGAGACCATCTCGGTCGCGATCGGCCAGGGCCAGGTGTCGGTGACGCCGGCCGGCATGGCGAAGATGATCGCGACCGTGGCCAACGGCGGCACGCCGATCACGCCGCACGTGATTCGCGCGGTCGACGAAGGCCAGGGATGGAAGATGGTGGCGCCGCCCGCGGTCGCGGATCGCCTCGCGTTCCGCCCAGAAACGATGGCGGCGCTGCACGATGGCCTCTGGATGGTGGTCAACGGGCGAGGCACCGGCGGCCGCGCGCGACTCCCCGGCCTCGACGTGTCGGGCAAGACCGGCACGGCGCAGGTCATCTCGAATGAAGGCAAGCTGCGCGCGCGCGCCAGCGGCCTGGACCTGCGTGACCACGGCTGGTTCGTGTTCTTTGCTCCGCGAGACAATCCCGAGATCGCCGGCGTGATCTTCGCCGAGCACGCCGAGCACGGAGCCGAGGGCGCGCCGATCGCGAAGCACGTGATCGACACGTATTTCGCCAAGAAGAGGGGCCTGCCGCTGCCGCCACCGCCGCAGCCGAAGGTACCGGTCCCTGCGGAACCCGATCCTGATTCGCCGCCGGCCATCGAAGGCGCGCCAATCGCGGCCGTCGAGCCGGTGATCGTGGCGCCAGGAACGAACTGAGATGTTTGAGCGACGGCTGTATTACCACATCGACTGGGGCCTGCTGGCGGCCCTCGCCGCCCTGTGCGTGATCGGCCTGGCGAACATCTACAGCGCCACCGGCGGACCGACCAGCATCTTCAATACCCAGATTTACGGGATCGTGCTCGGCATGGTGGCGCTCGTCGTCTGCCTGAGCATCGACTACCGCTCGCTGGCGGACAAATCACATTTCATCTACATCGCGACACTCGCCCTCCTTCTCTACGTCCTCCTGTTCGGCGCCGTGCGCGGCGGTTCGCGGCGCTGGATTGACCTGGGGCCCTTCAACCTCCAGCCGTCGGAATTTGCCAAGGCCGCGGTGGCGCTGGTGCTCGCCAAGTTTTTCGGCGAGAGCCGCCGCACCGTAGTCACGCGCGGAGATCTCCTGATCGCCGGCGCGCTCACCGCCATTCCTCTGATCATGATCGCGAGGCAGCCTGACCTGGGAACAGCCGTGACGCTCCTCCCGATCACGTTCGCCATCGCCTATGTGGCCGGCATGCCGATGCGGATCTTCGGCATCCTCGCGCTCGTGGGGGTGCTGGCCGCGCCCGTGGCATGGAAATTTGCGCTTCAGGATTATCAAAAGGGGCGCATCTCGACCTTCCTGGATCCCGCGCAGGACGCGCGGGGCGCAGGGTACCAACAGATCCAGGCCCGCATCACCGTCGGCTCCGGCGGCTTGTGGGGAAAAGGATTCACCAAGGGGACGCAGGGGCAACTGCGGTTCCTGCCGGTGGCCCACAACGACTTCATCTTCTCGGTACTGGCCGAGGAGCATGGATTCGCCGGCGTCCTCGCGGCGCTGGGACTCTACTTGTTCGTCATTCTGCGCGCGCTCGAGGCGGCCCGGTTGGCCAAAGACCGCCTCGGCTCGTACCTGGTGCTGGGAGTGCTCGCCAGCTTCACGTTCCAGGTGATCTACAACATCACGATGTCGGCCGGCCTCGCGCCGGTCAAAGGATTGACGCTTCCGCTCATGAGCTACGGCGGCTCCTCGATGATTGCCACATTGGCGGGGTTCGGCCTGATTCTCAACGTGCGGATGCGCCGCTTTACTAATTAGGACGCGTGGCCTGAAGGCCACGCGCTACAGGCGATAGATTTGCCGCCCGTAGCGCGCACCCTTCAGGGTGCGCGACCATAACTGGGACTGTGGAAAGTGACACCAACCTTGTTTGATGCGGGGCGGGCCTTTACGGCCCGCCTGTATCACGTGCTGATGGTGTTCACAGTCCCACGGAGCTGCGGGCATGACCAAGGAGATGATCATCTCCTCGAGCGCCCACGAAACACGGGTCGCGATCCTCGAGGAAGATCTGGTTGCCGAAATATTCATCGAACGCGAGCGGTCGCGTGGGGTGGTCGGCAATTTGTACAAGGGCCGGGTATCCAAAGTGCTGCCCGGCATGCAGTCGGCGTTCGTTGACCTCGGTCTCGAGCGCGACGGGTTTCTCTACGTCACCGACGTCATCGCCACCTTCGAGGAGTTCGACCGCCTCGAGACCGACGAAGACGCCAATGGCGGACGATCGAACCGCCGCGAGCGCGAGAAGGCCCCCGAACCTAAAATCGAAGAGCTCCTGAAAGAAGGCCAGGAGATCATCGTCCAGGTCGCCAAGGAACCGCTCGGCACCAAGGGCGCGCGGCTGACGTCGCACGCCACCATGCCGGGACGCTTCCTGGTCTTCATGCCGACCGTCGATCACGTCGGCGTGTCCCGCAAGATCGAATCACGCGAGGAGCGCGGCCGCCTGCGCGGCATCGTCCGCGAATTCCGCGAGCAACACGGCTTCACCGGTGGCGTCATCATCCGCACCGCGGCCGCCGGCCGCCCGAAGGACGACATCGTCTCGGACCTCAGCTACTTCCACAAGGTCTGGACCGACATCCGGCAGAAGTCCGAGACGTCGCGCGCGCCGGCCGTCGTCTACCAGGAACAGAGTCTCGTCGCCAAGCTGCTCCGCGATCTCCTGACCGAGGAGTTCTTGACCATCCGCATCGACAACCCGGTCGAACACAAGCGCGTGCTCGAGCTCATCGAGCGCATCATGCCGTCGCTCGCCTCGAAGGTGAAGCTCTACGACAAGGAATACCCGATCTTCGAGGAGTACGGCGTCCAGGCGGAGATCGACAAGGCGCTTCGCAGCAAGGTGTGGCTGAAGTCGGGCGGGTCGATCGTCATCAACCAGACGGAGGCGCTCGTCGCGATCGACGTCAACACCGGGCGCTACGTTGGAAAGAAGACAGCGGGCCGTCTCGAGGACACGATTCTCAAGACCAACCTCGAGGCGGTGAAGGAGATCGTCCGGCAGATCCGGCTCCGCGACCTCGGCGGCATCATCGTGCTCGACTGCATCGACATGGAGGACAAGAAGAACCGCCTGAAGGTCTTCCAGACGGTGGAGCAGGAACTGCGCAAGGACCGCTCGCCGTCGAAGGCGCTGCAGGTCTCCGACTTCGGCCTCGTGATCATCACCCGCAAGCGCGTCAAGCAGAGCCTCGAGCGCGTGCTCACCGAGCCGTGCCCGTACTGCGCGGGCAGCTCGGTGATCAAGTCGACGTCGACGATCTGCTACGAGATCCTGTCAGAGGTGAAGAAGATCAGCGGCGACCTCGACGGCCAGAGTCTCGTCCTGCGCGTCAACCCCGACATCGCGCGCGCGCTGCGCGACGAGGAGCGCGCGGTGTTCAAGGACTTGAAGCAGTCGGTCAATCGCGAGATCGCGATCAGGCCCGACACGCAACTGCATCACGAGCAGTTCGACCTGATGGCGATTGGATAACCAGCGGATTGGAGAGCTAACGCAACGCTTCGGCGAGTACGCGCCCTTCCGCTTTCGGCAGCGCCACGTTCGCCAGCCTGGCGAGCGTCGGCGCGATGTCCGCCGGCGTAGCGGCGTTGTCGTACTGTCCCGCCTTGATGCCCGCGCCGAACAGGATCACGGGGACCCGCTGGTCGTAGTCGTATCCGGTACCGTGGCCGGTGGCCGTTGTGGTGTTCCTGCTCGTGAGGTACCAGTACGGCTTGGTGATGATGATCAGATCACCGCTCCGGCCCTCCATGGCACTCAACGCTGCCGCGCGAACGATCGCATCCGATGATTGTTCCGACAACGCGTCGCGCCTGAGCACCCGATCGACCCCGGGGATGGCGGTGACCGCGCGTTCAATCGCACTCATGGCGGCAGGTTGCGTTCGCAGCCGCGCCATTACTCCAGGCGCCAGCGTGACGTTGTCGCCGCCCGCTAGCGTGTAACGCCCTCCCGTCCGCGGACCGAAATGCGTGGTCAGGATTTCTTCGATGCGTTCGCGGATGTCTTCGGTCGCGACGCGCCCCGCGTCCTTCGTCACCGCAATAGGCGACGCGCCGTGGTCAGCCGAGAGCGCGAGCACGTAGTTGGTGCGGCCGACCCTGGCGTCGAGATGGGCGATCAGCGCGCCGAGCGTATCGTCGAGGCGCGCGACGGTGTCTTCGACTTCGCGGCTGTCCGGCCCGAACGAGTGACCGACGAAATCGGTGGCGGAGAAGCTGACGCCGAGAACGTCCGTCGCGTCGCGCTGGCCAAGGGCAAACGCGTCAATCAGGGCGATGGCCATGCGGCCCAGGTAGGCGTCGCTATACGGGCTGGAGCGCCACAGCGCCATTTCGTTGTCGGCGTTCCACCGCTCGGGCGCTGAGCCGGCGATCCTCGGCTCGTGTGGGAACACGCCGGTCCACGGCGCCGCCGGACGTTCGCCGATTCCCGCATCGGCGAACCGGTACGCGTCCGCGGCATCGCGAAGTGTCCAAGCCCTGCCGAATTCCTTCTCATACGGATCGCGCTCGATGAACGCCTTGACCGGTACCACAGGCTGGGCGGCGAACGCGCGCGCGGTCATGAAGCCGCCGACGCCAGGCGTTTCCTCGAACCACGTCACGGCAGCGCCGCCATGGCCCGCTAATCCAATCGCGCCCCGTGCCTTCATCGAGAGAGCGACGACGCGACTGTCACGCTGCTGCTCGCGCAATTGATCGCCGATGGTCGGCACGAGCAGGTTCCGGCCGCTCTTGCCCCACCCTGACGGCCGGCCGTAGCTCACGCTTGGCGACGTGCCGTCGTCGGTGCATTCAATGACGCTCTTTTCATCAGCGTTCCACCAGGTGTCGGCGATCATGCCGTGCGTGGAGGGCAGCGTGCCGGTGCTGATGGTGAAGTGCCCGGCACAGGTGTCGGTGTGGAGGTAGGGATACGCGGCGCGCCTGAAGACGGCGCCTTCGGCCAGCAGCGTTCGAAACCCGCCCCGCCAATGCGCCGCAAAGGTGTTCAGGTAGTCCGCGCGGAACTGGTCGACAACGACGATGACGACCAGGCGCGGGCGTTGCTGGGCGGCAGGCGCCGCGAGCGCGGCGCACGCGAGGATGAGAGCGGTGAGGAGGCGGCGCACGCACACGATCGTAGCTGAATACTGCAACGACGGTTTACGCTTTCAACTCGCTCTTCAACCCGAGGGTGCCGATCAGCCGGTGCAGGTAGTTCGGGTGCAGCGCGAGCGCCTGTGCCGCGCCCGCGTGGCTGCCGCCAGACTGTTCAAAGGCCTTGATGATCACCTCACGCTTGGCCTGCCGGACGGCGTCGTGAAAACGCGACGGCGTGCTCGCCTGGCGTGAATCGAGGATCGTCTCCACGAGGTCCTCCGGGAGAATCATCGGCGTCGTGCCGGGCACGACCGCACGCTCGATCGCGTTCTCGAGCGAATCGGTGGCGCGTCCCATCTTGACCTGGCGCCCACGCAGGTAATCCAGGCATCGATTCATCCCCAGCCGATAGAGCCACGTGCCGAGGCTCGACTCTCCGCGGAAGCTTCCGAGCTTCCGGTGGGCGTGCAGGAACACGTCCTGGAGCAGGTCCTCTGCCTCCTCGGCGGAGCCCGTCATCCTGAACACCAGGCTGTAGAGCCGGCCCGCATGCTCGCGGTAGAGCTCCTCGAACGCCTCGGCGTTTCCCTGCTGGCATCGCTCGACGAGCTCGAGGTCGGCGGTTCTCACTCCTTGCCCCTTAGACGGGTAGGGCTCGGCCTGGGTTGTCGCCGGAATGGCGAGTTTCTTGAAGAAGCAGATGGAGGAGGCAACAAATGAGCATTCGTAAGAAATCAGCAGAGCAGGAGCTCAAGGGTACCGGACAGAAACTGAAGGGCGTTGGTCAGGAAATCATCGGTCGGGCGACCGGCGACTCCGACCTGCGCGCTCGCGGTGAAGCCAACCAGGTCGCGGGACACGTTCGCAGCCGCGTCGGTGAGGCGGTCAGGAAGATCAGCGGCGCTGCGGAGCGCGAGAAGAACCGCTCGCGCGAGTAGGCGTCCAGCGCGCGGCGGCGAAGCCGCGGACCCTCGACATGCCCACATCGAGACCTTCGCGGCGCAGCAGCTCGCGCTTGAGCTGGAGGTTGCCGCCATAACCGCCGAGAGCGCCTCCGGCGCTAATCACGCGGTGACACGGGGTTCCCGGGTCACCGCATCCTTTCATGATGTTGCCAACCGCGCGCGCGGCGCGCGGACTTCCCGCGAGCTCGGCGATATCTCCGTACGTCGCCACGCGGCCGGCCGGAATTCGGCGCACCGCCGCCAGCACCCGGCGCCGGAAGAGCCCGGGCTCACCGGTGTCCGCAGCGCCGGGGCGGGTCACTGACCGATGACGAACTTCACGCGGAATGCCGTGCCTCCCAGGTCGGTCTCGTCAAAAATCTTCGCCACGCTGTTGTCGTCCTGTCCGAGCGCGTCGGGCACCCGCGACCACGCCGCTTCGGCTGCCGCACCCAGCCACCGCGCCAGGCGGAACTCCGCGCCACCGGTCACCTGATAGCCCTTGTAGGTCTCTTTCACGTTCTCGCTGTCGCTGTTGAACGCCGACGTATCCTCGAACATGTGCCATCCGGCGCCAATGCCCGCATACGGCACGACCCACGATCCAAAGTTGAAGCGGTAGCCGACGTTCAACTCGATCGGCGTCACCGTAATCGTCTCTGGAATACCCAGGGGGAATTGCTGGCCCTCGAAGATGAACACGCGCTCGCCGGTCTTCTTGAACCGAGATGCACGGACGTTGAGGAACACGTTGTGCTTCACAGCCTCGACACCGCCGCCGTAGACGATGCCCGACTCTTTGCCGAGAACGGCCTTGAAGCTCTGCTTGGATGTGAAAGTCGTCGAGCCGCCGTCGACGAATCCCCGGAACCCGAACGTGCTCTGCGCCTCGGCGTTGGTCACCATGAGCGCGGCGACACACATCGTCACAAGCCACAGAGTCACAGAGCCACAGAGGCCCAATTGTTTTTTCTCTGTGTCTCCGTGACTCTGTGGCCCGTAGGAGGTCGCCGTCGGTCGAATCGTACTCACTTCGCCAGACCCAGTCCGCGGAGCGACGACCGTGGGTTGATGAGTCCGTAGCCGTACTCATTGTCCTTGCCCGAGGGGCCCAGGTCGGTCGCGTATCGTTTCATCGCCGCTTCGATCGCCGCCGGGCTGGTGATGCCTTGCTGCATCAGCAGCGCCGCGAACCCGCTCACGTGCGGCGCCGCCATCGATGTGCCCTGGAAGTATTCGTAGACGAATGTATCGAACCGAGGCGCGCGGAACTGCGATGGGCCCCCGAGGAAGGTTTCGACCAGCGACAGGTCATACGTCTGCTGGAGGATCTCGCCGTCTCGTCCGCCCTGCCGCGAGTTGCCGCCCGGCGCGACCAGCTCGACGTACGATCCCGTTGACGAATAGAACGACCGTCCCTTGTCGCGGCCGATCGCGCCCACCGACACCATGCCGTCGATCTGCGGCGCGAAATCGGCAAGCCGCTCGATTGGATTCCCTGCCTCGAACTCATTCCCCGCGGCCACGACGACAAAGGCGCCCTGCCGCACGGCATAGGCGATCGCCTCCTGGACCACCGGCGCTGGACCACCCGTGCGGCCGATGCTCATGTTCAGCACCTTGGCGCCGTTATCCACCGCGTAGCGGACGCCGCGCGCGACGACGTCATCGGTGCCCTGGAACGGGCTGTTGAAGATGAAGTCCCAGTTGCCGGCGACGACCTTGACCGGCATGATGCGGACGTTGAAGGCCATGCCCGCGACACCCACGCTGTTGTTCGTCGACTGGCCGATCGTGCCCGCGACGTGCGTGCCGTGGCCATCGAGGTCGAGGGGCAGCGCGGTCTCCCAGATGAAGTCGCGCGGCGCCACGAACCGGTCGGTGCCGCCGAGATCGGGCGCCGCCGCGAACGGGACGTCCACCAGGCCAAGTGCAGGGAATGATGGACCGTTGACGACGCGGAACGCGCGCGCGTTGTAGCGGACGATCGCCGACCGGTACGCCACGCCGCTGTCGAGCACCGCGACGACGATCGAGGGCGCCGCGCCAGGATTGATATCCCACGCGCGCTCCATGTCGATCGCGGGGTAGTTCCACTGCCGCGAGTAGAGCGGGTCATTCGGCACGAACATCGGATGCACGAGGTACCGCGGCTGCGCATACTCGACGTCGGGCTGTGCATCCAGTTGCCGCGCGACCGCTTCCGGATCTGCCGCCGGGTCAATCGCGACCAGGTCGAAGTCCGTATACGACAGCGCTTGTGTGGTTGCACCGTGGACGCCCGCCAGCATCGCGCGCTGGGCCTGGACGCTGGTACCCGGACGAAACTTGACGATGACGCTGCCGCGCAGATACCGCTCGCCGGCCACGAGGCGCACGCCTTCCATCCGCGGCTCGCGCGGCAGATCGTAGGCTCGAAGACCGCGGTCGATGGCGGGCGCGGTGACCTCGGACACGAGCGCCGGAAATTGCAAAAACGGTGCGCCATCCTGTGCGGCGACGACGGCCAGCCACCCGCCGGCGAGAATCGCGCACACGATGATGCCTCGTGAAACCCTCATGGGAACCCTCGAAGTGTGTCAGAGATAGGACAGTGGATCGATATCAAACAGCGCCGGATCTAACGGGGCCTGCACAGCCTGTGCCTGCCCCTCCGCCGCTTCCCACAGGTTGATATCGTACGGTTTCTCGAGTGTCGTCCCCTCGCGTGAGACGAGCACGCGTACTTGTGGACGATAGGGATCGGGCGCGTACGCCTTGATCACGACGCCGATTTCGCCGCTGTCCAGCCGGACGAGATTACCTGCGGGGTAGATACCCACCAACTGCGCGAAGCGACGTACCAGGTGCTGATCGAACTGCGCGCCGTCGTTGCGCTGCAGGACACCCAGGATGCGGTCGGTGGGAAACGCCTCCTGGTAGACCCGCTGCGATCGCATCGCGTCATACACATCCGCAATCCCGCACAGCATCGTTCCGAGGTTGAGATGTGGCCGAACGACGCCGACGGGATATCCGGTTCCATCGGCGCGGAGATGGTGCTCGAAGGCGACGACGGGCGCGAGCGTCGGCATTTCCGGCGTCCGTCGCAGGATCTCTGCGCCCTCCACCGTATGACGCTTCAGAATGCTGAACTCCTGGTCGGTGAGCCGATCCGGCTTGTTGAGGATCTCGGCCGGCGTGCGCACCTTGCCGATGTCGTGCATCAGCGCCGAGAGCCCGAACTCGCGCAGCAGCGATCCTTCAATCCCGAGGCCGCGCGCCTGGCCCATGGTGAGAATCGAGACGTTCACCATGTGCGTGAACGTGTAGTTGTCGTATTTCTTCAGCGCGGTCAGCGCGAGGAGCGCCGTGCGATTCTGCGCCACCGCCTGCGCGAGCGAATCGACGATGCCGCGGCCCGCGTCGGCGTCCGGCGTTCCCTCGGTCTTTGTGCTGTCCCAGAGCGTTCCCGCCACCGACACCGCATCGTCGTACAGCCTGCGGAAGGTCGCAATGTCGCCGGCGCCGGCGTCGACGCGTTCGTCGACCTGCAGGCGTCCCACCCGGATGTGCGGCAGTCGGCCCAGGGCGCTGGCGGGATCCTTCCCGGTGTCGCTGCGTCCCAGCGTCTCCACGAGCAGCAGCAGCTCCGGCGCCTGGACGCCGCGATCGATGACGATGCGCTCGATGCCCGCCTGCTGAAGACGGCGCATCAGTTCGCCCATCGTTTCGGCGGCCTTGGCGACCGGGATGTCGCCGACCACCAGTTCCTCGCCGACGATGCCGATGGCGATCGAGGCGACCGACGCGTGCACGACCGTGAGCGTGTCGTTGAGCGCGGTGATGTTGCGATTGACGAGCGGATGCCCCGCGGCATAGAGCTGGGCGCCGCGCAGCGCCGCGGCGAGGCGGCGGACCAGTTCGTCGGCGAGCTTTGCGCGCTGCACCGAGCTCATACGCGCTGCCGTTCCCGCCGGGCCGCCATGTCGACCTGCGCACGGGCGGCGTTGCGCACGCCGCGGCCACCGCTCCGTGCCGCCTCCTCGAGCACCGCGATCGTCTCGGCAGTGCCGAGCCGGCGCAGCGAGATGGCCGCCGCCTGGCGCAGAGCCGAGGTGCGGAACGGCGCCCACCATTCGCCGCGGTAGAGGATGTCGCGAAGCGTGCGCGTCGATTCTGGATGCGCGATCAGGCCTCCGAGCGCCTCGATGATCTGCGCGTGCACTTCGACGAGCTTGCCCTTCGGGGCGGAGTGATTGAGCACGTAACACAGCAGCGGCACCGCCTTGTCGTCGCGAAGGCCGATCAGCTGTTGAAGGATGGTGTCGCGGACGGCGCTCTTGCCGACGAGCGCCTGCTCGAGCACCGCGTAGGACGCTTCCGTGCCGATCTGGACGATCGCGCGGATCGACTCCCGCTGCACCTGCGGATCGGCATCGTCCAGCATCGAGGCGAGCTCGGTCAGCGCTTCATGGCCGCCGAATACCCGGAGCAGATCGATGGCCGTCCGGCGGACGGCGGGGTTCGACGAGTTCTTGAGCTGTTCGACCGATTGCCGTCCCGCGGCGCCGAAGCCGAGCAGCAGCTCGCGAAGGCGTCCGATGGCGCGGGGATGTTCCTCCCCCGCAAGCGCCTCGGCGAGCGGCCGCACCACGCGCGGTCCAATCGTCTGCGCGAGGCGATTGAGCGGCTCGACCGCCCCATCCTCCACCTTCCGCAGGTGCAGCACGACGTGGCGGAGCAGCGGGCCAGATGCGAGCGCGTCCAGCGCCGTTTCGGCCGGCGTGCGAAGCGCGTCGCGGCCTTCATCTCCGGTTTCACGCATCAGGCGTTCGACGAGCTGCTGCGCCTCCTGTAATTCGCCGAGCAGCGTGCGCCGCTCGACTTCGGTGATGACGACGCGCGCCAGGTCGCCCCACCGGGCGGGGTCGACCTCGATCGTCAACAGGTCGAGCAGCAGGCTCAGATCGAGCTGTCGCACGGCACCGTCCGACACGCTCGAGAGCCACGCATCGACTCGTTCGGGCGGGTCGTCCGACACGCGCTCGACGTCGAGCGCCTGCGTTCGAGCGCCCGAGAGCTCGCGTCCATAGTCGTCCGACACGTAGCTCTTGTCGGAGTACGACGTGAGCATGCTCGCCGCCGACTCCCACAGTTGTTCGAATTGTTCTTCCTGGCCAAGCGGGCTGGCTTCGACCTCGCCCCTCGCAAGGTCGAGCAGCCGCTCCTTCCGCTCGATTCCGGGGACCAGCGCCTCGAACGCCTGCGCCAGGCGCTCGGTCGCCCCGCGTTCTGAGACGATCGAGCCTGCGACAAACGAGGCAACGGCGCCGTCGCCCATCCGCTCCATCACTCCCGTTGCAACCCGGGCGTGATCTGGATTGGCCGACCGCGACTGACCGACCAGCGCCAGCAGCATTTCCGGCGACAGGTGGAACGAGGCATCCGCAGCGGTCTGGAGCGCCGCTTCCGCGCCCTCTTCTCCCTGGCGCTGAGCCGCGGTGTCGCGCATCTTTCGAATCAGCTGCAGGAGGGCGGCGGCCCTGGCGCCGATGGTTGCGCCGCCCGTCGCTTTCTCGTCCTGCAGGCGATCGAGCAGGGCACCGAAGCGCGACGGGTCGCCGAGCGTTTCGAGCAGCGACGACAAGGTGCGCTCGTCGAGCGAGCCGGTATCGCCCTGCAGGCAGCAGGCGATGATCTGGTCCCATTCGGCGCCGCTGCCGCCGGCCCGCTCTCGCAGCACTTCGGCGTAATCGATCTCACGGATCTCGAAATGGCCGCGCCCGGTGGCGGCCCAGGCTTTTCCGATGCCGCCGTCCGCGATCAGTTCCTCGGGCGCGCGCGCCAGCAGCATCAACATCGAATGCCAGTCTTCAGCGGCGGCCGCGCCTGCGATCGTCAGCTCGCCGATGAGGCGCTCATGCAGCAACTGCGCGAGCTCGCCGACCGCGGGATCGGGTTTCAACGGACTCTTCCCATCGATCGCGATCGCATCCGGATGCACGGTGAGCGTCAGGTCGTTTGCTGGAATCAGTCGCGCCGCCGACGTGGTGACCCGCGAGAGCGATGCGCGAATCGAAGGATGCGTGGCGGGATAGAGCGACACCGATCGCGCCGCCGCCTTGCACGCCCGCGCGAACTCGGCCAGCACTACGCTCTGCTCGGGCGACATTGGTTCCGGGGAAGGGGTGGGTGGCATGCTGGGACCGTCACCGCGACGGCACACCGAGGCACCGAGGCACCGAGGTACAAGAAATTCTCGGTGTCTCACTGTCTCGGTGTGTCGTGGGGGTGGACATCGCCACGTCTACAGGACCGTCAATGGATCGAGCTCCATTGAATCGGGGTCGACCGACTCGATGACGGCCCTGGGGAAGGCGCCGCGTGAGTCGCGCTCCCAGGTGTTGGCCAGCGTCGGCGCGTCGATCTTGTCGCCGCGCCGGTCAAACAGGATCTTGACCTGCGGACGGAACGGATCTTCGGGATGCTCCGCCGTGACGACGCCGACTTCATCGGTGTTGAGGCGGACGATCGTGCCGATGGGAAAGAGACCCATCAGGTTGACGAACCGCCGCAGCAGCACCCCGTTGAACGCCGGGTTGTCCTTCTCGCTCATGATCGCCCGGATGCGCGAGGTCGCGAGGCCTTCACGATACGGCCGGTTGCTGCGCAGCGCGTCGAAGACGTCGGCGATGCTCACGATCATCGTGCAGAGATTGAGCTTGCGGTGGCCGATCTTCTCCGGATACCCGCTCAGGTCCTGCTTCAGATGATGCTCGAAGGCGACGATCGGCGCCAGCGCGGGCATCTCGGGCGTGCGCCGGAGGATGTGCGCGCCGTCGACGACGTGCTGCTTCATCACCCTGAATTCTTCGGCGTCGAGCTTGCCCGGCTTGTTCAGTACTTCGAGCGGCGTGTTGACCTTGCCGATGTCGTGCATCAGCGCGGCGAATCCGAACTCGCGGAGCAGCGGACCCTCGAGGTTGAGCGCCCGGGCCTGCGCCATCGACAGCGCCGCGACGTTCACCATGTGCGTGAACGTGTAGTTGTCGTATTTCTTCAGCGCCGTCAACGCCATCAGCGACGTGCGGTCGCCGTTCACGATGTTGGCGAGGCTGTCGATGATCTTTCGTGCCGTCTCGGGATCGGGCTTGTCGCCGGCCTTGGCTTGCTCCCACAGCGTTTCAGCAGACGATACGGCGTTGCTGTACACCTTTCGCGCCGCTTCGATGCCGATTTGATCCTGCTGGGGGTCCTCGGCCGAGAGCTTGCCGATGACGATCCGCCGCACGCCCTTGCCGGCCAGCCGATCCGCCAGCGGCGATCGCGTGCGCTTCACCGCCATCTCGGTGAGAAACGACTGGATCTCCTCGGCGGTCACGCCGCGGTGGAAGGTAATCTTCTCGACTTCGCGGTCGCGGAGGCCGCGGATAAACCCGGTCAGTGACGCGGATCCCTTGCCCAGCCTCGTGTCGTTGACGACGACGTCGTCGCCGATGAAGCCGACCACCAGGGTGGCCGCATCGCCGAGGTGCGCCGCGATGGCGACCGAGAGCGCCTGCACGGATCGTTGAACGAGCGGATGCTGCGGTGAATAGAGCTCCGCGGCCCGCATCCCCGCGGCCAGGCGCCGGACGAGATCGTCGGGTCCCTTGCTCACGGCCTCGCGCTCCGCACGATGGTTTTGAGGAGCCCGTCTCCCGCCTTCGCCGCCTCGTCGAGCGCCGCCTTCGCCTTGGGAGTCCCGATCGCGACCAGCGCCTGCACCGACGCGGTCTTGAAGGCGCGCGCCTTCTTTCGCTGGAAGAACTTCTTCTTCTTCATCAACGTCACGATCGGCGCCACCGCCTGCTCGTTGGCCAGCTGCCGCACGGCGTCGAGCGCCCCGAGGATCGTCTCGTGGTCTTCGCCGAAGGGATCGCTTTCGGTCAGGATGCGCGACAGCATCGGGACGACGCGCGGGTCGCGCTCGGCCACGAGCGCTTCGATCACGGCCGTGCGGTTCTCGCCCGTGGCCGCGCGGAGCACGGTGTGAATCGCCCGAGCCGCGGCTGGGTCGTCGATCGCGGCGAGCGCCGCCACCGCCTGGCGCAGGACACGCGCGTCGGTTCGGCGGAGCAGCGACTGGAGGAGAGGCACGGCGTCGGCGCTTCGCGTGATCCCGAGCAGCGTCGCCGCGTTACGCTGGACGAACCAGCGGTTGTCGTCTGCGAGAGACGCCAGATGTCCGACGGCGGCGGCGCCGTACTTCCTGACGAGCTCGCGCGCGCGCTTGTATGCGGGCGTCTCGGACTCGCTCTGCAGCACCGGGAGCAGCGAGCGCACGCTCGTGGGTCCGATCATCTCGCAGCACTCGGCAAAGGCGTTCAGCGACTGTTCCTCGAGCTCGCCGAGCATCGTCGCCGCATCGCGCAGCCCCCCCGATTCGCCGGCCGACGCGAGCGCGGCCCGCGCGGCGGCCGGAGCGATCTTGCGCGAGCTCGCGGCCTTCAGCTCTCGGAGCACCAGCAAGGCGTTGTGGAAATCGCCGGCGAGAAAGAGATCCTCGACCAGCGCCGTCATGTCGCGGGCAATGTCGGCGGAACGGTCGGCGTTGTCCTCGATGCGAAGCAGGTCGGCGATCAGCTGCACCGATAACGATCGAACGTTGTCCTGGCCGAGCGAATCCACCCATTCAGGCAGCTCCGGGGGAAGGTCGCGTCCGGCGAGCATGTCGCCGCGCGCGCCCGCGCCCTCGAGCGACGCCTGGTAGGCGGCGGAGACATACGGCGTCTCGTCGTAGCCGAGGAGCAGTTCCTCCATGCTCGTCCAGACCGCCCGGAACTGACCGGTCTTGCCGAAATCCTGCTCGCTCAACATCGAGCGCGTCATCGTCAACACGCGCTGCTTGCGTTCGGCGTCGGGCGCGATGACGTCGAAGACCTGGGCGAGACGCGCGCTGGCCCGGCCGTCCCTGGCGAGCGCGGTTGCCAATAGCTGCGCCACCTTCTCATCGTCAAACGACGACGCGATCGCGTTGGCGACGGAGGCGTCCGGGGAACCTTCATCCGTCTGCATCATCTGCAGGACGACGTGCGGATTGAGGTTCGAGGTGGCGGAGGCGACGTTGCGCATGACGTCGGGGAGCCGCTCCGGCTCCATGACGGTCACGATCCCCGCAAGGTGGCGGAAGACGGCGAGCACGGTGGCCGCCTGCGTCGTGATCAGCGGCGAGCCGTCGAAGTTGCACTTCGGCGCGGCGACGGCTTCGGCCAGGTCGCCGATCTCGAAGACGCTGCGGGAGATCTCGAGGAGGCGGGCCTGCTGCGCTTCGTCGAACGCGGTGCCTCCCTGGACGATGGTGTTGACCAGCGAGCGCCAGATATCGTCGTGACGATCCTCGAGCGGGTTCTCGACCTCGCGGTCTTCGAGCAGCTTCTCGTAGTCAATCTGTTCGAGGACGATCGCGGTATGCCCGGCCTGTTCCCACGCGGGAGCCGGACCGCCGTCGCGCCGGAGATCGTCGGCGGGCGTGCTGAGCAGCTTGAGAAACGCCTGCAGCGCTTCGACAGGCGGATCGCCGAGAAACGTGACCTGCAGGAGATCGTGGTCGTGGAGGAGGCGTGCGACCTCGGCGACCGGCTGCTCCTCGGGCAGCGGGATGCCGGCGATCAGCAGGGTCTTGGGCGTGATCGCGAACGCAAACGCCGCCCCGGACGTACTCTGACGGACAGCTTCGGAAAGCCGGCGGACGGACGCGTCCACGGCCGGGTGCTCGGGGGGATAGAGTGCCCAGTTGCGAGCGGCCGCGGAGAGAGAGCGGGCGAGCGCAATGGACAGCCGGATGAGGTCCGGCGACAGCGCAGGCGCAGTGCTCATCTACCGAACGATTATACTGACCACGCCTTCATGAGCTTCGTTGACATCATCACCAGGAAGCGCGATGGACGTGTGCTTTCGCGCGAGGATATCGAGACCTTCGTAACTGGTGTGACGGCTGCGAGCATCCCCGATTACCAGGCCTCGGCGCTCCTCATGGCCATCATGCTGCGCGGCATGACCCACGAAGAGACGGCCTGGCTCACCGATGCCATGGCGCGGTCGGGCGACCGCATCGATCTGTCGGACATCCCCGGAATCAAGGTCGGCAAGCACAGCACCGGCGGCGTGGGCGACAAGGTGTCGATCGTGCTGGCGCCGCTGGCGGCGGCGTGCGGCGTGATCGTGCCGAAGATGTCGGGGCGCGGCCTCGGGCACACCGGCGGCACGCTCGACAAGCTCCAGTCGATCCCCGGCTACCGCATCGACTTGAGCATCCAGGAATTCAAGCGGGTGCTGCGCGACGTCGGCACCAGCATCATCGGACAGAGCGCGTCCCTGGCTCCTGCCGACAAGAAGCTCTACGCGCTGCGCGACGTGACCGCGACGATCGAAAGCATCCCGCTGCTCGCCTCGTCGATCATGAGCAAGAAGCTGGCTGAAGGCAGTAACGCACTGCTACTCGACGTGAAGTGCGGCGACGGCGCGTTCATGAAGGATGTCGGCGGCGCTCGGGCGCTCGCCGAAACGATGGTGGCGATCGGCAAGCAGGCGGGCATTCGCACCGAGGCCTTCATCACCGAGATGGACGCGCCGCTCGGCAACGCCATTGGCAACGCGCTCGAGATCGTCGAGTGCATCGACTGCCTGATGGGCGTCGGACCGGTCGAGCTGATGGATGTCGTGACGCGGTTCGCCACGCGGATGGTGGTGCTGGCGGGAATCGACACCGACCCGGCGGCGGCGGCCGTCCGTGTGGAGCAGGCGCTCTCATCCGGGCGCGGCATCGAAACGTTCGCGCGCATGATCGCCGCCCAGGGCGGTAACGCGCGCGTGGTGGACGACCCATCGCTCCTGCCGTCGGCGCCCGATCGTGAGCTCTACCGCGCGCCGCGCGGCGGATATGTCACGCGCACGGCTGCCGAAGCGATCGGTCGCGCCAGCAACGCGCTCGGCGCGGGCCGCACGACGGTGGGCGACCCGGTTGATCACGCCGTCGGCGTGATCATGCTGACCCGTCCCGGCGATCGTGTCACCGAAGACCAGCCGTTGCTCGAGCTGCACCATCGTGACGGCCGTGGCCTCGCCACGGCGCTCGCATTCTGCCGCTCGGCAATCGAGGTGGCCGATGCGCCGCCCGCCGCGCACGCGAAGGTGATCGGTGAGGTTCGTTGACCTGATCGCGCGCAAGCGCGATGGCCGTCCGCTGTCGCCGGAGGAGCTCGATTTCGCCGTCGAGGGGATGACCAGCGGCGCCGTGCCCGACTACCAGGCGTCGGCGCTCCTGATGGCGATCACGCTCCAGGGGATGACCGACGACGAGACCGCGGCACTGACCGACGCCATGCTGCGTTCGGGCGACCGCGTGGATCTGTCCGGGATACCCGGCATCAAGGTCGGCAAGCACAGCACCGGCGGGGTGGGCGACAAAGTGTCGATCGTGCTCGCCCCGCTCGCTGCGGCCTGCGGCGCGATCGTGCCAAAGATGTCGGGCCGGGGTCTCGGTCACACCGGGGGGACGCTCGACAAGCTCGAGTCGATTCCGGGCTTTCGCGTCGATCTGACGATTGCCGAATTTAAAGCGGTGGTACGCGAGGTCGGCACCTGTATCATCGGCCAGACTGCGCGGCTCGTTCCGGCGGACAAGAAGCTCTACGGCCTGCGCGACGTGACGGGGACGATCGACAGCATCCCGTTGATCTCCTCTTCGATCATGAGCAAGAAACTGGCGGAGGGCAGTAACGCGCTGGTGCTCGACGTAAAGTGCGGCGACGGAGCCTTCATGCGCGACCGTCAGGGCGCGCAGGCGCTGGCGCAATCGATGGTGGCTATCGGCCATCACGCCGGCGTGCGTACCGAGGCGGTCATCACCGACATGGACACGCCGCTCGGGGCCGCGGTCGGCAACTCGCTGGAAATCGCCGAGTCGATCGACATGCTTCGCGGTGCCGGTCCCGCCGATCTCACCGCCGTCGTCACCCATCTCGCATCCAGGATGCTGGTGCTGGGCGGCATCGAATCGGATGCACACGCCGCCGCGAGCCTAGTGGGCCGCGCCCTCGCGTCGGGGAAGGGGCTTGAAACCTTCGCCCGCATGATTGACCGCCAGGGAGGCGACGCGCGGGTGGTGGACGACCGGACGCTCTTGCCGGCGGCGCCCGGCCGGGAGCGGCTGACGGCCTCGCGAAGTGGATACGTGACGCGGCTGGGCGCCCAGGCGATCGGACGCGCCGCCAACGCGCTCGGCGCCGGTCGGCGGCAACTGGGCGACGCCGTTGATTCCGCGGTCGGCATCGTCGCCATGGTGAAGGCGGGCGACGCCGTTGGCGAAGGACAGCCGCTGCTGGAACTGCACCACCGCGACGGCCGCGGCCTGGCGGCGGCGCTGGCCGCCTGCCGCGAGGCGATCACGATCGGCGATACCGCACCGGCGCCGCGCCCGAAGATACTTGGAGAAGTGCGATGACGCTCGGCCGGATCTTCATCGTGTTGCTCGGGGCCGCGGTGACGGCGGCCCCGGCATGCCGGCGCGCGAGTTACGAAGCGGACGATCCTTCGCGTATCCACGTCGGCATCGTGTTCGACATCGGCGGCAAGGACGACCGCTCGTTCAACGCCGCGGCCTGGGCCGGCGTGAAATGCGCCGAGACCGGTAAGCTGATCGACGGAGTGAGCCCGTGCGACAAGCCGGCGCTCGGCATCGTGCTGCGCGACGTCGAGCCGGGCACCCCCAACTCGATCGAGCCGGCGATGCGCGCGTTCGCCGAACGCGGCTACGACCTGGTCATCGGCGTCGGCTTCACCCAGGCGCCGATCATGCGCGTCGTCGCCAAGGACTATCCGAACATCCGCTTCGCCGTCATCGACGGCGTGGTGCTGGAAGACGATGGGACGCCGACGCCGAACGTCGCCTCCCTGGTCTTCAAGGAGCATGAAGGCTCGTACCTGGTGGGGATTATCGCCGGGATGACCTCACGCACAGGCACGGTTGGCTTCGTCGGCGGGATGGACATTCCCTTGATCCGGCGGTTTGAAAAGGGATACGAGGAAGGCGCGCGCTCGGTCAATCCCGCTATTCGTGTCGTCCAGAACTACGTCGGTGTCACCGATGCCGCCTGGAACAATCCGGGCAAGGGCAAGGAGCTGTCGCTGGCGCAGATCGACAAGGGCGCCGACGTCATCTTCACCGCCGCCGGCAACTCGGGTCTTGGCGCGTTCGACGCCGTCGAGCAGAAGGGCATGCAGTCCGGGCGCGCGACCCACTTCGTCATCGGCGTCGACTCCAACCAGAACGGCGTCAAGCCCGGGTTCGTGCTGACGAGCATGGTCAAGCGCGTCGATAACGCCGTCTACAACATCGTCCGCGACGTCGTGAACGGAGACTTCAAGGGCGGTTTCCACGTGTTCGGACTCGAAAGCGACGGCGTCGGCTACGTCGTCGACGAGTACAACAAGGACCTCGTCTCTGCCGAAGCGATCGCCGCCGCGGAGGCCGCGAAGAAGAAGATCATCGCAGGACAGATCACCGTGACCGATGCGATGGCGCAATGAAGCTCGAGCTGCGCAACATCACCAAGCGCTTCGGCGCCGTGCTGGCCAACGACAACCTGAGCATCACCGTCGAATCGGGGACGATCCACGCGATCGTCGGCGAGAACGGCGCGGGGAAGTCGACGGCGATGCGCATCGCCTACGGCTTCTACAAGGCCGACAGGGGCGACATCGTCGTCGATGGGCAGGTGCGCGAGATCCGCACGCCGCACGACGCCATCGCCCTGGGCATCGGCATGGTGCACCAGCACTTCATGCTGATCGAGCCGATGACCGTCACCGAGAACATCGTCCTCGGCGCGGAGCCCGGGTCGGCGGTGTCCCTGGATTTGCGCAAGGCGGCGGTCGCGATTCGGACGCTCTCGGAGGAGCTGCGGCTCAAGGTCGATCCCGACGCCACGATCGAGCATCTCTCCGTCGGTCAGCAGCAGCGGGTCGAGCTGTTGAAGGCGCTCTACCGCCACGCGGAACTGCTGATCCTCGACGAGCCAACGGCGGTGCTGACGCCCCAGGAAGTCGAAGAGTTCTTTTCGATCCTGCGGCGCATGCGCGACCAGGGCAAGACCGTCGTCATCATCACGCACAAGCTGTCGGAGGTGCTGGCGATCTCCGACCACGTCACCGTCATGCGCGACGGACGCGTGGTGGGGGACGTCAAGACCAGCGAGACCAGCGCCGCGGCGCTCGCGCGCCTGATGGTCGGTCGGGAAGTGCTGCTGCGGGTGGACAAGCCGCGCGCGACCGGGGGAGCGGTCGTCCTCGGCGTCCGCGGGCTCTCGGTCGCGGGCCGGGAAGGCCCCCCGCGCCTCGACACGGTGTCGTTCGACGTGCGGGCTGGAGAGATCGTCGGGATCGCGGGCGTCGAGGGCAACGGCCAGACCGAATTGATCGAAGCGCTCGCCGGGCTGACGCCGCGCGCGCTGGTGTCGGGCTCGATCACGTTCGGCGGCAAGGACATCACCGGGCTCGACGCGCGGCACCGGAAGAACATCGGCATCGCCCACGTGCCCGAGGATCGTCATCGCCGCGGCCTGCTGCTCGATTCGACGCTGTCGGAGAACGCGATTCTCGGCGTCCACTATCGGGCGCCGTCGGTGTCCGGGACCGGCAACGTGATGCTCAACCAGCCGGGCATCGACGATCGTGCCGAGCACGTCATCCGCGAGTTCGACGTACGGCCGCCGAATCGGCGGCTGAACGCCCGCGCCTTGTCGGGCGGCAACCAGCAGAAGCTGATCATCGGCCGGGAGTTCGAGCTGCCGCCGGTATTGCTCCTGGTGTCGCAGCCCACGCGCGGCGTGGACATCGGCGCCATCGAGTTCATTCACCGCAAGATCGTCGCGCTGCGCGACGCGGGGTGCGCGGTGCTGCTCGTGTCGGCCGAACTGGAAGAGGTCACCGCGCTTGCGGATCGCCTGCTCGTCCTGCACAACGGGAGGATTGCCGGCGAAGTCGATCCCGCGATCGCCACCCACGAAGAGATCGGGCT
>CAMCNL010000017.1 GCA_945876205.1 Candidatus Sulfopaludibacter sp. SbA3
AGCTGGTCCGAAAAACCCCAGGCAGGTCACCCCTCGGCACGGAATGCAGACCTGCTCAGACAGTGACATTCGACAGCCCTCCAGCCAGCGGCATCGCCGCAAGACCAACCGATACCCCGCGCCCCATCGAGGGTTCCATCAGCACTTGCCATTCTCTAGGTAACACGACCTGCGGCGGTTGAACATTTTGATGTTTCCGCCCCCCGCCTAGCCGTGCGCGACCTGCCACCGGCTCAGCAGGGCCGCCAACGGGGCCGCCAGGAAGTCTGCGAGCATTCCACCCCATCAACAGGTGGCTGTCAGAGGGGGAAATTGGGGTTGGGATGGTAACCCTGTCGTTCTGATCGCCTGAACTCGTGGACCGTTAGAATCAGTCCGGCAACCAGGAGCATTGAGACAAACACCCCAACTAAAAAAATGAGCATGCCCATCGCCTATCGACTCCTGCTTCGGAGGACGAAATACAGCCCAGTGCCTAGGATCGAAGGAACCCAAAGACCAACGAAGATGCCGGCCTCTCTGTCCGGTGGCCCAATAACCCCGAACCACAATGAGATCGACAGGAGAAAGGACATGAACGCCGCGGCCAAGATCAATAAATCGCTTTTCTTGAGCATGACTTTAACCCCTCTGTGACGTTGTTGAAGCGTACCGGGTTCGTCGGAGACCGGATTCGTTGAATCAGGCCACCTTGGCCTGGGCGCAGCACTGCGCCTTGAACTCGCCGAGTGGCGGTGACTCACGCGCTCATCGGGCCTCGTGCGCTGGCGTCGATCTTCGCCGCGAGAATGAAGTCACTCTCGGTCAACCCATCGATCTTATGCGTCCAGATCGTGACGCCCACACTGCCCCACGCCAGTGTTATGTCGGGGTGGTGGCCCTGCGCTTCGGCAATCGCGCCCACGGCGTTCACAAAGGCCAGCGCGCTCGCGAAATCGGGACAGGTGAAGTCCTTCTTAAGGTGATGAGCGCGCACGACTGTCCACTGATCGATCTGCGCCGCAAGCGGAACAATTTCATCGGCGGTCAGGGCCGCGATCCCCCCTCGGCACGGAATGCAGGTCTGCTCAGACAGTGACATTCGACAGCCCTCCAGCCAGCGGCATCGCCGCAAGACCAACCGATACCCCGCGCCCGATCGAGGGTTCCATCAGCACTGGCCATTCTCAAGGTAACACGGCCTGCGGCGGTTGAACATTTTGATGTTTCCGCCCACCGCCTAGCCGTGCGCGACCTGCCAGCGGCTCAGCAGGGCCGCCAACGGGGCCGCCAGGTCCGCATCGCTCACCATTGGCAGGGCCGGCACCTCGACCTCCAGGGCCTCACGCGGGCGGCCAAGCAGTCGGTCAAAGATCTGCGTCAGCAGGGCGTGGTTGGGCGCCAGGGTCGTCAAGCGATACGCCTCGTCCCCGGCCTGCACCCGCGCCAGGATGGCCGCATCGGGGTCGGGATGGTGCACCCACGTCCCGTCTGTGCCCGTGGCAAAGACCGCGCTGGCCCCCTGGGCGGCACGGAGCTGGGCCTCGATGAGGTCGTCAAACCGGAGCGCCACCGCGGCCTGCCATTGGGCCAGCAGGGCCTGCTTTCGCCGCGTCGGGGCGTAGATCGCCCCGCGCTTGCCGCCGCTGCCGGCGCGTCTGCCACCGTGGTTCCGAGTATTCATCGTGCCTCCTGCTGCGGCCGCAGGCGTCCACGCACGTCCGGGGTCATCCCTTCGACTTCAACGTGCCGTCGTGTGCGGCGATAAACGCTCGGATGTCCGCCGCCATGTCCAGCAGCGTGAGCCACTGCTCTTTGTAGAGCGTGACCGGGAAGCGCCCCATCCCATAGACCGAGAGGCCGCCCTTCTCGCTGACCTTCATCGTGATGCCCTTCGCCGCCTGGGCCTTGAGGGTGGCGTTTTCGTTCCGGAGCCGTGCGAGTTCGTGCGTCAGATCATCGTCGGACATGGTGCCTCCTGCTGTGACGTAGACCCTTTAGTGTACGACGTACTCGCACGGATGAGGCGGCCTGTCGCCACGGGCTACGGTGCCGCGTCCAGCGCCTCACCGCGCCGACATCGTTGAGCCTCTGGCAGTTACCCCGCTGGCTGTCGGCGTCGTGCCTGCGGGCCGTGAGAGGCCCAGTCGAAAGGACCACCGCTGACCACCGCCACTGCGGTCGCGAGGATGGGGCCGTCTTCAGACGTGGTGCACATCCGCTCTTGCGGCGGCTGGGTGATGCAGTGTGCCACGGGCATGAGACGTGATGTCTGATGTATTCGTGTGTACGGTGTGTGTGCCGCACTAACGTGCTGGCACACTCACACGTCAGTGTGCCAGGTTGGTGGTGGCACAGTCCGGCACACTGGCACACTCGCAGTGTGTGATCAGGCCCGACGATGCAGGATCGCGCTGTTCGGCCCCTGCGTCGTGGCGATGGCTCCCGTCGTCACGCCGAGTTTGATCGCCGCCCGTGTTTTGCTACGTGGGACGCCGCGGTCGATTGCCGCCTTCTCAAGGGTCCGGAACGACAGGGCCTCGTGGGCGCTCTCGAGGACCGCGAGGACGGCGGGCAACGCATCACGAACCGCGGCGTCCTTGCGCGACCCACCGGAGACGGTGAGATGGCGGCTCGCGGACTCGTAGGCGAGTTGCACTTCGGGCTGGTTCACGTCACGACCGAACGCCGTGAGGAAGCGCGTCGAGTTCGGGCTGTCGTCCTGTCGCACGAGTCGCCACTCCACATCGGGCCAATCGCGGAGCCGGGAATCCCCACGCGCTCGCTCGCCCGTGTGCCCCATATGGACCACCACGAGGGCTTCTGGAATCCCAGCCTCCTGGAGGAGCGCGTCGAAGGCCACCAAAAACCGTCCCGCGTCGTGATGCTCATCCAGCCCAAGCGCGTCGAGGATGGGTCGTAGGCAGTCGAGGATCAGATAGACCACGCTGGCGGCTCGGAGACGTGCTGCCCACGCGGAACGCACCTGGGGGTTCAGGATGTTGAAACTCGTCGCGGCACCACGCAGGGACAGGACGACCACCGAATCATCGCCCTGAATGCGTTGGTCGCGCAGCCACTCGTGGAGCTGGCCTTCCCCCATCTCCGTATCAAGCAGCGCGAGCGCGCCGCTGATCGGAGTGACCGGACATCTACCGAGGAACAGGTCCCCGTCGATCAGGCTCCTGATGAGATTGTCCCGGAGGGTGGTCTTGCCAGCTTTGTACTGGGCCGCTAGGACGGCACGACTGCCGGTCGGTAGCCATCCCTCGATCCGCTGTTGATCGAGAGCGACCGGCCGCGCTAGGCGCTCCCGGAGTGTCACTAGTGGCGGCGGCGGACGTGTGCCGTACTCTTCAGCGTCGAGCCGGGTGCGCGCCTCCCGCTTCGCCCGCTCGCTGCCCATCAGCGACACGACCCGCCGCTCGTGGTCATCGTTGTGGCCGGGTGGTGTGCCGAGATCCATCAGGGCGTCAGACGGGACCGCGTCGATGTCGGCCGGCGTCCAGACGCCTGTCGACTTGACCAACGCCACCAAATCAGTGCGGGTGTGACCGGCGCGAAGGTAGTCGGACACGTCGCCTTTGACCTGGAGGTCCGGCAACGTCACGACCTTCACTCGCAGCCCAGCCCGATGGCAGCTGTGCGCAATGTCCCCCGCATGCGCACGTCCAGCCGGGTCGTGATCGGGAAGAATCACGACGGCCTCCACGCCCGCCGCTTGGAGTTGCTGGCTGTAGTCGTCGCGCCACTGGCCGGCCCCCCCTGCGTTCGTGGTGGCGACGAGGCCGAGCGCACGCAGGGCCCCCACGTCCTTTTCTCCTTCAGCGACGTAAACAACCCGCTGTCCCTGTAACGCAGGTAATCCATAGAGCACGCGCTGCACGTCGGTCAGCGTCCAGAGCCAGCCGCCGTGTCCATCGGGGCGACGCTGGCGGAAGTCTTTGGGGGCATACCGCACCACCTCATACAGGAGAGCGCCCTGTTCATCGGTGTACGGGTAGGTCTCGGCAATCACCCGGCTCGGCGTGGACGCGGGGGCCGTGTCCCTAAAGAGGTCCCGCAGCGTGAGGCCGACGGCGGCAATGATGTCTTCGACGGGGCACCCCGCGTGACAGTGCACCAGGGTGCGCCCGTCGTCCCCCGTGCTGATGCTCAGCGACGGCGTGCGGTCCTCATGCGCGGGGCACCGGGCTTGCCAGCCCGACCCGGAGGGTTTCGCGCCTGGAAAGTGCGCGACGACCTCACGAACGTCCATGGTGCCCACCAGACACACGGTCGCGTTGGTAGGCGCGTCGGGTCGAGGCCCCCCCGGTCATCGCTGCCGCCCGGCGATCCAGCGAGCGATGTCTTGGGCGTCGTATGCAATCGCGTTCGCGCCGAGGCGAATCGCTCTGGGGAAATCTGGCGCTTTGGACCAACGCCAGAGGGTCGTGGCTGAGACGCCGAGCGCGGTCGCCAGTGTGCGAGGGCGCAGCAGCTGAAATGAGGGTGGTCGCGTGGCAGCGGAAGCTAGTTCGTTCATGCGCGCATCGTGGCCCGAGGCCTATCGATGTGCGTTTATCTAACCCAACACATTCGCGCCGCGTGTGTTGAGTTACATCGGCGCCTTAGGTCTTCTTGCTGGCGGAGGCGAGGTGCAGGCGCTTGTCAGCGAGCGAGATGCGCGGGGCGTCGGCGTCGAGTCGTGGGTAGTCATGCCGTGACGCGACCACCGCCGTGAGACGCGGCGCAAATGTTGGATTGCCCCGGTTGATGATGCCCTCGGCGAGCTTCGCAAAGAGGCCACGACTCGCTTCCGAGACGGGCCAGCGGTGATGACGACCGTATGCCGCCAGCACCTCCAACAAAGACGTCGCCACCGACGTGGGCGGTCCGTCTTTTCCCGCTACCTGCGGCCATTTGCGGGCCAGAGTGCGATACCGCTCGATGGCGCTCCGCTGGTGAGCCAGTGCTGTCGTCAGTCCTGTCGCCCACTGGGACAGCCCTGGCTGACTCGCGCCAGGCAGCTGCCGCCCCCAGAGATCGGTGAGCGTCTTAATTGCGCTGATCGCGGCGTTCGCCGCAGTGATGGCGTTGCCCAGTTGCCGATCTCGCCGCGCTCTGGTTCTGGGGTTGAGGAGGATGGCTGCATACTGCCTGCGTTCGTGGGTCTTCAGGGCGTGCTGATGCGCGACCTCACTGATCCGTCGCCAATCGTCCAGGAGTCGCTGTGCGTCCTTCTGACGGCGCTGGCCGAACGCATCCCGAATCGCCTCGCACTGGTCCGGCGTGAGCCGACGGAAAAGTCTGCCCAGGTCCGCGTGCCAGTCACGAGCGGGGGACTGGCGAGGCGTCACGGGGAGGGAACCGTTTGATGGGCGGGTGTTCCGGCGAGGTGTCGAGGGCGTCTTCATCGCACGGTCATCCTAGTCGTGAGGCGCACCAGGCACAGCACGTCTCGGCGATGTTGGCGCAAGGCCATGCGTCGTCGCCTAGCGGGGATCTTTCTGTTAGCCCCGTGTTCGCCCGAAGACAGAAACAGGCTCCCCTGGGGGAGGATCCTGCGGAATTGCTAAGTAAAAATGGTGGACCTGACCGGGATCGAACCGGTGACCTCCTGAATGCCATTCAGGCGCGCTCCCAACTGCGCTACAGGCCCCTGTGGTGGGACGGAACACTCCATTGTATTACGGAGGACCTACGCTGTCACAGGTCCCGGCTATAAATACTGAGGAGGCCGTCTAATTCGTCGATGGGACCTGGCGCCGGTGGGCCAGCACGAGCCACTGCGTCAGCAGTCGCGCGGCTTCATCGGGGGTGGGGCCGTAGAACGGCATCATGGCAGTGGGCATGCCTGGCCCGCGCTTCAACTGCGCGCGCCAGCGGTTACTGACGGGCGTGACCTCGATTTGATACGAGCGCCCGGCGATGGTTTCTTCGAAGCTATGCACGGTCACAATCTTGGAATGGTCGGAAGTGGGGACGGCGGTCGATCTTACGCTTCGCACGCAGGCGATCAAGCGAAGCGGATCACGAAGACGCGGTCCACAGGTCGTACCGGCGCTCTGGGCTAACGATCACGCGCGAAAATTATTTGCGTTGGCAGGTTGTCCACAGGATTTGCACGCGTCATCCACAACTTTTCCACAGCCGCGCGATCGAGGGCTGCTCGATGCGCCGCAAGAGTACAATTACGGCGTCGCATGACATGTCTGTAATCGCACGCGTCGTCCTGTCGGCGATGCTCTGCCTGCTTGTGCCTGGCGTGGCGAGTGCTGCGCCCGATGCGATGCTGCTGCGCCTCTTTCTCACCGATGGCACGAGTGTCGTGAGCTACGGCGAGTACGCGCGCGTCGACGATCGCGTCATTTTTTCGATGCCGGCGGGCGGTGCTGCGGACGAGCCGCGGCTCCAGGCCGTGACCCTTCCGACCAAAGCGATCGACTGGCCCCGAACCGAGCGCTACGCGGCGAGCGCGAGGTATCAGCGCTACGCCCAGACCCGCGGCGACGAGGACTTCATTCGGCTCAGCAATGACGTCGCCGCCGTTCTCAACGAGATCCTGCAGACCCGCGATCGAAACCAGGCGCTCGAGATCGCGACGCGCGCCAGGAATACGCTCGCCGACTGGCCCCGCCAGCATCTCGGCTACCGCCAGCGCGAAGTCGCTGAGATTGTTTCGCTCCTCGACGAAGCGATCTCCGGTCTTCGCGCCGCCGCCGGAATGACGATGTTCGACTTGTCGCTGGTGGCGATGGCTGCGGACATCCCGCTCGAGCCGCTGATGGGGATGCCGTCGGTGCGCGAGCAGATCGACCAGGTCTTTCATGTCGCCACGCTCACCGAGCGCTCGTCCGAGCGGGTCGCGCTGCTGCAGACGGCGCTGGCGCTCCTGAGCGAGGCCGCAGGATTGATTGCGCCGGCTGACGTCGCTGCGCTACGACGCTCCGCCGAGAAACAGATCGCGCAGGAGTTTGCCGTCGACGCGCAGTACGCGGGCCTCTCGCGTCGATTCATCTCCCAGGCGACCCGTGCAGCCGCTCGCGCGCGGATCTCAGATGTCCAGCAGGTGCTCAACCGGATTCCCGACGAGGACGCGCGCCTTGGCCGGCGCCGGCCCGAAGTCGTCCAGGCGCTCAATGCCACGGTGCAGGTGCAGCTCGACGCGGCCCAGCGTCTGCGGTTGCTTCGCGACCGCTGGAACGTGAGGCAGGCGCTGTACCGCGACTACCGGCGCGTCGTTGGCACCCAGCTATTGCAGCTTGTGAAAGCGCAGCCCGCGCTCGAGGCTGTTCGACGCCTCGAGGGTCCCTCACCGAATATGTTGTTGACGTTGCGCGGCCGATTCAGCGGTGGCGCGGAGCGGCTGCAGCGTGTGCGGGTGCCGTCCGATCTCCAGGCCGCTCACGACCTGCTGACGAGCTCGTGGCGTTTCGCCGAGAACGCCGTGAACAGCCGCTATCTCGCCGTGCAGTCAGGCGAAGTCGCAACGGCCTGGCAGGCCTCGTCCGCGGCCGCCGGCGCGCTGATGTTTCTTTCGCGCGCCCAACAGGAGCTCCGCACGCTGCTCGAGCCCCCGCGAATTCAGTGATCACTGTCCGCACCACCCGGCTCGTGCGGGTGCCGGATCTGCACACCTTCCGCAACGCCCTCGCCTCGCTGGCCTGCGAAGGCACGCCCTTCGACGCGCGCGACCGTCTGGTCGTGGTGCCCACACGCGCCGCCGCCGCGCACCTGCTGCGATCCATCGAGGACCGCCAGCCACCTTCGACCAAGGCGCTCCTGCTTCCTGACTTCATCACGCCAGACGAACTGCCGGCACGACTGGCCGAGCGCGTTCCGCCCGATGCGCCGATGCTCACCGCCGCGGAGCGCGAGGCGCTGCTTGGCGTGGCCTGCCGGACTGCCATCGCCGAGGGCGCGGAGCCGCCATTTCGTCTTCGGCCAGGCCTGGTGGCCGAGATCCTTCGCTTTTACGACACGCTCAACCGCAACCAGAAGGATGTCAACACCTTCGAGCGGCTGGCGCTCGGCATGCTCGAGCCAGGCGCGGCCGACGATCGCGGCGCCGAGCGGCTCGTGCGCCAGACCCGATTCCTGGTGAGCGCGTTTCGACACTTCGAGCAGCAATGCGCCGGCCTCGGCGCATTGGATGAACATACCGTTCGCAAACACCTGCGCGAGACCGCCGCGACTCGCCCGTGGCGGCACGTGATCGTCGCGGTTGGCGATCGCTCGCTCGATCCCAACGGCCTCTTCCGCGCCGATTGGGATCTGCTCGCGCGCGTCCCCGGCCTCGACCGGCTCGACGTCGTCGCCACCGACAACACCGTTGCCGGGGCGTTCCACGAACGCATTCGCGATCTGCTTCCGGGTATCGAGGAGGTTCGGTTCGAGAGCGAGCCGCCCAGCGCCCCGGTGCTGCTTGCCGCGCCGAAGCCGCGAAGCGGCGAAGGCGGGATCGCTCCGCACGGACTGACGCAGATCGCGCGCGATCGAGAAGAAGAGGTAGCCGCCTTCGCTCGCTGGGTGCGTCACGCGGTTCGCGCGGGAGACGTGTCCGTCCTCGATCGCATGGCGCTCGTCGTCCGTCAGCCGCTGCCGTATGTGTATGTGGCGCGAGAGGTCCTGCGATCGGGCGGCGTACCGTGCCAGATGTTCGACGCCCTGCCGCTTGGCGCCGAGCCGTATGCCGCGGCGCTCGACCTCGTCGTGTCGTGCGTCAGCTCGAACTTCGCGCGCGGCCCCGCGGTCGCGTTGCTGCGCTCGCCGCATTTCCGGTTCGAAGGCATATCCGCGCGAGACATCACGGCGCTCGATCGCGCGCTGAGCGCGGCAGGCTATCTCGGCGACGTGGACGCGTTGGAGCGATTCTCGATTCCGGCTGCGGCGGTGCTCCGGAGCGCGGCGGGCGAGCTGCTGCCGCTGAGGGCCGCGGCGCCGCTCGCGGTACACCTCGAACTGTTGTTCGCTTTCCTGACGGCTCACGAGAATGTGCCGGGCCCCGACGATCCGCTTCGCGAGCGCCAGCTTCGGGCGCGGGCGGCGATCTTCGGCACCCTGGCAACGCTGCGCAACGCCTACGCCAGGTTCGATTCGACACCGATGGAGTTCGACACGGTCGCCGCGATCGTCAGGCGCTGGATCGAAGGACAGACGTTCGCCCCGCGCACCGGCGAGTCGGGCGTGCACCTGGTCGATGCCGAGAGCGCGAAGTTTGGCGACTTCGAGGCGGTGCAGCTCGCGGGCCTGGTCGACGGCGAGTGGCCGGATCGCCCGCGCCGCAATATCTTCTACGCCGGCGGCGTGCTGCGCGAGCTGGGATGGCCTGCCGAGGCCGATCGGCTCGATGGTGCCCGCGCGGCCTTCCGCGACCTGCTTCGCCTGCCTGGTTCCTACCTCGTCGCCTCCACGTTTTCTCTCGAAGACGATGCGCTGGTGGCAGCGTCGACGTTTGTCGACGAGCTCGAGGGAGCGGGGCTCGAGGCGATTGAGTACTCCGCGCCTGCGACGCGCATCTTCGAGTACGAGGCCGACCCAATTGAGCGTCCAGTCATCGACGCTGCGCGTTTCCGCGGTCAGACAAGCGGTCATATGCCGGCCGCGTACTCGTTGAGCGCGCTGGAGCGGTACCAGGACTGTCCGTTCAAGTTCTTCGCAGCCGATGTACTTCGGCTGGAGGAAGCACCGGAGGACGAGCCGGCGCTTTCGCCTCGCGCGCGTGGCCGGTTCGTCCACGAGGTGTTTCAGCGCTTCTTCGAGGCCTGGGACAGTCGCGGCGCGGGGACGATCACTCCGGATCGGCTCGACTCGGCGCGCTCGTTGTTCGAAGAGGTGGCGCGGCCCCTCCTCTCGGGACTCCCCGAGGCCGATGCATCGCTCGAGTGGACGCGCCTCTTCGGATCGGCCATCTCGGTCGGGATCGTGGACGTCGTCCTTGGCCTCGAAGCGTCGCGGCCGGCGGTGGTGCAGGAGCGATGGCTCGAGTTCCGCCTCGAGGGCGACTTTTCGCTCGGGGCTGCGGACGGCCGACGCGTACCGCTCAAGGGCGTTGCCGATCGGATCGACCTGCTCGACGGCAACCGCTTGCGCGTCATCGACTACAAGTCGGGCTATCCGCCCAACGTGAAGCGGGCGTTGCAGGTGGCGGTCTACGCGCTCTGCGCGCAGGAGCGGCTCGCCGCGCGTGACGGACGGCCGTGGGCGCTCGACGAGGCGGCGTATGTCGCCTTCGCCGGCAAGCGCTCGCTCGTCCCGGTGGTCAAGGCCGGCGCGAAAGACGCGGACGCAACGCTGGCCGTCGCGCGCGAGAGGCTCATCGCGCTGGTGGACGACATCGGATCCGGCGCATTCCCGCCCAGGCCACACGAGCCGATGATGTGCACCTACTGCGCCTACCCCTCCGTCTGCCGCAAGGATTACGTTGGCGATCAGTAACGTCAGTCTCCCGTTCGAGGAAGCCGACTCGGTCGAGGCGCGGATCGACGCCCGCGACCGCGCCGGACGGGCGCACGCGGTCGATCCGCATTTCAACGTCGCGCTCGAGGCGTCGGCGGGCACCGGCAAGACGCGGGTGCTCGTCGACCGCTACATCAACCTGCTGCGCGCGGGTGTCGATCCCGCAAACATCCTTGCCATCACCTTCACGCGCAAGGCGGCCGCCGAAATGCGCGAGCGGATTCTCTCGTCGCTGAGGGAGTCGGCTGCTCGAGGGGAGCTGACCCCCACGCGATGGCGGGAGCTGCGCGACCGCACCTCCGACATCAACATCAGCACCATCGATGCGTTCTGCCTGTCGCTCCTGCGCGAGTTTCCACTCGAGGCCGACCTCGATCCGGGCTTTTCGCTGGCGGACGAAACCGAAGTGCCGCGGCTCATCGCCGAGTCGCTCGACCGGGCATTGAGGATCTGTCGTTCGCTCGCGCGTGACGACGAGCATGTGGCGCTGGTCTTCGCGCAACTGGGCGACCGCCGCGCCCGGAAAGGGCTCGCCGCGCTGCTGAACCGCCGTATCGTCGCGCCGCGCGTACTCGCACGCTTCCTGGCAACCGGGCCGCGTGACCTGAAAGTGTCGGAGGTCGCCCGGCGGGCGGCCGCCACGCTGATCGACGCGTTCGAGGCGATGCCCGGCGGACTGGATCGGTTCCTCGAGACGGGCCCGCTCGAGCCCGCCTTCATGGTGCTGGCCCGCGGCCTCCGGCGCCTCCGCGCGGGTGGCGAAGGGGAGGGCTCGGTCGATCCGGCCACCATCCAGGCGGTGTTCGCGCGAGCGCGCGAGCACTTCCTCACGCAGGACGGGACGCCGCGCACTCGTTGTCCGTATGCGAAGCCGGCCTTCGCCAGCGTCCCAGATTGGCAGGTCCACAAGGACCTTGTCGTCGAGCACGCCGACGCGATGCTGCGCATCTTCAACGCCTACCGTCGTGACCTGAACGTGCTGGTGTCTCGCGGCATCTCGCGGATGTTTGCGGTGGCGGACACGGAATACCGCCGCACCCTCGACGCGCACGCCGTCCTCGATTTCTCCGACGTGCTGCTCAAGGCCCTCGCGTTGCTCCGGCAGATGGAAGAGTTCTCCCGCAGCCGCTACCGGCTCGAGTCGCGATACCACCACGTGCTGGTCGACGAGTTTCAGGACACCAGTCGCGCACAGTGGGAGCTCATTTCGCTCCTGGTACAGGCGTGGGGCGAGGGCGCGGGGCTCACCGCCTCCGGACCGCTCACGCCGTCCATCTTCATCGTCGGCGACCGCAAGCAGTCGATCTACGGCTTTCGCGACGCGGACGGGTCGCTCCTGTCGGAGGCGAGCCGGCACCTCGAGATGCTGCGTCCCGACAAGGATGTCCGCCGGTCGATCTCGCGGAGCTTTCGGTCGGTGCCGGCGCTGCTCACGTTCATCAACGACGTCAGCCACGACATCGACAAGGCGCCCGACAGGCGCGACGGATTCCGATACGCGGAAGAAGATCGGTTTCCTATCGACACGACGGTCCGGCTGAAGCCGGACACTACGGACACAGAGGATGTGGCCCTTGGTCTCGTGATGGCAGAGACTCCGGAGGCGTGCGCGGAGATTGCCGCCGACGAAATCGCGAGGCTGATCGCGGCCGGCACGCCGATTCGCGACCGCGACACCGGCGTCCGGCGCGCGGTTCGTCCTGGCGACATCGCCATCCTCTTTCGCACGCGCGACAGCCATCGCGAATTCGAGGGCGCGCTCGAACAGCGCGGCATCCCGGCGTTTGTCTACAAGGGACTCGGCTTTTTCGACTCCGACGAAATCAAGGACGTGCTCGCGCTGCTCTGGTACCTGGCGGACCCGTTGTCGGATCTGCGGGCCGCCGCGCTGATGCGGTCGCGGTTCATTCACCTCTCGGACGAGGCGCTGCGGCTGCTGGCGCCGAAGCTATCGGACGCACTGGGGGCGACCGAGCCACCGGCGGCGTCCGCGCGTCTTGACGCCGCCGACTCCGCCGCGCTGATCCGCGCGCGCGCGGCGGCCGCGCGATGGCGGTCACTGGTCGACCGCATGCCGCCGGCCGAGTTGCTCGACCTCATCCTCAACGAGTCTGCCTACTTCTTCGAAATGCACGGCCCGCGCTTCGCGCAGGCGCGCGAAAATCTGAAGAAGATGCGCGCGCTGGTGCGGCGCATCCAGAACCGCGGTTACGCGACGCTTGGCCGGATTGCAGCCCACCTCGATCGCCTCGCCGTTGGCGACGAAGCAAATGCGGTGATCGACGCCTCCGACGCGGTGAACCTGATGACCGTGCACGCGTCGAAAGGACTCGAGTTCCCGATCGTCTTTGTCGTCAACCTGGCGCGCGGCACCGGCAATCGCCGCGACCCGATCCGAATCGCCGCGCGTGATGCCGAGGACCATCTGTCGGTCGCCGTTGGTGACTATCAGTCTGAGGCGGATGACGATGATGCGGCGAAGCAGCGCGAGGAAACCAAGCGGCTGCTCTACGTCGCACTCACGCGCGCGCGCGACCGGCTCTATCTGGGATCTGCGCTGAAGGAGGGCCGCATCCAGCCCGGACGCGGCAGTCTCGCGGAGGTGTTGCCGGCGTCTCTCCTGGCGCAGTTCGCCGCGCAGTCAGCAGCAACCGATGTCGTCGAATGGCACGCGTCGTCTGGGCAGGTGCACCGGTTCCAACTTGCTTGTGGCGCGAACCCTCCGGGTTTGCCAGGCGAGCCCACAGGGCTCGCCCCAGAGGCGAACACGATACCTACGGACTTCACACCACTGGTCGACACCGGCACTCCACGCCGCGCGATCGCGACGTTGCTTGGCGATGATGGCGTCCTGCCAGGCGGACGCGAGTCGGATCGACTGGTCGGAACCTTCGTCCATCGCCTCCTCGAGCGCTTCGGGCTTGATCCAGCAGCCAACGCCGTCGATCGAGCGGCGGCATCACGCATCCTCCGGCCAGACGAATTGGCCCTCTCGACGTCGCTCGGGACAGGCGACTGGCTGGACGAAGCACTCGACGCGTATCACGCGATCGTGCAGCGCGCCGAGGTGCGCGCGCTCTATCTCTCTGGCGAACGCATCCACGAGGTGCCGTTCACCATGCGCGTCGACGGCGTCATCGTTCGCGGCACGATCGATTGTCTCGTGCGAACAGCGCCCGATCGCATGACGCTGCTCGAGTTCAAGACCGGGCGGCCGCGCCAGGAGCATCGTACGCAGCTCGATCTCTATCAGCGCGCCGTTGCGTCGATCTACCCTGAATGGGTCATAGAGGCGCAACTCGTCTATTCCGACGTCTGACGGAACCAAAAACGTCCCTGCGCGGTCTAACCGGACATACATGCACAATTCCCCCCTGGCGAGCGGCCGCGGCCCTGGTGCCATGACCCTGGTGACCCTCCAACCGATGCCCTGTGGCTGTGTAGCGGCTATTTATCGCGCACGGCCGACGGTCGTCGAATTGGAGCTTGTCGAGGCAAAAGGACCGCATTGCCGCTTTTATGGGCACCGAACCGGCCAGGTCATCAGCCTTGGTGTCCCGGAATTGTTCGAAAACGGAGGCCCGGAGCCCACTGTTTGATGGTCCAGCCGGGGGTTTTGCATTGCGCCATGCGGAAGCCATCCCCTACAATCGAATTCTGAGGACCGCAGACGCTTTGTGAGGAGAACCTGTTGACGACAAAAGAGGAGACGTTAGTGGCGCTGACCTGTCCCAGCTGTGGGAACGACCAAAATTTTCTCGTCAAGACGCTTCAGATGCACGTGGTGCACCTGGACGATTCGAGGGTCGAGGTCTCTGAAGAAGGCCGCCCCGCGGTGTTGGAACTTTTGTGCGACGAGTGCGACACCGCGCTTGCCATCGATGAATTGGAAGAAGGCCTCCGCAAGGAGCTGCTGCTGACTCTCGGCGCGCGCTGAAGGCTCCGCGGACCGTAAGGGTCCGCGCCGCATCATGCAGGGTCAGCGCGGCCCATCTTCAGCGTCGCATCACTCCGGATGCGCGCCGCATTTCATCCTCAGTCTTCGACGTCCTCGAAGTAGTCACACTCCGGGCAGATCCATTCTCTGGATTTGGTGACTTTGGTCTGCGACGTACCTGGCACGCGATCGACGATCTCTCGTTCGCGTAGCCGCATCGCTTCGCCGCACATCGGGCACTCCTTGACGGCCATTGACTTCTCCTTGTGCCGACCCTATCGTACCTGCAGACCATGGGCGGAAACACGTTTCGTCCGTTCGGCGGGCCGCAAGTTGCGGTGATCGGCAGCGAAGACAGCCGCGAGGATGTGAGCTGCTTTGCCGACGAGGTCGTCATCGACTTTCCGTCGATGGCGCCTGCAGTCGATCGCATCCGCAGCGCGTTTCTCGCCGGCGAACGCGCCGCGGCGCTCGATGCGACCGTCACGCTGTCGCGGCGCGACGCCGCGGCGGGCGCCGTCGTGCCGCTCGAGGTGCCGGTGCGCTGCACCTGCCACTACTGCGGCGGCCGCGGTGAGTCGTGGGCCGAGCCGTGCCCGTGCTGCAGCGGCAACGGAAGCGAGCTCCTGCGCCATCAGCTGCGCGTCTCGGTTCCGGCCGGCGTCGGCGACGGCGCGCGCTTCCACTTCACCGTCACGCCGCGGCACCACCCGCCAACCCGCATCGAGCTTCGCATTCACGTCCAATAGGTGGAACGCCACATCGGCCTCCTTGCCATCCTGAACAGCCTCTGGGGTGCGCTCGCGATGCTGGTAGGCGTATCGATGCTGCTGTTGTCGGCGGGGGCGATGGCGATCCTCGTCGCGCCGGAAGGCCGAACCGTCGGTTTCGCGGTGGGCCTGACGGCCGGCACCTTTGCCGTCATCGGCATCTTCTCGGTGCTCTGGGGCGGAGCGCACCTGTGGGCCGCTGCCAGGCTCCGCCGCCACCATGCCTCCGGCCGCGTCCTCGCGCTCGGTCTTGCCGTCGTCAACCTGCTCATCCTGCCGTTCGGCACGGCGCTTGGCATCTATGCCATGTGGGTGTTGCTGACCAATGAGGGGCGGCGTGTGTTCGAGCCGCCCATTGCCGCGGGCCGTTAAGGCCCCCGCCGCATCTCATCCACCCGTAGCGCCCGGGCTTCAGCCTGCGCCCACCTGTAGCGCGCGGGCTTCAGCCTGCGCGATAAGATAAGGGGATGCACGCCACGCTGGACAGCACCACGGTCCTAGACGCGCTCCGCGTCGTCGTTGATCCCGACCTCAGGCGAGACATCGTGTCGCTCGGCTTCGTGAAGAACCTGTCGATTGACCGCGGTCGAGTCTCCTTCACCATCGAACTGACGACGCCGGCGTGTCCGGTGAAGGACCTGTTGCGCGATCAGGCGACCGCCGCGGTCCGCGCGCTCCCGGGCGTCTCCGACGTCGCCGTCCAGATGACCGCCAACGTTCGCTCCGTGTCGGCGCCCGAGACGGGACGCACCCCGCTCCCTGGTGTGAAGAACGTGATTGCGGTCGGAGCCGGCAAGGGTGGCGTGGGCAAGACCACCGTCGCCGTGAACCTGGCGCTGGCGCTCACACAGTGTGGAAGCCGCGTCGGCATTCTCGACGCCGACATCTACGGCCCGAACGTGCCGATCATGCTCGGCATCAGGGACACGCAGCTCGTGACCGACGGCAAACGAATCGTGCCGGCCGAAAAATACGGGTTGCAGGTCGTCTCGATGGGCTTTCTGACATCGGATGATGCGCCGGTGATCTGGCGCGGCCCGATGCTGCACGGTGCGGTGCAACAGTTCTTCCGCGACGTCGCCTGGGAGGATCTCGACTACCTCATCGTCGACATGCCGCCAGGCACCGGTGATGTGGCGCTCAGTCTGAGTCAGACGGTTCCAGTTGCCGGCGCCGTGCTGGTGACGACGCCGCAGCAGGTGTCGCTGGCGGACACGCGTCGCGCGATCCGGATGTATCAGAAACTGAACATCGCGCCGCTGGGGCTCGTGGAGAACATGAGCTACTACGCGTGCACCAACTGCCATCACGAGGCGGACATCTTCGGGCACGGCGGCGGCGAAACGCTGGCCTCGGCGATGGAGGTGCCGTTCCTGGGGCGGCTGCCGGTGTATCAGCCCATTCGCGAAGGCAGCGACACCGGTGTGCCGCTCGTGCTCGCCGAGCCGCGGTCTCCGGCCGGCCGCGCGTTCATGACCGTCGCCGAGCGGACCGCCTCCCAGGTCTCGATTGCGGCGCACAAGAACGCCGAGGCCAACAAAGGCAAGATTCCTCTGATACCTGTTCGGTAACCCTGTGGATCCCATCGACCTTCCGTTCGCCAAGCGAACGCTCGACAACGGTCTCGACGTGCTCGTGCACGAAGACCACCACGTGCCGATCGTGGCGGTGAACGTCTGGTACCACGTCGGGTCGAAGAACGAGGTGTTCGGCCGCACCGGCTTCGCGCATCTCTTCGAACACCTGATGTTCGAGGGTTCGGAGCATCACAACTCCGGCTACTTTCCTCCGCTCCAGCAGGCCGGCGCCCTGCTCAACGGATCCACGAACACCGACAGGACGAATTACTGGGAAGTCGTGCCGACCAGCGCCGTTGACCTGGCGCTCTGGATGGAATCGGACCGGATGGGATACCTGCTGCCGGCGCTGACGAAGCAGCGGTTCGAGACTCAGCGCGACGTCGTGTTGAACGAGCGGCGTCAGAACTACGAGAACCGGCCGTACGGTCTCGGCATGATGGTGATGTCGGCCGCGCTCTATCCCTCTGACCATCCCTATCACTGGATGACGATCGGCGCCGCCGACGACATCCGCGCGATGCAGCTCGAGGACGTCCAGTCGTTCTTCCGTACCTATTACCATCCGTCGAATGCGTCGCTGGCGATCGGCGGCGATATCGAAGCGGAGCGCGCGTTCGACCTGGCGGAACAGTACTTTGGCGAGCTCTCGCCGGGCCCGCGGCCGGCGCGGGTCACGGCCGCGGCGTCATTGACGCGTGAGAGCCGCCTCGTGCTCGAAGACCGCGTCGAGATGCCGCGCGTGTACATGGCGTGGCATTCGCCGGCAATGTTCAGCGAGGGCGATGCCGACATGGACCTGGCCGCCGATCTCCTCGCCAACGGCAAGACGTCCCGGCTGTACCGCACGCTCGTCTACGAACGGCGTCTGGCGCTCGACGTCTCGGCCTACCAGAGCTCCCGCGAGCTGGGCAGCTTCTTCCTCCTCGCGGCCACCGCCGCACCTGACCAATCGCTGACCGACATCGCTGCGTTGATCGACACGGAGATACAGGCGCTGGCAGACAAGGGACCCTCGTCGAGCGAGATGGAGCGCGCCGCGGCGCAGGCCGAGGCGCACTTCATGTACCGGCTGCAAACGGTGGGCGGGTTCGGCGGCAAGTCAGACCAGCTCAACGCCTATAACGTGTTCACCGGCAATCCGGGTTTCTTTCCCACGGATGTGGCCCGCTACCGCGACGCGACCGCCGAGACCGTTCGCGCTGCCGTCGCGCAGTATCTGGCATTCGATCGCCGCGTGCTGCTCAGCATCGTGCCGCGAGGCCAGGCGGCGCTGGCGCTGCCGGGATCCGAGCCGGTGGCGGCCTCGTGATGAAGGCCGATCGCTCACATCTTCCGCAGGTAGGACCCGACCCGTCCTTCACGTTTCCCACCATCGTTCGTCACACGCTCTCGAACGGGCTCGACGTGCGGACGCTCGAGCATCACAGCGTTCCCCTTGTCACGTTTGTCATGCAGATTGAGGGCGGCTCTGGCGCCGACGTCGCGGGCTACGAAGGCCTGGCGGCGATCACCGCCGACATGGTCGACGAGGGCACCGGCGCGCTCAGTGCAATCGACGTGTCCGAAGCGCTCGCCCGCATTGGCGCGGAATACGACGTCGACGTCGGGTCCGACGCCACGGTGTTCACACTGTCGACGCTGGCGCGCTTTGCCGAGCGAGGATCGTCGGTGCTCGCCGACCTGCTGACGCGGCCGAGCCTCCGCGAAGAAGACTTCGATCGCGTGCGGCAGCTGCGGCTCGATCGGTTGCGCCAGATCAAGGATCTGCCGCCGGCGGTCGCCGAACGCGCGTTTCTCAGGCTGTTGTACGGCACTCATCCATACGGACATCTCTCGATCGGCAACGACGCGTCACTTCGCGGGATGGGGCTGGGCGACGTCACGACGTTTCATGCGAGGACGTGTCGTCCCTCGCACAGCGCGCTCGTCGTCGCCGGTGCGATGTCGCATGAGCGGCTCGTGCGGCTGGCCGAAGACGCATTCGGACATTGGACCAACGGCGACGCGAGGAGCGACCCCGCGCCGGTTGCGGCAGCCGACATCGAGCCGGCGCCGACGCAGCCGTGCATGGCGGTGGTGGCGCGCGAGGGCGCGGCGCAGTCCGAGCTGCGGATCGGTCATCTCTCCGCGCGCCGTGACACGCCTGACTATGCGGCGCTGGTGGTGATGAACGCGATCCTCGGCGGGCAGTTCGTCAGCCGGGTGAACCTGAAGCTTCGCGAAGAGAAGGGCTACACCTACGGCGCGCGCACCGGCTTCGACTGGCGGCGCGGACTTGCGCCGTTCTCGCTCCAGGCCAGCGTGCACACCGCCGCCACCGCCGACGCGGTGCGCGATTCGGTCAACGAGCTCGAGGCGATCCGCGGCTCACGTCCGCCGTCCGATACCGAGATGTCGCTGGCGAAGGCGTCGCTGACGCGCGGATATCCGCGTAATTTCGAGACGGCACACCAGGTGGCGCGCTCCGTCGCGCAGCTCGTGTTGTATGGGCTGCCTGATTCCTACTTCGAGAACTTCGTGCCCCGCGTCAACGCCGTCACGGCCACCGACGTCACGGCGGCGGCGCGGAAGTACATCGATCCCGCCCGCTTGACCACGCTCATCGTCGGCGACTACGCGGCGATTGGCGAGTCGCTCAACGCGCTGGGGCTCGGCGAGGTGGAGGTGCTGGGGCCTTCATGAAGCCATCGGGCCCCTTGTCCGGTTTCACCGTGCTCGACCTGACGCGCGCGCGGTCGGGGCCGACGGCCGTGCGCCAGCTTGCCGACTGGGGCGCCGACGTGATCCTGGTCGAGCCGCCACCTGATCAGGAAAACGACCTCACGGTCGGCGGCCGCGACGGATCCGACTTCCAGAATCTCCATCGCAACAAGCGCAGCATCACGCTGAACCTCAAGAACGACGAGGGGCTCGCGATCCTGCGGCGGCTCATCGCCGGCGCCGACGTGCTGGTCGAGAACTTCCGCCCCGGCGTGATGGCGCGGCTCGGCGTCGGCTACGAGGCGGCCCGCGCGATCAACCCCCGCCTGGTGTTCGCGAGCATCACGGGATTCGGGCAGGATGGACCGTACCGCGACCGGCCGGGGTTCGACCAGATCGCGCAGGGCATGGGCGGTCTCATGTCGATCACCGGCGCCCCAGGCCAGGGACCGATGCGCGTCGGCATTCCGATCACGGATCTCTGCGCCGGTCTCATGTGCGCGCAAGGCATCCTGCTGGCGCTGCTCGAGCGCGAACGCTCCGGCGAGGGACAGTGGGTGACCTCATCGCTCCTCGAGTCGCAGATCTTCATGCTCGACTTCCAGGCGTCGCGCTGGCTGAACGACGGGAAGGTCCCGCGACAGGCGGGAAACAACCACCCCACCAGCATTCCGACGGGCGCCTTCAAGACAGCGGACGGTGAGATCAACATCGCCGCCAGCGGGCAGATCATCTGGGAACGCCTCTGCGTCGCGATCGGCGCCGAGGCGCTGATCGCCGATCCGGCCTACCTCACTGAGGCCGCCCGCTCCGAGAACCGCGACGCGCTGACCGGCGAGATCGAGCGTCGCCTGACGACCGCTACCAGCGCCGTCTGGATCGATCGGCTCAACACCGCCGGCGTACCGTGCGGCCCGATCTACTCGGTGGACCAGGTCTTCGCCGATCCCCAGGTCCGCCATCTCGACATGGTCAACACGCTGGCATCGCCTCACTATTCGCCTTTGCGGGTGGTTGGGCAGCCGGTGCATCTCTCCCGTACGCCCTCCGAGGTGCGCCTCCGGCCACCCGAACGAGGTGAACACGGCGCGGAGATCCTGAAGCAGTTCGGGTATGAGCCCGCGCAGGTCGCCGACCTGGCCAACCGCGGAGTCATCTGAGGACCCATGGATAACAGCAGCAAGATCCTGGCGCGCGTGGACGGCCTGGTCGGCACGCTCACTTTCAACAACCCCGAGCGCCGCAACGCCATGTCACTCGAGATGTGGCGCGAAGCGGCCACCGTGCTCGAGGATTTTGCGGTGAATCCGGATGTGCGCGTCGTCGTCCTCACCGGCGCCGGCGGCAAGGCGTTTGTGTCGGGCGCCGATATTTCGAAGTTCGAGAGCGAACGAGGATCGACGGAAGCGGTGGCTGTCTACGGCGCCGCGGTCGAGCGCCTGCAGGAGATCCTGGTGAATCATCCGAAGCCGACGGTAGCCATGATTCGCGGCTACTGCGTCGGAGGAGGCATCAACATCGCGATCGCCTGTGACATGCGCTTCTGCGACGAGTCCTCGAAATTTGGCATCCCGGCCGCGAAACTCGGCCTCGGCTACGGCCGGAGCTCGCTCCGGCTGCTGCTCGACCTGGTATCACCCCAATTCGTTCACGAGTTGATCTTCACGGGACGCCTGGTCGAGGCTGCCGAGGCGTTTCACATCGGCCTCGTCAACCGCGTCGTGCCCGACGGCGACATCGAAGCCTACGTGCGTGGATTGAGCGAGACGATCGCAGGCAATGCGCCGCTGACCATTCGCGCCACGAAACGCACCGTCCGTGACCTCCTCAGAGACGCGAGCGATCGAGACGCCGTCGCGTCCGAGCGCATGGTGCAACAGTGCTTCGACAGCGCCGACTACGAGGAGGGGCGCCGTGCCTTTCTCGAGAAGCGCAAGCCGGTGTTCACCGGCGCCTGACGTCCGAAAGTCTCAGAGCCAGCCGGGCACGACCAGAATCAGCCAGGCCACCGGCGGCGCAAGCGCGACCATCGAGAAACCCCACCGAAGCAGCCCCTTGAAGACGACGTCGCGCTGACCGTCCGGTGCGTTGGCCACGACCAGCGAGCCACTGGTCGAAAATGGACTCGAGTCCACGACCGACGAAGAGATCGCCAGCGCCGTGATCAGCCCGATTGCACTCACGTCCTGCCGTTCGAGGAATGGCACGGCCAGCGGAATCAGTGTGCCCAGAATCCCCGTCGTCGAGGCAAACGCCGAGACGACGCCGCCGATGTAGCAGATCAGGAGCGCGCCTGTGAGCGCCGTGCCGACCGCTGCGACCTGGCTGCCGAGATAGTCGACCGTGCCGAGCGCCTGCATCAACGAGACGTAGGTCACGATGCCGCACACCAGGAGCGTCGTTGACCATGCGATTTGATTGGTCGCACCCTTCGCGCCTTCCGGATCGCACGCCGACAACAGCACCGCTACGACGAATGCCGAGAACCCGACGTCCAGCCCGAAGAAGAGCGCGCCGACCGTCAGCGCCGCCAAGCCTGCGAGGGTCAGCACGCGGGGCCGATTGAGTCTGACGTCGGGCGGTGCGGCGTCGCTCGGCGTCTCCAGACCGGCGAGAGGTTCGCCGTGATTCCGCCGGCCGAGCAGGACCAGGATGATCACGCCGAGAACGATGTTGAAGAGCAGGTTCGCGGCGAAGAGCGTGAGTGGGCTGCCGTCGAGATTGTTGCGCTCGACCACGTTGTTGGTGATCAAGCCGAAGATGCCAATCGGCGAGAAGGAGCCAGCGCTCGCGCCATTGATCACCATCAGGCCGACGGGCACCGGGTTGAGATGGTAGCGACGGGCCAGGCCGGCGCCGATGGGGGCGATCATCGCCACCGCAGCCGGCCCCGCCGCGCCGACGGCGGTAATGGCCGCCGTGACGAAGAACATGACCCAGGGCAGGAGCGACACGCGCCCGTGTGCCGCCCGCATCGCGACATCGACAAGCCAGTCGACCGTGCCGTTGTTCCTCGCGATGGCAAACAGGAAGGTGACGCCCGTCAGCACGATGAACAGATCGCCGGGAAATCCACCGACGATGGCGTCAACCTTCGCGGCGGACGTGCCAGGCAACACGAACATCCCGACGACAAAGGCGGCTGAAATCGCCAGCGCACCCAGGTGGATGGGGTACAGCGTCGCCACGAGAAAGATCGCGACGAGCACGAGTATCGACGCCAGTTCGATGGACATCAGTGGTCTCGGGTGCCGAATAACTGAGTGGCGGAGAGTCTCGCACAGAATCTGTTGAGCGAGGAGGCGGCTGGCGTTTCACGAGTGCACGGTGCACTGGTGCACAATGAACCGGGTATGCGCTTTGCGAGCGTCGCCGTGGTGATCGGGGTGGTGGCGGCTGTGGTGGCGGGCGCCACGATCTGGCTGCTGCTGACGGAGCCGGTGACGGTGGCCAACGCGGTGGATGCGGGTGAGATCTCGCCGCTCGTCATCTCGCTAGCGGAGATCATCTACAACGCGCTCGCCACCCTGCTCGACTACCTGTAGCGCGGACCCGGGTAGCGCGCATGCTTCAGCGTGCGCGTGCGCGGCTAGAGCGCCTTCCTGAGGAAACGCGTCAGCACGTAGCCGTCGAAGTACTTGAACGGTGCGTAGCCAGTGCTGTAATGGCCGCAGGGCAGCACCGCCACTTCGTGCGGCAGTTGTCGTGCCCTGAACTCGTCGACCAGGACGCGCGAGAGGTCCACGGGAAAGGTCAGGTCGTACCGCGCGTAGACCAGCAGCGTACGCGTCTGCTGCAAGCGATCCAGGTACGAGAACGGGCTGATCGGCCGCCACAAGTGCCGAAGCCGGTCGAGCTCGATGTGCCCGTTCAACCCTTCGCGGACGTGCCTCGTGGAGAGACCGCGCCACACGACGTCGGCAAAATGTGGCGACACGTGGTTGAGCGCCTGCGCGCGGATGCGGGGCTCGTGCGCCGCCGTCAGCAGCGACAGGCACGAGCCAAGGCTCGTGCCGAGGATGCCGATGCGCTCGAAGCCCTGCGACGCCAGCCACCCAACCGCGCGTCGCGCGTCGACCACCGCCTGCCGGCAGGCCTGCATCGTGCGCGCGATGTTCGCACTCACGATGTAGTCCGCGCGGGTCAGCTCGGGCGGCATCCGGGTGTCGTGGTAGGGAAGGCTCAATCGCAACGCGGACACGCCGCAGCGGGCGAGCAGGCGCGAGAGACCGATGTGGCCCTCCGCATCCGAGTTCCACTGCGGCAACACGACCACGGCTCGGCCGCCTTCGCCGGGCTTCGGCGAGCCAAGTCTTGCTGACGTGTCGGCCGATGGAAAAAATCGCGCGACCACGGTGTTGTTGACGTCGTGCGGCGTCGTGACGACGCTCGGAAAGCGCAGGGTGCCGGCTTCGCCTTTGAGCTGGTGCTCGGGGCTGGCGGCCTGGAAGTCGTAGTCGCGCGTCTCCGGCGTTTCAAAGAAGGCGTCGCTGTCGCGCATGGCCTCGTCGACCCACCGCTCGATTCGCTCAGGCGGGGTGGCATCGGCGTGACCGTTGGGCGAGAGCCAGTCTTCGCCCCATTCGAACGGGCGAACGATGCGGTCTTTGCTGGCCGAAGCAAGCCTCCGCTCCCACGCGTGAAAAATACTTTGCAGCATCGTCGGCCTCAGGCCTCGGGGCTCAGGCCCGAGGCGATGGGTTCGGTTTTGCATTCAATCGAGTAGCTGAGGCCTGACGCCTGAGCCCTGAGGCCTACGCCATGATTGAGCAGCCGCGAAAACCCGATATCCCCCGCCCGGGCGTCCCTGACGTCATCGATGCGCCGCCGCCGGACATCAGTCCCGCGCCGCCGCCCGACATTCCGCCGCAGCCGCTGCCCGATCGCACCGAACCTCAACCGGATATTCCCGGCCCGAAGTAAGGTTCGAGCGTTCGCGCCAGTTGCAGCAGGGCCGGCGTGTCGTTGCCCGGGCCGACGAGTTGCGCCCCAATGGGTAATCCTTCGATCGTCTTGCCGCAGGGCATCGTGATTGCGGGGTGCCCCGTCAGGTTGAAGAGCTGGGTCAGGCGCAGGGTGATGTTGCGCACCGGTTCTTCGGATGTCCCAACCCGGACGGTCGCGGCGCCAAGCGTGGTCGCCGGTACCGCCAGCGAAGGCAGCAGCACACCGTCGTGGCTGGCGAAGAGCGCATCGACCTCACACCGGAGCACATCACGGCCGCGCAGCGCCCGCGCGTAATCCTCACCGAGGATGTAGCGGCCCATCTCGAGGCGCAGGTGAACCGGCGGCGTGTAATCCGCGGCGCGATTCTCGAGCGTGCGCGCGTGCAGCGCCGCTGCCTCGACGAGCACGATGTGCAGGTACACCGCGGCGATGTCGCTCGCGTGTGGAACGTCCAGATCCTCGAGAATGACGCCGGCGTCGCGCAACCGGTCGCACAGGCTTTCGAACGCGCTCGCGACCTGCGGATCCAGCAGCGCCGTGAAATAGCCGCGCAGTACGCCGATCTTCAATCCGCGCGGAGCTGACGCCTTTCTCGTAGGTGAAGGCCCCGCGCCTCTCAGCGCGTCATACACAATCTCCGCGTCGTCCACGCTGAGGCACAGCGGTCCGGCGTGGTCCATCGTTCCGCTCAGTGGCACGATGCCGGCTGTTGGAATCTCTCCCAGCGCCGGCTTCAGCCCGACGAGTCCACAGGCCGCCGACGGGATGCGGATTGAGCCGCCCGTGTCGGTGCCGATCGAGGCGTAGCACATCCCGTCGAGCACCGAAGCCGCCGAACCACCCGAGGAACCGCCCGGCGAGCGCGTCGGGTCGAGCGGATGATGCACCGGCCCGAACGCCGATTCCTCGTTGGTCGTGCCGAAGGCAAACTCGTGCAGGTTGGTCTTGCCGATGAAGACGGCGCCAGCCTCGCGAAGGCGCGCGACCAGGGTCGCATCGGCGTCGGCGACGTGTCCCTCGCGCACCTTCGAGGCGGCGGTCGTCGGGGTGCCGCGGACGTCGATCAAGTCCTTGAAGGAGATGGGGACACCGTGCAGCGGTCCGCGGTAGCGGCCCGCGGCAATCTCCCGATCGGCGTCCCGCGCCTGCGCACGAGCCTGGTCGACCAGCACGGCAATGAAGGCGTTTACCGAAGGGTTGCGCTCGGCGATCCGGTCGAGGCACTGCGCCGTGACGGCTTCGGCGGTAACTTCCCGGGTCATCAGGGCCCGCGCCAGGCCCGTGATCGTGCGCGTATCAGCGGGCATCCGGGGCTTTTTGCTCGTGGTCTTCGCCGGTGGCGTCGAAATTCCAGTCGGCCGTCCGCAGCGCCGACGTCGAACGGGCGAGCGCCTCGAGCAGCGGCCGCATGCCGGTGAGGCCGCGCCGCTCCGCGTCGTTGATGGCGTTCTCCAGCCAGACTTTTACCGTCATCGCAACCACTTATTGTAACTGGCGCCGTTCCAGTCTGGCACCGCCGTTATAAGCTGACACCGTGAGGCATACGAAGATCGTCGCCACCATCGGTCCCGCGACCAGCGGCGAGTCGGCGATCCGTGCGTTGATCGCGGCGGGCGTCGACGTCTGCCGTCTGAATTTCTCGCACGGCACGCACGAGGCGCACGGCATCGCGGTGCGCGCGATCCGGGCCGCGGCAGACGAGCTCGGACGTCCCGTGGCGATCATGCAGGATCTCAGCGGACCAAAGATCCGCACCGGCCTGCTGCGCGACGGCCTGCCGATTCCGCTCAAACCGGGGGACGAACTGCGGATCGCGGTCGGTGAATTCGTCGGTGAGCCCGGTCGCGTCTCGACGCCGTTCGCCGATCTTCCCAAGGCGGTGCAGCCGGCGGACCGCCTGCTGCTCGACGATGGCCGAATTCAGCTGCGCGTCGAGCGGGTGGAGGGCGACGAGATCGTGACGAGCGTCATCGACGGCGGTTTGCTCGGCGAGCACAAAGGCATCAACGCACCTGGTGTGATGTTCCCGTCCTCGGCCCTGACCGAAAAGGACATCGAGGATCTCAAGTTCGGCCTCAGCGTCGGCGTCGATCTGGTCGCGCTCAGCTTCGTGCACAGCGGCGCGGATTTACGGCAGGCGCGCGACGTGATGCGGACCGCCGGTGGTCCGGCGATCCCGCTGATCGCCAAGCTCGAACGGCCGGAGGCGATCGCCCGGCTCGACGAGATCCTCCACGAATCGGACGCCGTGATGGTGGCGCGTGGCGACCTGGGCCTCGAGCTGCCGCTCGAGCGTGTCCCGCGGGTGCAGAAAGAGGTCACGCGGCGGGCGCGCGCGCTTGGCATCCCGGTGATCGTGGCGACACAGGTGCTCGAGTCGATGGTGACCCAGCCGCGGCCGACGCGCGCCGAAGTCAGCGACGCCGCCAACGCCGTGGACGACGGGGTCGACGCGATCATGCTGGCGGGTGAGACGGCGATGGGGAAGTATCCGATCGAAGCGGTAGAGACGCTGGACCGGATCATCCGCGATGCGGAAACCCTTCCCGCGGCGCTCTCCGTGCCGCTGGTGGGTGATTCGCATGTGATGCCTGCGCACGGCCAGGCGATCTGCGAGGCCGCGGTCACACTCGCCGGCCGCGGCGAGGCCACCGCGATCGTGGCGGTCACGCGTCGAGGCAAGACGGCGCGGATGCTCTCCGCGCTGCGGCCTCGCGCACCGATTTATGGCGCAACCGACCAGGCCGACATCGCGCGGCGGTTGGCGTTGCCCTGGGGCGTCGTGCCGCTGCTGACCGATTTGAGCGGAGACCTCAACACCGCGGCGACGCGCATCGGCGCGCAACTGGTCGAGCGCGGCGTCATTCCCTCGGCCTCGGTGATCGTGCTGGTCAGCATTACCCCGGATCTCTCGCCGGGGCAGTCAAACTTTCTGAAATTGCTGCGTGTGTAGGGACGTCGCGCGCGTGGCGCACCCTGAAGGGTGCGCGCTACAGGCGACCATTCTCCTGTCGGGCGCGCGCGACGGGCGACCAATCTCCTGTAGCGCGTGGCCTTCAGGCCACGCGTCGGTTCAGGCCTTCCAGCGATCCTCGAGGTGCTTCTTCAGCGACTCGAGAGCCAGCATCCACCCCGTAGAAATGACGTCGTAGTACCGCTCCCAGCGGGCGCTGCTCGCGTCGCACCCTGACTGGCGGACGTGCAGCAACGTGCCGTCGCCGTGCAGGCTGCAACTCGCTTGCAGCGCCATCGGGCCGATCGGATCGCCGTCGGGAGGCATCCAGTACATGTCGGCGAGGAAGAATTCCCGTCCCGGTTTGAAGTCGATGACGGTGCCGTGAAAGGTGCCGCCCAGGCGTCCCAGCAGCTCGTCCCGCCATTCCGTCGGCTCCCAGCGCCAGCTCGACGCGTTTGCGGCGATCGCGCTGCTCTGCGGTCCGGCGGATTACCGCGTCCCGCCGCGCGCGCCGAAGCCGACCTCCGGTCTCATCGCGCAACAGCGCGCGTTCAGCCGAATGCGGCGCCCGTGAACGAGGTCATCCGCGCAG
>CAMCNL010000018.1 GCA_945876205.1 Candidatus Sulfopaludibacter sp. SbA3
GCCTTCGCCGAGGCTTCGGCGCCCCAAGCCGTCTATAATCCGGCGCATGACACGACTTGCCAGACCTCTTGGTTTCGCGGTTGCGCTGGTGCTCGGCCTCGGCTCGCTCAGCGTCGGGATCGGTGCCCAGAAGGGCGCCACCGGAGGCGAATGGCGAACCTACGCCGGCGACCTTGCCAGCACGCATTACGCGCCGCTCGACCAGATCAACAAGGACAACTTCAACAAACTCGAGGTCGCGTGGCGCTTCAAGACCGACGCGTTCGGTCCGCGGCCGGAGTTCAACTTCCAGTCGACCCCCCTGATGGTAGGCGGAGTCGTCTACACGACCGCCGGATCGCGCCGCGCCGTGGTCGCGCTCGATGCCGGCACCGGCGAGATGCTGTGGATGCACAGCGAGAACGAGGGCAAGCGCGGCGACGCGGCCCCGCGTCAGCTGTCAGGGCGCGGGCTCGCGTATTGGAGCGACGCCAACGGGCGCGACGCGCGCATTCTCTATGTCACCCCCGGCTACCGCATGCTGGCGCTCGATGCGAAGACCGGAAACCCTGTTTCAACCTTCGGCAAGAACGGCGTCGTCGACCTGAAGTTAGACGATGACCAGGAGATGGATCTGATCGGCGGTGAGGTCGGGCTGCATGCCGCGCCGGTCATCGGCAAGGACACCATCATCATCGGCGCCGCGCACTTGAGCGGCACCGCGCCGAAGAGCCGCCGCAACGAAAAGGGCTACGTGCGCGGCTTCGACGTCCGCACGGGAAAGCGCATGTGGATCTTCCACACCATTCCACAGGACGGCGAATACGGCACCGAGACGTGGGAAGGCGACTCACGGAAGTACACCGGTAACGCCGGCGTCTGGTCGCAGATGAGCATCGACGAGGAGCTCGGGCTCGTCTACCTGCCGGTGGAGCTGCCGACGGGCGATTACTATGGCGGTCATCGTCCGGGCAACACGCTATTCGGCGAGAGCCTCGTGGCCGTCGACCTCAAGACCGGCAAGCGGAAGTGGCACTTCCAGTTCGTGCACCACGGCGTGTGGGACATGGACATTCCGTGTGCGCCGGTACTCGCCGATCTCACCGTCAACGGGCGGCCGGTCAAGGCCGTACTGCAGCCGACCAAGCAGGGGTGGATCTACTCGTTCAACCGCGAGACGGGCGAGCCGATCTGGCCGATCGAGGAGCGCGCGGTCGAACAGTCGACGGTGCCGATGGAGAAGACGAGCCCGACGCAGCCGTTCGTCACCAGGCCCGCGCCCTTCGACCGCCAGGGTGTGTCGCTCGACGATTTGATCGACTACACGCCGGAGCTCAAGGCCGAAGCCGTCAAGCTCGTGTCGAAGTACAAGCTCGGGCCGATTTTCACGCCGCCGGTCGTCAGCAAGTGGGACGGTCCGATGGGTACGTTGATGCTGCCCTCGACCACGGGTGGCGCCAACTGGCAGGGCGCTTCGTTCGATCCCGAGACGAAGATGCTCTACATCTATTCGTCGACCCAGATCTCGGTGCTCAGCCTGGTGCCGCCCGAGGGTACGCAATCGGATATGGCCTACGTCCGCGGCACGGCGACGGATCCGAACGCGCCTCCACGGCCGGCCGCGTCGGCCCAGACACCAGTGCTCGCGGTCGCCGGTGCCGAGCCGTCGGGACCGGTGATGACGGTGCAGGGATTGCCGCTGGTGAAGCCGCCGTACGCGACGATTACCGCGTACGACATGAACAAGGGCGAGATCGTGTGGCGGATTGCGCACGGTGAGACGCCCGACAACATCAGGAACCATCCGGCGCTCAAGGGGCTGAACATTCCGCGCACGGGACGCCTCGGGCGCATCGGCATCCTGGTCACCAAGACGCTCACCATCGCCGGCGAAGGCGGATTCTTTACCGACTCAAATGGCGTCCGCGGCGCTCGGCTGCGCGCCTACGACAAGGCCACGGGCAATGAAGTGGGATCGGTGTTCATGCCCGCCGGGCAGACGGGCACGCCGATGACCTACATGCACAACGGCAGGCAGTTCATCCTGGTTCCGATCAGCGGCGGCACCTACAGCGGCGAACTGCTCGCGTTCGCGGTGCCGAAGTCCTGAGGTGACGCGGGGGCTGAAGCCCCCGCGCTACATCCGCCGAGGTTGCGCCTGCCGCGCCAATACGGTCACGTTCTCTGCCGCCTGTAGCGCGCGGGCTTCAGCCTGCGCGTGTTCAATATGCCAGCAGCAAACGCGCCGCGTGCTCTATCTCGTCCTCGGAGGGGAGAAAGAACTCTTCGAGAGGCGGTGAGTAGGGCACCGGCGTGTCGAGCGCGCCGATCACTCTGACTGGCGCGTCAAGCGATTCAAACGCCTCTTCCTGGATCATCGCGGCCAGGCTTTCGCCGATGCCGCCCGTCCGCGAATCCTCGTGGACGATCAGCACACGGCTGCAGTGCCGCGCCACCGTCAGCACCGCGTCCTTGTCGAGCGGCGCGAGCGTGCGCAAGTCGAGGACGCTGGCTTCGATCCCGTCCGCCGCAAGCGTCGCCGCCACACGCATCGCCACGTGGACGTAGGCGCCGTACGAAATAAGCGCGACGTCATCGCCGGCACGCCTCAGCGCAGCCTTCCCGAGCGGCAACGGCGCGGGAGACTCAGGTGTCAGCACCTGCTTGATGCGCGGATCGCGATAGAGGTTGATGTGCTCGTAGTAGAGAACCGGATCCGGATCGGCCACGGCTGCCGCCATGAGCGCGCGCGCATCTTCCGGAGTTGAAGGCGTGACGATCTTCAGACCAGGAGTCCGGTAGAACCACGGCTCGGTGTTCTGGCTGTGGTACGGCCCGGCATGACGCAGGCCACCCCACGGCATGCGGACGACCATCGGCACCGAGGCTCCCCAGCGGTAGCGGATCTTTGCGGCGTTGTTCACGAGCTGGTTGAAGCCGGTGGCGACGAAGTCGTTGAACTGCATCTCGCCGATCGGGCGCTGGCCAGCCAGCGCGGCGCCGACGCAGACGCCGAGCACTCCCGCCTCCGCCAATGGCGAATTGATGATGCGATCGCCAAACTCCTCGAGCAGCGGCCGCAGCAGCAGAAACGCATTGCCGTACTTGCCGCCGACGTCTTCGCCGTAGACGAACACGCGTGGATCGGATCGGAGCGCGTCGCCGACGCCCATCATCACGGCTTCGAGAAACGTGCTGCCGTTGCGATTGAACGGTGCGCCAGTCTCAACGGGAGGGAGAGCCGGGCTCAACTCGATCCTCAGGCGCTCTTCAGGTTCGAGCGGTTCTGCGCGCACCCGCGGCGCTTCCGCAGCGAACACCCCCTCGCCTGCCGTGCCCGGATCAGGCCACGGAGCGTCGATGATGGCTTGCGCTTCCTCTTCGACCAGTGCCGCGATTTCGTCCTTGAACTGCTGGAGATCGGCTTTTCCGATGACGCCTTCTGCTTCCAGTCTCCCGGCGTACGAGGCGATCGGATCCTTCGCCGACCAAGCGGCATACCGGCTCCGATCGGCGTAGGCGCCCTGCGCCAGCAGCGCGTAGACCCAGGAGGCCGGCGGCTCCTTGCCGAGATACAGCATGTCGTCGTGATGCGCGTGTCCGCACATCCGCATCGAGACCAGCTCGATCAGCGTGGGCCCTTCGCCGGCGCGGGCGCGATCGGCGGCCCAGGTGAACGCCGCCGCGATGGCATCGGCATCGGTGCCGTCGATCGTGATGCCTGGAATGCCGTAGCCCGCCGCCTTGTCGGCGAAGACGCGAACGGCAGACTGTTCGTTGACGGGCGTCGAGAGCGCCGTCTGGTTGTTCTCGAGACAGAAGACGGCCGGCAGCTTCCGCGCGGCGCAGAGGTTGATCGCCTCGTGCCACTCGCCGAGCGACGAGCCCCCTTCGCCGATGAACGACACCGCGATGCGCCCGGATCGCTCGCGCGCAAAGGCCATCGCCATCCCCGCGACCGACAGCGTGCTGATCGAGAGCGGCGCCGTTGCCGGCAGGATGCCCCAGTCGAAGTCGCCGATGTGCAGGTCCTTGCCGTTCATGGGCGGTCCCTGCTTGCCCATCTGCGCGTTCAGGACCATTCGAACCGTCGCGCGATCCGATCGCATTGCGAGCGCCACGCCCAGGTCGCGGAAGATCGGTCCGACGACATCGCCCTGCCAGCCGCGCCCGGGGTCGCGATACCGCTCGCCGCGCCGCAGCCGGATCGCCGCCGCATAGATGGCCTCCTGCCCGAGCGAGCGGAATCCCTTTCCCTGGAACGGCGCGTTGCCGTACTTCACCTCGCCGCTGACGAAGAACTGCTTCAGCCGGTTGTCGACGGCGCGAGTGAGCACCATGCCGCGAAGCATCTCGCGCCGCTCGTCCGCCGTGAGCGACCAGGCAAGCGCCTCGCGGACGAGGAACGCGTCGCACGCGGCCACCAGCTCGCTTCGTGCCGCGTCGATGCGCTGGCTGGCGCTCACGCCTGGTGTGGGATCGGGAAGAGGAGCGGGGCCGGTTTCCTCGAGCGCGCGCTTGAGCTCGCGCTTGAACTCGAGACGGAAGAACTCGATGTGCGCCCCGTCGCGCTCGACAATCTTCGAGGCGCCGCTCGACTCGAGTGCCTGCTGCACGACCGCGAGGGCGAATGGAAATCGCTCGAGCACAAAGGCAGCGAGGCGGGCAGCCACTCCGGTCGCGGTCGACGAGGGCACCGGACGGGACATCGAGCTCATGGTACCGTTGGCTGTTGGCAGTTGAGAAATTTTTCAAAGGCTGGGCGAAGCCCGGACCGGTGCCGCCTGGAGCGTCGTCGCCGCCCGAGGTGCCTGCGGACGAAACGCTCGATGCCATCAGCGGACACTTCCGCATCTTCCAGCTTCGCAAGGGCCACCGGTTTTCGACTGACGATGTGCTGACGGCGTGGTACGGGACGAGCTGGGCGCCATCCGCGAGCCGCGTGCTCGATCTCGGTTCAGGCATCGGATCGGTCGGCATGATCGCCGCCTGGAGACTTCAGGGCGCGCAGTTCGTCACGATCGAGGCTCAGGACGAGAGCGTCGTCCTGGCGCGAAAGTCGGCGGCCTACAACGGCCTGGCCGACCGCTACGACATTCGATGCGCCGACTTCAGGGCAGCGGACGCGCTTCGAGCAGACGAGCGATTCGACCTCGTGCTCGGGAGCCCGCCGTATTTTCCGCTGGGTACTGGCGTCGAGGGGGACCACCCGCAGAAGATCGCCTGCCGCTTCGAGCTGCGCGGCGACATCAGCGATTACGCTCGCGTCGCGCAGGAACACCTCGAACATGGCGGGCTGTTCGCGTGCGTGTTTCCCGAGGACCAGCGGGAGCGCCTTGAACGCGCTGCCAGCGATGCGTCACTGGCGGTCGTGCGAAGACGACCCGTCCTCTTTCGGGAAGGTGAGGCGCCGCTGGTCGGTCTCTTCGCGCTGATGCGCGCGTCCGACCTGCCGGAAGCGATGCGCGAACGGACGTGGGTCGAGCCGCCGCTCGTCATTCGAACGGCAGGCGGCAATGTTCACCCTGAGTATGCCGCCATCAAGCTGTCAGTTGGCTTCCCGCCCTAGCGCGCACCTTGATGGTGCTGGGCCCAGGACCGGCCAGCACGAGGCGCAACCGCGGAGCCAAGTGCGATGCAGCGGTATTAAGATTAGGTCGGGCTATCCCCGGGAACCGTTAGAATTCGGCGCGGATGGATTTTGAGATTGTCGGCGATCTCAGCAATATCGAGACGATTGCGACGGGGCGTAGCATCCGTGATCTGTCACGATTGCGGCGCTTGTATGGCCGGGGCCACTGGAAGAAGATGAAAGGGACTGCGCGGATACGGCGCGATGGTCGGATTCGGCTGGCCGAACTGCATTGGTATGAAGCGCATGGCATTGGCAAAAAAGAGTTCAAGCGCAAGAGGTACCTCGACTAGATCTCGCAGACCGGTCGCGAGCGGGCGCCGGTTTGCCGTGTGCGTCAGAAATGACGGGTACGAGGCGTCACTGGAACGTAACAAGATCTACGCCGTCCTGCCGGACGATGAGGCCGAACATGATGGCGATCTTCGAGTGGTCGACGAGAGCGGCGAGGACTATCTGTTCTCGGCCGATCGCTTCGTGGCCATCGAAGTGCCCGCCGCGGTGAGGAAGTCTCTGCTCAAGGCCGCTCAGGCTGATTCGCCGTTTCACTGACGATCGTGCGAAGGTGCTTTCGCGAAGGCGAACCCGCCGCTCGTCATTCGGTCGGCGGCGGCGTCCACCCGGAGTACGCCGCCGTCAAGCTGTCGGTTGGATTTCCGCCCTAGCGCGTCGCCTTGAACGGCACCGACCCCATCGTCTTATCCCACAAGATGACGATGCGCCCGCTGTCGGTCGTCATGTCCCCGAACTGCCACTCGAGCTGCTCGACTTTGAACGGCAGCGACTCCACTTTCATCGGCGCGCGAAGGATGTCCTTCTCCGGCGTGTAGTCGAATGCGCCGAACAAGGCGCCGGGGATATTCGCGTTGAGCCGGGGCGCGACCGCCCAGTCGGCCACGATGAACGTCCACTCGGTCGGCTGCTTCAGCTCGATGAAGACGCTGTACTCGCCAGCGGGCATCGTCTTGCCGCCGATCGACAGCGGAACCTCGCTCCTGATACGGGTCGAAAGGTTCGCACCCGCGCGCCAGACGGGGGCGCCCGCATTCGTCGCCTTGCCGTACTCGGCGCCGGTACCGCCGAACGCCTCGCGGCCCCTGAGCAGTGGGCGTCCATAGGTGATGTCGATCCACTTGCCCTCGAGGTATCGCTCACCGCCCATCGTGAAAGCCGTCGTCTCGCCCTTCACCCACTTTCCCAGCACCTGCGCTGATGCATTTCCGGGAGGACTGAGCGGACGCGCCTGCTGCGCAATAAGTGATGCTCCAGCAGACAGGAAGGCAACGACGACGGCAATCGACTTCACGTTCATGCGAGTCCCTTCTTTCACACTACGCGTCATACGCCTCGCGTGAGAGGCCCCGCGTCTTGCCGACCGCCTTCTTCGCCATGTCGAGCATGTGCCAGACGTATACGACGTCACGCGGCGACATACAAGGATTCAGCGCTGCTTAACACCTGATCCCGAATCGGGGGGTTGAGAAATTTCGGCGTCACCATGTCGACGCGACGGCCGTGCAGAAGGCCAGACAACTCGCGCTCGATGCTCACGAACTTGAGGCCCGGCACGTGGCCGGGTTGAGATTCCACGAGGACGTCCACGTCGCTCTCGGGGCCGAAGTCGTCGCGAAGGACAGATCCGAACAGCGCCAGCCGCGTGATGTGGTGCCGTCGACAGAACGCCGAAACGGCATCGCGATCGATTGAAATCCGTGGGCTCATGGCTTCGCCCATGATACCGCCGGCGTCGGCGCGGCGAGCCCCTATGTCCGCGGGCAGGAGTCCTTGCCGTGGAGTTGTGGGCCGAACGAGGTCGTCAGCGCTGCGGCACGCCGGCGTCCAGTTCCCGTCGTGCGAAAAGCGGAACAGGTGAGGTCACGCAGGAACTCCGAACACATCGAGGGGCCGACGTAGCATTACCGTAGGGGTTGGAATCCCCGCTTCCGCACCCGAAACCATCGGCTGGACCCGTCGGCGTAGCCGGATCGACGCATCGCCTGACGTCGACGAAGTCGCCAGTGTCCCCTGCCTTCGTCACCTTCGTGACCTTCGAGTCCTTCGTGGCTACTTCGGCTTCGTGCCCTTCGTGGCTTCCGAGTCGGTAAGCGCCGCCGTGACGGCTCTGGTCATGTCCGCCGTCGTCGCGCGACCGCCAAGGTCCGGCGTCCTCACGCTCGCGTCGCCGATGACGCGCTCGATGGCGCTGAGGATCTTGTCGTGCGCGCCGCGCTCGCCAAGATGATCGAGCATCATCGCACCCGCCCAGATCGCCGCGATCGGGTTGGCGATGCCCTTGCCGGCGATATCGGGAGCGGACCCGTGAATCGGCTCGAACATCGACGGCGTCATCCGCTCGGGATTGATGTTGCCGCCCGGCGCCACGCCCAGGCTGCCGGAGATCGCCGACCCGATGTCGGTGAGGATATCGCCGAACAGGTTCGAGGCGACGATCACGTCGAGCGTCTGTGGATGCGTGATCATCCGCGCTGCCATGGCGTCGACGTGATACTTGCGGTATTCGACCTGCGGAAACTCTTTCGCGACGCCGCCGACCACCTCATCCCAGAACACCATCACATGCTGCAGCGCGTTTGATTTCGTCGCGCTCGCGAGCATCTTGCGTGGCCGTCCTGCCGCGAGAGTGAACGCGTAGCGGGCGATCCGCTCGATGCCCATTCGCGTAAAGACGCCGGTCTGCTCGGCCAGCTCGTTCGGCGTGCCTGCATGGAGCCGTCCGCCGATGCCGCAGTACTCGCCCTCGGAGTTCTCGCGCACGCAGATCATGTCGATGTCGGCGGCGGTGCGGTTGGCCAGCGGCGAACTGATCCCCGGGAGCAGTCGCATCGGGCGCAGGTTCACGTACTGCAGGAGCTTCTGCCGCAGCGGCAGGATCAGCTCGCGCGCCGAGACGGCATCTGACACGCGCGGGTCGCCGATGGCGCCGAGGTAGATCGCGTCGAAAGCCATCAGCTGCTCGACGCCGTCGGGGTCCATCATGCGGCCGTGCTTCAGGTAAAAGTCGCAACCCCACGGCAACGGCGTGAACTCGCACGCGAAGCCGCCGCCGGCGGCCGCGATCTTCAGTACTTCGATCCCCGCCGGAATTACTTCCTGGCCGATGCCGTCGCCGGCGATCACCGCAATCCTGTAGCTCTTCATATCGTTCCAATGCTAGACGTTTTCGATGAGACGGGCCACAGAGACACAGAGACACGGAGCGAAACACAAAAATTAATCAGGGTGAGACCATCGCACCATGACTCCGAACACGATCGCTGCAGCCGTTACCCCGGCCAGCGTTGGATCCAGCCATCCGTAACGTCCGGCCAGCCCCACGCGCACCACGAATAATGTCAACACACCCGCAGCGATGGCGGCGAGCGCATCGCGCTCACGTGCCCGACGCACGTACAACCCACCCAGGATCGGCACCAACAGCGTGACGACCAGCAGCGAATAGAAGATGGTCAGCGCTCCAATCACCGTCTGCAGCCAGATGGCCATGACCACGCCGGCGATACCGCCGCCAAGCGCCGACAGCCGTGCCACGCGCAGGAGCTGCGCATCGCTCGCGTCTGGCGCAATGAAACGCTTGTAGAGGTCCTTCGACGCCGACGTCGAGATCATGAAGAGGATCGCGTCGCAGGTATCGACCTCGGTGGAGAACACCGCCGCAAGCGCCAGCGCGCCGAGCCACGGCGGCAACTGGCGCGTGAGGACAGTGGGGAGGACGGCGTTTGGGTCCGCGACGTCGATCCCGGCCGCCCGCCCGATCATCCCAATCAACACGGGGATGAACGCAAACAGGAGCAGTACCACCGCATTGATGCCGATGCCCACGCGCAGCGCGCGCTCGCTCGCGGCGCCCCATGACTTCTGGATCAGGCCCGGCGAGATGATGAACGCGGGTCCAGTCAGCGCGAGCAGTGTCCATCCCGATCCGGGTCCCGCCGAGTAGGTGACGTCGCTGAACGCCGGGGGCAACGACGAAAAGAGCGCGTTCAGCCCGCCGACGCTTTCGACCAGCACTGGAAGCGCCACCGCAAAGCCGACCAGCATCACCGCGAGCTGCACGGTGTTGACCCATGCCGACCCGAGCAGTCCTCCGGCGGTGAAATAGATCGTCATGATGCCGCCGCCGATGAGCGCCCCGGCCCACCGGGGGATTCCGGTGATGACGTTCAGAATCGCGGCGCCGGCGATCAGTTGTCCTGCGAGCAGCGCCAGCGATCCAAGGCCGACCAGGGCCGTCGCACAGCCGCGGACCGCGGGTCCGTACCTGAACTCGAGGTAATCACCCGTCGTGTAGAAGTTGTGTGTACTGGCGAGACGCCACAGTCGTGGCGCCACCAACGTGGCAAACACGATCGATCCCAGGCCCGCGGAGCCAACCCACCACCAGGCGCTGATCCCGTCGCGGTATCCGAGCCACGCTGCGCCAACCGTCGACCCCGCCCCGATGTTGGCAGCGATCATCGTCGTGAAGATCAGCCCGGGCCCCAGCCTGCGGCCCGCCACGAAGAAGTCTCCGCTGTTGCGAACAAAGCGCGCCGTCCACAACCCGAGCGCGACAACGCCTACCGAGTAGACGATGAGAAGTGTGAGGTGGATGTTCAACGCAGGCGGGTGGGAACCGTACCGAGCTGCCGCGCCGACGGCAGTCCACCGAGGCTGTCCGCCTGGGCTGCCGCGCGGACGATCGCTTCCGCGAGCACGTCCGCGGCGAGGGCGCCGACGATGCTCGCGTCGACCTGGCCGGTCCACCGGCCGGTCGCGAGCGCAAACACCGTATCGCCGTCGCCGATCGTATGCGACGGGCTGATCGCACGCGCCAGTCCGTCATCGGCCATCAACGCCACGCGGTTCACTTCAACCTTGCTGAGCCTGGCGTTGGTGGCGACCACGGCGATCGTCGTGTTGCCGCCGGCGCGGGGCGCCGCGGCCTGCATCAGGCTTCCGTCGCGCAGGAGCTTGCGCGCGTCGGCGAGCGCCTTGCCGTCCTGAGTGCGCACCCCGGCGACCACTTGTCCGGTCGTCGGATCGATGACGTCGCCCACCGCGTTCACCGCCACGATTGCTCCGACCGTCAGGCCGTTTGGCAACCGTATCGCGGCCGACCCGATGCCGCTCTTCATGGATCGATCGCGCCCCGCGACCTTGCCGATCGTCGCCCCGGCGCCCGCGCCGACATTGCCTTCCTGAACGGGACCGTCGGTGGCGGCGAGTGCCGCCTTGTAGCCGCAGTCGGCGGTCGGACGAACTGTCGGATCGCCGCCGAAGCCGAGGTCGAAGAGGATTGCCGACGGAACGATCGGAACGACGCCGGCCGCGCCGACATCCCATCCAATCTTGCGTTCGTCGAGATAACGGACGACGCCCTGCGAGGCATCGAGGCCGTAGGCACTGCCACCAGCCAGCACGATGGCGTTGACCTTGTCGACGAGGTTGAGGGGATCGAGAAGATCGGTCTCGCGCGTGCCTGGAGCGCCGCCGCGCTGTGACACGCCGCCGGGCACGCCCTGGCCGTCGACGAGGACGACGGTGCAGCCTGTTGGCCGCTCGGTCAGCGTGATCTGGCCAACTTTCAGTCCTTCGACTTCGGTCAGTCCCTTGCCTCGCGACGCGCTGTTGGATTGAGCCAGCGTCGATTGGGCGACAGCCATCGCTACCAGCATCCCACACACTGCGAGCACGAGAGCCGGCTTGTGCATTTACCGGATCGCGGCAAACGTCTTCGTCAGCCAGTCGTTAATCGCAGCCGTCACGTCCTTGCTGACGTTTCGATCCGTCAGCGTGGCGTATTCGTCCACTTCGCCGGTCACCGCGGGGACCAGCAGGTGGTTGACGCCTTTGACCGTCACCTCCGACACCGACTTCGACTTGCTCTGCTTGCGCGCGAGATCGGAGATGCGCCCCACGTGCGAGATGGGCACCTGCTTGTCGAGCTCGCCATGCACGAAGAGGATCGGCTGGCGAACGTCCTTGATCGCCTTCGCGGGATCGAACATCAGCAGGCTCTGGAACCAGGGTGTATCGGCCTGTCGTTTCACGTCCGCCGGCACCGCGTCCCAACCGCGTCCACTGATCACCGCCGCGTTGATCTTTGCTTGAAGCTCCACTTTCGCCTGGCGATCCGCATCGGTGGCCTTCATCCGATCGAGTACGTGGCGCTGCTGTTCGAGGACAAGCTCTGAGCCGGTGACCGACGGAGCAGCGATGGCCGCGACGGCGGCGAAGCGCTTCTCGCGAGCCGCGGCGAGAAGGGCCACCCATGCGCCCTCGGAGTGGCCGACGACCGCGATGCGCTTCGGGTCGATGTCCTTGCGCGCGGCCAGCCACTTCATCACCGCGACGGCATCCTCGGCGAAATCGTTCAGCGTTGCCGACTCCACTCGTCCGCCGCTCTGGCCGTAGCCGCGCTTGTCGAATCTGACGGCTACGAAGCCCGCGTCAGCGATCGCTCCCGCGAGCTGGCCGAGCGTCGGCACGCCGGCGGCGACGCCGTCGCGGTCGCCGACGCCAGAGCCCGGCAGCAGGATGACGGCCGGAAGACGCGCAGGCTGACCTGACGCTCCGCCTCTACCTACTGGAGTCGCAGGACGCGTGAGCGTCGCGCCGAGATTGAACCCGGCTGCGGGGATGGTGACCGGCTCGTCACCAGGATTCGCGTAAGTCTGAAGGCGCGTCGTGGCCGACGAGACGTCGTCACGCACGATGTCGAGCTGCTGTGCCGGGATGCGAACGCTGATGAGATCGCCGGTGCCATCGACCGACAGCGTCATCGAGAGGATGCCGTTCGGATTGGCGAACAGCAGCTCGTAGGTGCGAACGTCGAGCGTCGTCGTTCCGGTTTGTATGCGCTGATTAGCGACCGCGGAGATCTGAATGCCCACTTCCGCGTACGGCGGAATGTAGGCCCTGATCTCGGCGCCAGCATTCAGCGGGGCCAGCCGGCGCGCGAGCGCCACGTGGGGCCCGAAGAAACCGTTCGGAAGAAGGACGGCGCCGGGGGTGATCTTGTCGGTCTTGGTGATCGGGACGGCGCCCTGGTTGCCCTCGGAGATGGCGTTGCCGTCCTCGAACCGGGTGCGAAGGGTGAGAGGCTGGCCTTCGTTGGTCGATTCGAGCAGGACGGATTGCGGCGATCCATCAGCGCGGTAGCGAATCTCGAGCGTCCCGGAAGCCGTCACGGCGGGCGGGCTTCGCCGCGCCTGCGAGGTGATCGCCAGGCCGTTGGCGTCGTCGTGCGTCGTGACGTCCTCGCGTCCGATCGGCGCACCCTGGAGAAATATGGTGAACCCGCTCATTCGCGTCGCAGCCGGCGCCTGCTGAGCAGCCGCCGGCACCGCCAGGAGGAGGACGAGCGCCCAGATACAATAGGAAGAAGGCATTTCTTCTCGAATCCTATCAGGTGTTCTCCGATTCTTACCTCGCCCTGAAACAAGCCGCTGCCATTGGCGCCGTTGCGCCGAGAACCGCCATCGGCATCTCGGGAAAAGACCGCGCAGCCTATCTGCAGGGGCTGCTCACCAACGATATGCAGGCGCTCACGGCGGGCAGCGGCTGTTACGCCGCATGGCTCACCCCGCAGGGCCGCATGCTCACGGATCTGCACATCTTCGAATCGGGCGACATGATCCTGCTCGACGTGCCGGCCGAGCTCGCCCAGGCCACACTCCAGCGCCTTGACCAGTTCCTCTTCAGCGAGGACGTGCAGTTTGCGGATCTGTCCGAAGCGCTGACCAGCGTGTGGGTGCATGGACCGGCCGCCGGATCGATCCTCGAACGCGTGCTCACTCTTGATGCGGCGCGGCCCTTTACGGGCCGCGAGAACCTGAATGACTGGCCCGAGTATCACAACGCACGCGCCGCGTTTTCAGGATCGCCCGTCGTCGTCGCACGCGTCAGCCAGCTTGGCGTTCCTGGTTTCTGCGTCTACGTTGAACCGGCTCGCGCCGGTGATCTCAAGAACGCGCTCCAGGCGGCTGGCGCAACCATGGCCGATCCCGCGGCGATCGAGACGGCGCGGATCGAAGCGGGCTATCCGCTCTTCGGAATCGACATGACCGAAGACACGATTCCGCTCGAGGCGGGCATCGAAGACCGCGCGATCTCGCTCTCCAAGGGTTGCTACGTCGGACAGGAAGTGATCATCCGCGTCCTGCATCGCGGGGGAGGACGCGTGGTGCGCAAGCTGATCGCACTGCGCCTCGAGGGAGAGCCTCCGGCGAGACGATCGAAGATCTGGTCAGGAGAGCGCGAAATTGGAGTCGTCACCAGCGCGGCGCCTTCGAGCCGGCTCGGGGCGATCGCCCTCGGCTACGTGCACCGTGATTTCGTCGATCCCGGAACGAAGGTCGAGATCGAAAGCGCGGATGGACGCACCGCGGCCGTCGTCAGCGAGCGGCCGATTCCAGTAGAAGCGTAATCAACGCTTCATCGGCGGGAGGGAATCCGAGCGACGCGAGCTCGTTGCGCGGCACCCACCGCATCTCCTGTCCGAGAAGAGGCCGCGGCGTCCCGACCAGCGTGCACCGGTAGAAGTAAAGCGCGATAGTCCGGTCCGGATACTCGTGGGTGGCGTGGAAGACCAGCTCGGCTACGGTGACGCCAGTGTCGAGCTCCTCGCGCATCTCTCTCTCGAGCGCCGCGGCGTGTGTCTCGGCCGGATCGATCTTCCCGCCCGGAAACTCCCACATCCCGGCAAGGTGAACGCCGGGCTGGCGCCGTGTCAGCAGGAAACGGTCGTCCTCTTCGATGACCGCGGCGACGACGATCACGCCTCGACGTGGCTCACGCGCGACTGACGGGACTGTCGAGACAGAGCCTGACGCGGTCGGCGAGCTGGCCTGGCGTGAACGGCTTCTGCAGCAGCGGTACACCGCCCCAATACTTGCCGTTGGCCGGCGTCTCGTTGTCGGTATATCCCGACATGTAGAGCACGCGGAGGTCGGAGTTCTGCGGCATCAGCCGCGCGGCGAGGTTTGGTCCACTGAGGCCGGGCATTATGACATCGGTGACCAGCAGCTGAGGCTTGACGCCCGCTGACTGGGACCATTCGAGCGCTTCCTCGGCGTTGCGGGCCAGGTGCACCGTGTAGCCACGGCGCCTCAGTGCTCGCGCGGAAAGCTCGCGAATAGCTTCGTTGTCTTCCACGAGCAGGATGGTCTCCGACCCGCCGCTTGCGAGGCCTGTCCGCACCTGGGGAATTGGCTCGTCCGGCACGGCCGACGTGACCGGCAGGTAGATGCGAATCGACGTTCCCCGCCCGGGCCCCGTATCCATCGCAATGCCGCCGCCGCTCTGATCGACGATGCCGTAGACCGTGGCGAGTCCGAGGCCGGTGCCCTTGCCCTTTGGCTTGGTGGTGAAGAATGGCTCGAAGGCGCGGGCACGCGTGGATTCTTCCATGCCGAGTCCCGTGTCGCTCACCGACAGCATCGTGTAGGCGCCTGGAGAAAGCGTAAGACCCTCGGCCTCGAGCCGCTCGTCACCGAGCGTGACGTTCTCGGTGGTGATCGCGAGGCGTCCACCCGACGGCATCGCGTCGCGGGCATTCAGCACGAGGTTGACCAGCACCTGGTCCATCTGGCTGGCGTCGGCGCGGATGCGCGCCAGCTCCGGTGCGAGCTCGATCGTCGTCTGGATGTGGTCGCCGATGACGCGCGGCAGCATGTGGCGCAGGCCGGAGACGGTCTCGTTGAGATCCATCACCGTCGTATTCAGGAACTGCTTGCGGCTGAATGCGAGCAGCTGGCGCGTCAGCGCGGTCGCGCGATCGGCCGCCTTGCGAATCTCGCCAACGTCGCGTGCCGTGGGATCTTCCGGCTCGAGCCGCTCGCCGATCAGGTCGGCATAACCGACGACAGCGGTCAGGAGATTGTTGAAGTCGTGCGCGACCCCTCCCGCGAGGCGGCCGATCGCTTCCATCTTCTGCGCGTGCCGGAGCTGTTCTTCGCGATCGTGCAGGGTGCGCGCCGTGCGCCAGTGGCGAAGCGCATATCGAATCGAGCGCTCGAGCTGCGGACCGACGAGATGTTTTTCGACGTAGTCGGTCGCGCCGGCTTCGAGCGCTGCTTCGTCGAGCGCGCCGCTTCCGTATCCGGTGAGGAGGATGAGTGGCTTGCCGGCTCCGGAGGCCTTCGCCTCGCGGATCAACTCGAGGCCGGTGCCGTCGGGTAGCTGCTGATCGATGAGGAAGATGTCGTGCTCGTCCGCCTTGATTCGTTCGAGCCCTGCCGTGACGGTGGGCACGACCTCGAGCTCGCGCTCGAACTGCGCATCCGCAAGCGCCATCTCGATCAGCGCACCCGCCTGTGGATCGTCGTCCACCATGAGGATGCGGACGACCCGCGGCTCCGCGTGGCGTCGCGTCGAGTCACGCTGCTGCTCAGCCAGACGAACAGTATCCATCGCACGATGCATCTGATGGGTACGCTAGCACGCGGTATCCGCGATCCGAGCTCAGCAGTAGGACTATGATCGCAAGCTCATCCGATATCCGAGAGCGATGGGTATGAACGGCACGCCTTGGTCATCGGGCACGCCGCGCATTTAGGTTTTCGCGCGACGCACACCGTTGCGCCAAGGTCCATGAGCGCCTGGTTGAAATCGAACACGTGCTTGTAGGGCACGAGCGTCTCGGAGAGCGCCCAGAGACGCTTCCGCATCGCGTGCGCCTTGGCGTCGCCGCGGCCGACGAAGACGCGAAAGAGCACGCGCGCAACGTTGGTGTCGAGGATCGCCGCGCGCTGGCCGAATGCGAAGCTCCGAATGGCGCCGGCGGTGTACGCGCCGATGCCCTTGAACGAGAGGAGCGTCTCTTCGTCCGAGGGGAGCTCTCCGCCGTAGCGCGCTACCGACTCACGGGCGATCGTGTGGAGGCGGCGCGGCCGGATGTTGTAGCCAAGCGGCCGCCACGCCGCGTCCACGTCCTGGTCCGGTGCCGACGCCAGCGCCGTGAGCGACGGGAACTTCTCCAGCCACTCGAGGTATTTCGGCAGCACGCGGTCCACCTGCGTCTGCTGCAGCATCATCTCCGACACCAGGATGTGGTACGGGTCGTCGGTGCGCCGCCACGGCAGGTCCCGGCCGTTGGCGCGATACCAGGTGAGGAGCTTCCGGCGAAACCGCTGGCGGGCGGCGGGGGCGGGCAGGGAAGAAGCGGACATCCGCACCTATAATTCCACGCGGGTGAAGATCTACCTAAACAGCTAACGATGAAGATTTACACAAAGACCGGGGACAGTGGCGAGACCTCGCTCTTCGACAACACGCGCGTATCCAAAGCCGATGCCCGCGTCGATGCCTACGGCGAAGTCGACGAGGTCAACGCCTGCCTTGGCGCCGCGCTCGCGGCGGGAGTCGACGCGGATATTGCCGCGGCGCTCGAATCAATCCAGAAGGATCTATTCGCGCTGGGATCGCGCCTGGCGGATCCGTCGGCGAGGATTGCCGCCCGCGTCACGAAAGCGGCGATCACGCCGGCCGACGTCGAGCGTCTCGAGCAGACGATCGATCGACTCGAGAGCGAGCTGCCGCCGCTGCGGAAGTTCATCCTGCCGGGCGGATCGCCGTCCGGTTCACTGCTGCACCTGGCGCGCACGGTGTCCCGGCGCGCCGAGCGGCGCGTGATTGCCCTTGGCCCCGACGCCACCGAGCCGATCATCATCGCCTACCTCAATCGCTTGTCGGACCTCCTGTTCGTGATGGCCCGCGCGGTGAATCACCGCGCCAAGGCGCCGGAAATCGAATGGTAGGGTCGCGGGGCCACTACGAGAATTTTCCAGTGGCCTCCGTTCTGCTGCCGCGGTCGATGCGGCGTCACGTTGCGGCGCTATATGCCTTCGCTCGGACGGCGGACGATTTCGCGGATGAAGGCGTGCGATCGGCTGAGGAGCGGTTGCGCCTGCTGGAAGGCTGGCAGCGGCGGCTCTGGCAGGCGGCCGTCTCAGACGCGCCTGGCGATCCGCCGGCGGCAGGTGAGCCGCCCGACACGGTCGAGATCTTCCTCGCACTCGGCGCGAGCATTCGCGAGCACAATCTGCCGGTCAGCTCGTTCGAGGACCTGTTGAGCGCATTCCGGCAGGACGTGACGGTTACCCGGTATGCCACGTGGGTTGAACTGCTCGACTATTGCCGCCGGTCGGCCAGTCCGGTGGGCAGGCTCGTGCTGAGGATCGCCGGTCACGATGATGCGCAGATGGATGAATGGTCAGATCGCATTTGCATGGCGCTGCAGCTCGCGAACTTCTGGCAAGACCTGAAGATCGATTTCGATCGTGGGCGGATCTACCTCCCCTTCGAGGAGCACCGGGCGCATGACGCCAGGGAACAGGATCTTCGCACCAACCAGGTGCCGCTCGAATGGCAGCAGGCGCTGGCAGCGGCATCAATCAGGACGCGCACGCTGTTTGAATCCGGCCGGCCGTTGTGTGACGCGGTGAACGGGCGCTTGCGCTACGAGCTTCGTGCGACCTGGCTGGGCGGTGTGCGCATCCTCGAGCGCCTCGAAGAAGAGCGCTTCGACGTGATTCACTATCGGCCGACGCTTGGTCTCGCGGACGCACCCTGGTTTGCCTGGCGCATGGTCACCTGGGCGTCATGAGCCGCGACACCAGCTTCTACTACTCGTTCCTGGTGCTGCCGCCGCGCAAGCGCAGCGCGATCATCGCCGTCTGGGATTTCTGCCGGGCGGTCGACGATGCCGTTGATGAAGCGGCGCCGTCGGAGACGCGGGGCGCCGTCGAGCAGTTGGCGATGTGGCGCAGCGAGGTCGCGGCGTGCTACGACCCGGCGCTGCAGCCGTTGACCGCTCAGGGCAAGACCTTGAAGCCCGTGGTAGAGGAATTCAACCTGCCACGTGAGCCGTTCGAGGAGTTGATTCGCGGCGTGGAGATGGATCTCGAGCAGGTGCGCTACCCGACCTTTGATGCGCTCGCCGAGTACTGCCGGCATGTCGCGTCGACGGTGGGACTGATCTGCGTCGAGATCTTCGGCTACCGGGATCCAAGGACTCGTTCGTATGCCGTCAACCTTGGCATGGCACTTCAGTTGACGAACATCGTCCGCGACGTCGCCACCGACCTCGTTCGCGACCGGATCTATCTTCCTGTCGAAGACCTCCAGCGGTTCGGCGTCACCGAGCAGGCGCTGCGCGACGGATCGATGACGCCGCAGGTCCGCGAGCTCATTCGCTACGAGTGCGAGCGGGCACACGATTACTATCGCCGCGCCGCTGCCGACCTTCCGGCCGGTGACGCGCGCAGCCTGGTCGCCGCCGAGATCATGGGCGGGATCTACTTCGCCATTCTTCGACGCATCGAGCGAGCGGGCTACGACGTCTTTACACGCCGCGTCCGAGTGCCGAGGCCGCATCGCGCGGTAATTGCCTTGCGGATCTGGATTCGCACGCTGCTCACTGCCACGGCACACCGAGACACCGAGGCACCGAGATAATTTGGGGCCGGACGCGATTGTGATCGGCGCCGGATTTGCCGGGCTCAGCGCCGCGACGCTGCTGGCCGAGCGCGGCTTGCGCGTGCTCGTGCTCGAGGCGCGGCCGACGCTTGGCGGTCGCGCGACGGCATTCACGGATCCCGTGACAGGCGAGCGGGTCGACAACGGACAGCACGTGCTGTTCGGGTGCTATCGCGAGACGCTTCGTTTCCTGCGGCGGGTCGGCGCCGAGTGGAACGTCAGCGTTCACAGGAGCCTGGCGATCGACGTGGTCGACCGGCGAGGCGTGGCGTCGCGGCTGCGCTGCCCGGCGCTGCCCGCGCCGCTCCACCTGCTCGCCGGCGTGATGACCTGGAAGGCGCTCGGCTGGCACGACCGCTGGTCGGTGCTCCAGATGCACAAGGCGATCGCGTTTGCGCGCGGGCGTTCAGGCATGCCGCCGCACCGCATGGAGAACGTCCGGCAATGGCTCGAGCGTCACGCGCAGACGCCGCGCGTCATCGAGCTGCTGTGGGAGCCGCTCGCCGTGGCGGCACTCAATCAATCGATCGACGTGGCCGCGGCCGCGCCGTTTGCGCGCGTGCTGGCGCTGTTGCTCGGCAACGAGCCGCGCGACTCCGCGCTGGCGCTGCCGGTGAAGCCGCTCGACGAGATGTATGCGCGGCCGGCCCGCATCTTCATCGAGCAGCACGGCGGCACCGTGCGCACCGGCATACCGGCCGCGGTGATTTGCACCGAGAGCCTGTACCGCGTGAAAGGCTCGACGCCGCAACGCGTCATCGTCCGGACGCGCAACGAAAAATTCACCGCGCCCGCCGTCGTCTGCACGGTGCCATGGTTCGCGCTGCCCGACACGCTCATCGATCCGACTCCCGGCCTCGCGCCAGTCGTGCACGCGGCGCAGCACACCGCCGCGTCGCCGATCGTCACGGTCAATTTGTGGTTCGACAAGGTCGTCACCGACCGGACGTTCGTCGGGTTGCCCGGCCGGACGTTCCAATGGGTGTTCGACAAGCGGACGGTGTTCGGCGGCGACGCGTCGCACCTGTCGCTCGTCTCGAGCGGCGCGGAATCCGTCGTGGCGCGCACCAACCAGCAACTGATCGACCTGGCGGTCGAGGAGTTGACCGCCGCGCTTCCCGCGGCGCAGTCCGCGACCGTCGTGCGGGCGGTTGTCGTGCGCGAGAAGCGCGCGACGTTTTCGGTGGCTCCAGGTCAGCCGCAGCGTCCGTCGATGCGCACCGACGTGCCTGGGCTGTTTCTCGCGGGCGACTGGATCGATACCGGCCTGCCAGCTACCATCGAGGGTGCCGTGATCAGCGGCCACGCTGCCGCCGACGCGGTGAAGGTCTCATGAACTCGATCGTCATCCACTACCACGAGCTCGCGCTCAAGGGTAAGAACCGCCCGTGGTTCCTTGGAAAGCTCGTGAGAAATCTGCGACGGGCGGTCGCCGACCTCGACGTGACGGCGGTGCGCCCGTTGATGGGACGCATCGAGATGGTGCTCGGGCCCACCGCCACTCGCGAAGAGGTGGGCGACCGCATCCGTCACACGTTCGGCATCGGCAACTTTTCCTACGCCGGCCGGACGGCGCTCGACCTCGATGTCATTGCCGCCGCGATTCTTCGCGATCTCGGCGACCGCTCGTGTTCGAGCTTCCGTGTGTCGGTGCGCCGCGCCGACAAGCGCTATCCGATGACCTCGCCGCAAGTCGAGCGGCAGGTCGGCGGATTGATCCAGGAGGCTCGGGGATGGAAGGTCAATCTCGACAACCCCGAGCTCGAGATCCACGTCGAGCTGCTGACGACCGAGGCGTTCTATTTCTTCGGCAAGGAACGCGGGGCGGGAGGTCTTCCGACCGGCACCGCGGGAAAGGTTGCATGCCTGACATCCGGAGGCATCGATTCTCCCGTTGCGGCGCACCGCATGATGAAGCGCGGCTGCTCGGTGACGTTCATCCACTTTCATAGCTACCCGATCCTGTCGAGGGCGTCGCAGGACAAGGCGCGCGAGCTGGTGACCCTGCTCACCCGGTGGCAGCAGCGATCGCGGCTCTACCTCGTCGCCTTCGGCGACATCCAGCAGCAGGTCGTGCTCGCCGTCCCAGGACCCATGCGCGTCGTCGTCTATCGGCGGCTGATGCTGCGAATCGCCGAGCGAATTGCGCGGGCGCGCGGCGCCCAGGCATTGGTGACGGGCGACGTCATCGGCCAGGTCGCGTCGCAAACACTCGAGAACCTGGCGGTCATCGGCGCGGTCGCCGGGCTCCCGCTGTTCCGGCCGCTGATCGGCATGGACAAGGAAGAAATCACCGCCGAGGCCATCAAGATCGGGTCGTACCCGATTTCGATCATCCCCGACCAGGACTGCTGCACGCTGTTTACGCCGCGGAATCCGCAGACGCGAGCCCGGCTGGCCGACATCGAAAGGGCCGAAGCGGCCCTCCCGATCGACGAGCTTGTCGAGCGCGCGGTCGCCGAAGCAGTCGTAGAGGACTTCAAATTCCCCGCCTCCGCCGGAGGCTCCGGCGCGGTAGGATCGGAAGCAGAGGTGCAGAGTGGCTTCAGTCAGCGGAAGTGAAAAGGGCGTTTCCGGAATAGCAGGGATTGAATCGCTTCTCGGAAGCGATGCGGCGCTTCTCACGCATCAGTGCAAGACGATCCCGAAAGAGACGCTGCACCTGCCAGGTCCTGATTTCATCGACCGGGTTCATCTCGTATCCGATCGACCTGTGAGGGTCCTCGCGGCCCTTCAGTCGGTCCTCGACACCGGACGCCTCGCCCGCACCGGCTACGTGTCGATTCTTCCCGTCGACCAGGGCATCGAGCATTCCGCCGGCGCGTCGTTCGCGCCCAACCCGGCGTACTTCGATCCCGAGAACATCGTCAAGCTGGCGATCGAGGGTGGATGCAACGCCGTTGCGTCCACGCTTGGCGTGCTCGGCGCCGTCTCGCGCAAGTACGCGCACAAGATTCCGTTCATCATGAAGTTCAACCACAACGAGTTCCTGTCGTACCCGAACTCGTTCGACCAGATCCGCTTCGCCAGCATCAAGCAGGCATTCGACATGGGCGCGGCGGGCGTCGGCGCGACGATCTACTTCGGGTCGGAGGAATCGAAGCGGCAGCTGCAGGAAGTCGCGCAGATGTTCCAGCAGGCACACGAGATGGGGATGTTCACCGTCCTCTGGTGCTACACGCGGAACAACGCGTTCAAGACCAAGGACGTCGACTATCACCTCGCCGCTGACCTCACCGGCCAGGCCAATCACCTCGGCGTCACCATCCAGGCCGACATCATCAAGCAGAAGCTGCCCGAGACCAACGGCGGCTTCACCGCGATCAACTTCGGCAAGACCCACAAGCTGGTCTATTCGCAGCTCAGCACCGACAACCCGATCGACATGACGCGCTACCAGTTGGCGAATTGCTACATGGGACGCTCACCGCTGATCAACTCGGGCGGCGCGTCGGCGGGAGAGACCGACCTGAAGGAAGCGATCAAGACGGCGGTCATCAACAAGCGCGCCGGCGGGATGGGATTGATCTCAGGACGCAAGGCGTTTCAGCGTCCGCTCAAGGAAGGCGTCGGCCTGCTCAACGCCATCCAGGACGTCTACCTTGCCAAAGAAATCACCATAGCCTGAAGAACTCCCGCAACGCTTCTTCCGTGCTGCGAAACGCCAGCTCGTCCCACGGGATCTCGTCCGCGCTGAAGTACTTGGCCTCGAGGCCCTCGTCATCGCACGCCAGACACCCGCTGGTCATCGTCGCCGCATAGACGAGCACCACGGGTGTCCGGCCTTCGTACGAATAGATGTTGATCAGGCGATCGATCCGGATGTGCAGGCCGACCTCCTCGCGTGCTTCCCGAATCGCCGCTGCCTCCACTTCCTCGCCGCGGTCGACGTAGCCCCCGGGAAACACCCATTTTCCGTAGCCAGGCTCGATCGCCCGCTTCACCAGGACGACGCGGTTGTCGTCGTCGGTGATGATCGTGCCGACCGCGAGCTTCGGGTCGAGATAGAAGACGAACCCGCACGAGGTGCAGACCAGCCGCTCGCGGTCGCCAGCCTTGAGCAGGCGAGACTCGAGGCCGCCGCCGCAGACCGGGCAGAAACGAAATGCGGCGCCATGCTGGTGATTGGTCATGCTGATGCCAGGGCTCTGAGGCCTGAGGCCTATAATCTTCCTCCATGTCTATTCTGAAAGTCGCGCGCATGGGACACCCCGTGCTCCGGGAGCGTGCGCGGCCGTTCGAGAAAAGCGATCTTCGCGACCCGCTCGTCCAGAAGCTGATCGACGACATGATCGACACCATGCACGAGTACCACGGCGTCGGGCTCGCGGCGCCGCAGGTGCACGAAGGCCTGCGCGTCTTCGTCGGGTTGCTCGACGAGGATCCCGATTCGAAGACCGAGGCGACGGTGGTGATCAATCCGGAGATCGCGGCCCTGACGAAAACCAAGGAGGAGGGCTGGGAAGGTTGCCTCAGCATTCCCGATATCCGCGGCATGGTGCCGAGGTTTACCGACATCCTGCTCAAGGCGCTCGACCGCCACGGCAAGCCGCTCGAGCTGCGCCTCACCGACTTCGCGGCCCGCGTCGCGCAGCATGAGGCCGATCACCTGGACGGCCTGCTCTTCTTCGACCGCATGACGTCGATGGAGTCGCTGACCTTCATGGACGAGTACTCCCGCTACCACCAGAAAGACGACGACTGATGCGAGTTGCGCTCGTCACAGGCGGCGGCCGCGGAATCGGCCGCGCCATCGCGCATGCCTTTGCCGGCCCCGACACCTTCGTGGCCATCTCCGGACGGACGAAAGCGGAGCTCGACCTGACCGCCGTCGACCTCGAACGCCTTGGTGGCCGTGCCCTGGCGATTCAGATGGACGTCACCAGGGAGTCTTCGGTGGCCGATGGCATGGCCCGGCTGCGGGACGCCGCGGGTCAGCTCGACGTGCTGGTCAACAATGCCGGCATGGGTGGAGGAGAGCCGATCGCCGGCTCCGACATCACGCGCTGGCGCGCGACCATCGACACCAACATCACCGGTATGTATCTGGTGACGCGCGACGCGGTGCCGATGATGCCAGCCGGCGGCCGCATCGTGAACATCGCGTCGGTGCTCGGACGATTCGGCGTCCCTGGGTACACCGCGTACTGCGCATCGAAGCACGGGGTGATCGGGTTCACCCGAGCGCTTGCGCTGGAGCTCGCCGGGCAGCACATCACCGTCAACGCCGTGTGTCCAGGTTGGGTCGACACCGAGATGGCTGCCCAGGGGATGCGGATGGGTGCCGCGGCGACCGGCCAGACCTTCGAGCAATTTCGCGACAAGGCGATCGGCGCCGTGCCGATCAAGCGGATTATCCAACCCGAAGAAGTGGCGGAGCTCGTGCGCTTTCTCGCGTCACCGGGCGCGTCGGCGATCACCGGTCAGACCTACAACATCTGCGGCGGCCAGACGATGGACTGATACGGCTCTGGGATCAAGAGCCGCCATTCGCGCGATTTGGTGAGCTCTCGAGCAGTCTCGCGTGTATTGCGTGATTTATGTCAGGAGCCCAAAGCGCGAGAGCCGAGATCCGAGCGCCCAAAGCCCGGAGCGGCAAAGCCGATATAATTCGTCCGTAAGTGCTCGCCACCGGAAGACCCAACATCACACTTCGCACTGCACCGACGACGCCGTTTGATGGCGCCATTGCGGCTGCGCGCACGTGCTACTCGCCGCGCGTCATTGGCACGAACGAAATCACCGAGAAGCAGCGCGACACGATCGGTGCGCTGACGTTCGACGCGGGCCATCACACCGTCTATCAGCACGCGCACTTCGAATTTGGCCTCGAGAACGTCTCACGGCAGTTCGTCTGGACGTTCCTGCACTCGTATCCCTTCTACAACTCGGAGCAGTCGAGCCAGCGCTACGTCAAGTTGAAAGAGCCGCGCGCCTACGTCCCGCCGTTGAGCGGCGAGGCGCTGGACGTCTACGAAAGCGCTGTGCTCCGCGCCTGGGATCGGTACGCCGAGCTCTCGGCGATGCTCAGGGACGATGCGCTGGCGATCCTGAAAGAGCTGCGCTACGTCCAATCGACATCGAACCCCGAGCGGTTGAAGAAGATCGAGAAGGACGCCGAGAAGCGTGCGATCGAGACCGCCCGCTACGTCATTCCGATTGGCGCGTTCACCTCGATGGTGCACACCGTGTCGGGCATCGTGCTGCATCGCCTGCAGCGGATGGTGAACACGAGCGACACGCCATACGAGGCGCGCGAAGTGATTGGCGAGATGGTTCGCCTCGTGCGCGAGTGGGATCCGCTGTTCTTCGAGAAGGTGGGTCTCGGCGCGATCGAAGCCGACGACCTGCCGGAAGCGCATTTCCCGCAGGCCCAGGGCGGGGGCGACCGCTATGCCGACGCGTTTGACGCGAGGCTGAACGGCCGCTGGTCGCGCATGCGCGAGGCCTCGGTCGAGGCCGAGGAAATCATCGCCGAGTCGGTGCGGTCGGTCTTCGGCCTGACGCCCGAGGACATGACCGATGACGAGGCGCTCGACCGGGTGATGAATCCGGCCTCGAATCGCTACCGTCTCGACATCCTCAACGTCTCGTACCACTCGCCGCTGATGCGCTCGCTCCATCACGCCAACTACGTCTTCGAAAAGCGCCTCAGCCACAGCGCCGACTCGCAGGACCAGCGGCACCGCATGGTGCCAGCGTCGCGGCCGCTGATGACGTTTGCGGATACGGTGCGGCCCGACTACATCACCCCCCGGTTGATCGCCTCGAATCCAAAGGCGCAGGCGATCTACGACTGCGCGATGCAGGAAGCGTGGCGCGCCAAGAACCGGCTGCTGGAGCTTGGCGTCCCGCTGGAGTTCGCGCTCTACGTGCTGCCAAACGCCAAGACGCTGCGGTTTATCGAGTCGGGCTCGCTCCTCGCGCTCTTGCACAAGTGGACGCTGCGGACCTGCTTCAACGCGCAGGAAGAGATCTACCTCGCGTCGATGGACGAGATCGCCCAGGTGCGCGCCGTGCATCCGCGGATCGGGCGCTACATCGGTCCACCGTGCGTCATCCGCAACGGCCTGATCTCGCCCCGCTGCACCGAGGGGTCGCACTTCTGTGGCGTCCCCGTGTGGAAAGACTTTCCGGCCGCCGTGAGGCGTCTCTAGACCTGCCGTGGCGGCTGCCTGGCTCGCGCATCTCTACACCGCCAGCGGCCTCGTCTTCGCCTTCTTCGCAACGAGAGCGGTCGTCGAGCACCGCTATCGCGAGGCGTTCTGCTGGCTGGCTGTCGCCGTCTTCGTGGACGCCACCGACGGCGTGCTCGCGCGCCGCGCGAAAGTCTCGACCCGCCTGCCCTGGTTCAACGGATCGAAGCTCGACGAGATCATCGATTACCTGACCTACGTCTTCATCCCCGCGCTCATCGTCTGGCGCGCGATCCTGGTTCCCGACAACTGGACCACGGCCGTCGTCGCGGCGATGCTCCTGTCGAGCGCCTACGGGTTCAATCGAGACGACGCGAAGACGGACGATCATTTCTTTATCGGCTTTCCGTCGTACTGGAACATCGTCGTGTTCTATCTCTACGTGGCGGGGTGGACGCCGATCGTCAACGGTGTGATCCTGCTCGTCTGCGCGGCGCTCGTGTTCGTTCCGATCCGGTACATCTATCCAAGCCGCACACCCGTGTGTCAGGTGCCGACGCTGGTGATGGGTGCCATCTGGGGCGTGCTGGTGTGCATAATGCTGTGGATGATGCCGGCGATCCCGCGCGGCGTATTCCTTGCATCTCTCCTCTTTCCCGTGTATTACGTCGCGCTGTCACTGGCGCTGCAACGGCGAAGGAACCTCGGAAACGGTCGCGAAAGCTAGCTGAGCCGCAGTCGCAATTGCCGGGACAGAAAGACGGTATAGTTTTCACCGGTTGAGTTGAGATGCGTCGGCCGAATACCACGTTGATGTTTACTGAAC
>CAMCNL010000019.1 GCA_945876205.1 Candidatus Sulfopaludibacter sp. SbA3
ATACGCTGCCGACCAGCACGAAGAACGCCAACAGCCTGGTCGCCCTGACGCTGGGCGTCAGCGGCATCGCCGACGTGGCGGGCATCTACTCGACCCAGATCGGCGGCGGCACCTATCACGGCAAGGGCGGCGCGCGCACGCAGATGGACGGCATGAGCGTGCAGAACATGACGGGCAACACCGGGTATCAGCTGAACACGGCGCTGGTGCAGGAAATGACGCTGCAGGCGAGCGGAATTTCCGCCGAAGGCAACACCGAGGGCATGCTCATCAACCTGATTCCGAAAGAAGGCGGCAACCGGTTCGCGGGGAGCCTCTTCGGCCTGTACACCAACGACAGCCTGGCGGGCAACAATCTGACGCCCGAACTGCGCGCCCGCGGCCTCGACACCGCCAATATTCCCTTGAAGATCTACGATGCGACCGTCAGCCTCGGCGGTCCGATCAAGAAGGACAAGGTGTGGTTCTTCACCTCGCACCGCGAGTGGGGCAACGCCCACCAGATGGCCGGGTTCTACTGGAACAAGACGCCAGGCGCCTTTGTCTACACGCCTGACTTGAGCCGTCCCGCGACGCGCAACCAGTGGTTCGAATCGCACGCCGGCCGCGTCACCTGGCAGGCGACGCAGGCCAACAAGTTCAACTTCTTCGCCGACGTGCAGGACTCCTGCGTCTGCCGCACCGGCACGACGGTCGCCGGCTCGGGCGTCGGCCTCGCGCCCGAGGGGACGCTGGCCTATCACTTCCGTCCGACCGGCTTCTTCCAGGGTTCGTGGACCGCGCCGGTCACCAACAAGCTGCTGTTCGACGCAGCCTATTCCGCGACCATCAACCACTGGCCGCAATTCCGCGCCCCGGGTGTCGAGGCCAATCACATCTCGATCCTCGAGCAGTCGACCGGTGTCCGCTACAACGCGCGTGAAACCTACGACGACCCGAACATCCAGGATCGGCATGCCGAGCGCTTCTCCGTCTCTTACGTCACCGGCACGCATGCGATGAAGTTCGGCGTCCAGGACGAGCAAGGTATCCTCAAGGCCTACCGCAGCGCGTCCACGCAGAACTACAGCTATACGTTCAACAACGGCATCCCGGTCAGCCTGACGCAGTACGCGACGCCCTACGAGCTGCAGAATCGCTTCAAGCATGACCTCGGCATCTACGCGCAGGATCAGTGGGCGATCCGCAAGCTGACGCTGAACCTCGGCGTACGCTTCGATTACTTCAACGGCTACGTGCCGGCGCAGGACGTCCCCGCGACGCCGAACGGCTGGCTGCCGGCGCGCCACTACGACCAGGTCAACAACGTGCCGCTGTGGACCGACATCAGCCCGCGCCTTGGCGCCGCCTACGACCTGTTCGGCAACGGCCGTACCGCGCTCAAGCTCTCGCTCGGCAAGTACGTCGGCAAGACGGTGGTCGAGATCGCCAATGCCAACAACCCGATCGTCGCCTCCGTCAACCAGGTGGCGCGCGCGTGGACCGACACCAATGGCAACTTCTTGCCCGACTGCGACCTCGCCAATCGCGGGCAGACTGGCGAATGCGGACCGCTGCAGAACCAGAACTTCGGATCACCGGTGATTACCACGCGGTATTCCGATGACATCCTCAAGGGCTTCGGCGTGCGACCCTACAACTGGGATCTCGGCGCCGAAATGCAGCATCAGCTCAACGCGAAGATGTCGGCCAGCGTCGGCTACTACCGCAACTGGTACGGCAACTTCCGGGTGACCGACAACCTCGCGGTCGCGCCCGCTGATTACAGCCGGTACTGCGTGACCGGACCGGCCGATGCGCGTCTCCCCGGTGGCGGCGCCACCCAGGTCTGCGGCCTCTACGACGTCAGCGCCGCGAAGTTCGGCCAGGTCAACAACCTGGTGCAGCCGGCCGGGCTCTTTGGCAAGCAGAAGCAGACGTCGGACTTCTTCACGGTGGCGATGGACGCACGGCTCGGCGCCGGCGCGAGATTCGGCGGCGGCATCGATACCGGCCGCACCGTGACCGACAACTGCTTCGTCGTCGACTCGCCGCAGCAGTTGCTCAACTGCCACGTCGCGCAGCCGTTCTCGGCCAACACGCAGATCAAGTTGAACGGCAGCTACCAGCTGCCGTTGGAGGTCTTCGTCAGCGGCGTCTATCAGAACCTGCCAGGCTCTCCCTACACCGCGGACTACGCAGCGCCGGTCGCGACCATTCAGACCTCGCTCGGCCGGCCGCTCTCCGGCGGCGCGCGCACGGCGACCGTGCCGCTGATCGCGCCGCAGACACAGTTCGAGAAGCGGACCACGCGTCTCGATCTTCGCATCGGCAAGATGGTGAGACTGACTCAGAGGGTGCGCCTGCAGGCCAACGTCGACCTGTACAACGCCCTCAACTCGAGCTCGGTGCTGGCGGTGACCAACGCCTACGGCGCGCGGTGGCTGGTACCGACGCTGATGATCGAGCCGCGCATTCTCCAGTTCAGCGCGCAGTTGACCTATTAAGTAGGCAGGCGGTAGTCAGTGGGGCGAGCCTTGTCAGGCTCGCCCTTCTTTTTTGAGGGCCGCCAGCACGCGCGCGGGCGTCATTGGAAATTCCTGGAGTCTCACGCCGGTCGCGTCGAAGAACGCATTGGCGATGGCGGCGGCGCCGGCGGCCACCGCTTCCTCCCCTGCCCCGGTTGACGGCTGATCCTGCCGCCGGACGATGACCGCCGTCACCTCGGGCGCTTCGGCAAACCGCAGGATTGGGTAGCTCACCCAGTCGACGCTGGTCACGCCGGTCGGCGAGAACGTCACTTCTTCCTTCAGCACGCGGCTCGCGGCCTGGATCAGCATGCCGGTGATCTGGCTCTCGACGATCCCGGGATTGACGATCTGGCCCGCTTCGATCGCGCCGTACATCCGCTTGGCGACAATCACTCCCGTCTGCGTGTCGACCTCGATCTCCGCCACGGCGGCGCCATAGGAGGCGAGGTGCGTGCCGAGTGCGATGCCCCTCCCGGTCACGACGCGCGCGCTCGAGACGTTTGCGCCAGCCCTGCGGGGCGCCCACTTCGCCGCCTCCGCCACGGCGGTCAGCACCGCCAGCCAGCGGTCGCCGTTGATATTCTGCCGGCGGAACAGGTAGGGATCCATGTTCGCGAGGTAGGCCAGCTCGTCGACGACCTGCTCCGACCCGAATGAGATCGCGATGTCGAGCGGCGAGCGCAGCGACTGCCCCTTGAGGAATCCCTTCATCCCCGGCACGCGGTGATTGACGATGCGCCAGTTCGGCAGTACGTGCATGTCGCCGGCATTGAAGGTGGAGACCAATTGCGCGCGCGTGCCCTCGGTGGCGCTCTCGGTCGGCGGACGCCCGGCCGCGAGCTGCGCCGTCGTGTCGGTCTGGCTCCAGGTGTGCTGCCAGCCGTGATACTCGTAGGCGACGAACTTGCCGTTCGCGTCGGTGGCGATCTTCACGTCTGACGTATGCGCCGGCCCGTAGTTATCCCACCCGATCTCGTCCCACCGCATGAACTGCACGCGCACCGGCGCGGCCACCTCCTGCGACATCACCGCCGCCGCCTGCGCCGCATCGTTGTACGGCGCGTGCCCGAAGGCGCCGGCGCCCTCGTAGTACTGGACGGTGATCTGCTGCTCCGGCATCTGCAGGACGTCGGCGAGCTTCGTGCGACTGAGGTAGACGTTCTGCGACGAGCACATCACCACGGCCGACTCGCCCTTCACGTCGGCGATGGCGCAGTTGGGGCCGAACGGCGCGTGTGCCTGGTAGGGTGCGTCATACCGGCGCGCCACGACGTGCGCCGCGGTCGGGAACGCGGCGGTGGTATCGCCCACGTCGTGCGCGACGCGATCGATCGTCGGCGACGAACGCATCCGCTCGAACAACGCCGCCGGCGTCGCGGGGAGCGACGCGGGCGTATCCCACACGACCTTGAGCTGTTGGGCGGCTCGCACCGCGCCCCACTCATCGGTCGCCACCACGCCAATAAAATCGCGGCGGCGGACGACGCGGGCGCCGCGGATACCGTCGATCGAAGACGGATCCACGCTGACGACGCGCAGGCCATCGGCATAGGCGCCTTGGCCGCGGGGACGCACGATGCGGCCGTGCAGCATTCCCGGCACGCGCACGTGGTGCATGTAGACGTAGGTGCCGCGGGCTTTCGCCGGGATGTCATGGCGAGGCACGCTCGTACCGACCACCGTGTACGAGCGGTAGTCCTTGAGCGGAGCCTCGCCCGTATAGGTGACGTCGAAGCGACGGTCGCCGATCAGCGCCCCGTAGGTCACGGACGTCGATGCCTCGCCAACGACGGAGACCACGCCGCGAGACACCATGAGCCGTTCCGGTGGAACGCCAAGTCTCACCGACGCCAGGCCAAGCAGTGCCTGCCGTGCCTCGGCCGCGGCGAGACGGATCTGAGGGCCGCCGCGACTGATCGATGCGCTGGCGACCGTTCCGCCCTGGTTGGGCGTCTTGCCCGTCTCGACACGCTCGGTCTTCACCTGCGACATCTCGAGGTCGAGCTCCTCGGCCGCGATCTGGAGCAACGCCGTCGAGTTGCCCTGCCCGAGCTCGACGAAGCCGATGAAGATCGTCGCCGTGTTGTCGCTGTGAATAGCCACCCAGGTGTCCAGCCGATTGGGATCGGGTGCGCCTGGAAGACCGGCTGCGGGCTGCTGCGCAGCCACCGGCACGCCGATCGCAAATCCCACCATCAGCGCGCCGCCTGCCTTCAGAAAGTCGCGTCGCGGAAACGCGCCCGGTGTCGTCGGCTCGCTCATGCCGCACCTCCAGCCATCGTCCGCGCGGCCCGCTGGATCGCTTTCATCATCCGCGGATAGGTGCCGCACCGGCAGAGATGTCCGTTCATCGCGGTGCGAATCTGCTGGTCGGTGGGCTGCGCGTTCTGTGACAACAGCTCCGCGCCTTTGACGATCAGCCCGTTGTAGCAGTAGCCGCACTGGATCGCCTGCTCGTCGATCACCGCCTGCTGGAGGGGATGGAGGTCAGGCGCAGTCGCCAGCTTCTTCTGCTGCGCGTACCAGGCGGACAGCCCCTCGAGCGTGGTGATCGACTTGCCGGCGACGCGCTCGAGCGGCGTGACGCATGAGCGCGTCTCGACGCCGTCGACGAGCACCGAACACGAACCGCACTGCGCGAGGCCGCAGCCGAAGCGCGGCCCCTGCAGCTCGAGGTCGTTCATCAGCACGTACAGAAGCGGCGTGTCCGGCGCCGCTTCGACTTCGACCACACGCCGGTTGACGGTGAGTGTCGTCGGCATGACGGCTACCTGATCGCGACCGGCCGCACGGGCGAGCCGGTCGCACCCTTGATTCGTTCCGTCAGGTTCAGATACAGAAACTCGTAGACGCGGTCGCGCGCCAGCTCTCGCAGATCCATGTTCTCGAGCAGGAAGATGCCCGCGAAGAACAGCTCGTGGTGCACGTTGCCGGCATTGGGCGTCAGCCCCGGCTGCACCTGGACGCAGCAGCTGTCGGCGCCGGCCATCGATACGTTCTTCGAGATCAGCCAGCGCGCGACCTCGATGCCGATGCCGGGTGATCCCTGGTTTTCACCGACGAAGAAACGGCTGTCGTTGTACTTGGCGGGATTGTTCCAGTTCACCGCCCATCCGTAGTTGAACAGGATGGCGTCGCCCGCCTCGATGCTGTCTTCGGATACGCCCTGCTTCGCCAGCGCACCGCGGACGTCAGCGAGCGTCACTTCGTAACGGCTGCCGAGCACCTCGACGTTCTTGTATCCAGCGACGTCGACGAGGATGCCGCGCGTGATGATCGGCTTGACGTGCTCGACGCCCAGTGCCTCGAGCCCTCCCTGGCCGCGGTTCCCCCCGGTCAACTCCTGCTCGGTGAAGCCGTTGTAGAAGAGCATCTTCACCGAACCATCGGCCATCTTCAGCGCCTCGCCCTGGTGGCCGAGCGCATCGAACTGGGTGCCCATCTGTCCGAGGTAGCCGGTGAAGTAGTCGCCGTGCGCAACCCCCTCGCCTTCTTTCTGCGGGATGGGCGCGGGCTGGACGTTGAGATAGTAGGGACGGTTGCCGTACTGCGGCATGCTCGGTTCGTAGATGCGCCCCAGCTCGTAGGCCTGGCCGGTCTTCGGGATGCGCAGCGCCTTGATGATCTTCTCAGGAGTGATCAGGTTCGAGGCGCCCGCCTGATCCCTGGCGCCGTACTTCGACGGCCACCACGGTCCCTGCTCGCGCGTCTGGGCGGCCAGCATGCTGCCCGACAGGATGAAAGTCGCCAGTACGAGGACACCAGTCAGCGTTCGCATCAGCCCCTCCGTGGTGGAAGAAATGGTCGAGGATTCAGGACGTATCGATCGACGAAGAGGTCGAACATCAGCGCCGACGCCGCGGCAAATGCCGGCACCTGGTCGAAGATGTGCGGCGCGCCTGCGTAGGTGTGCAGCTCGGTCGTCACCTTGGCCTCGCGGAGCATCTGGAAGAACTTCTGGCTGCTCTCGATCGGCACGGTGGTGTCGGCCACGCCATGAAACAACACGGTGGGCGCGAAGCGCGCCGAGATGTTGGTCGCAGGCGTCGTCGCGCGGCGCGCGGCGGCATCGAGCCCCTCGGGCAGGATCGGGCTCGGCTCGTCAGTGACCGCGTAGAACGCGGCGCAGGCTGCCACCGGCGGATCCTGAAGGCCTGCCGCGTTGAGCGCGAGCAAGCCGCCGGCGGAGTAGCCGACAATCGCAATCCGATCGGGATTGATGCCGAGCATCGCCGCGTTCGCCCGCGTCCAGCGAATCGCCGACTTCACGTCGTCGATCTGCGACGGCCACTTGGCCTGCCCGGCAAGGCGATACTGCGCCGCGACGGCAACGTAGCCGCGCCGCGCGAACGGCAGGATGCGCTCGCTGAGCGTGTCCTTGCTGCCACCGGTGAATCCTCCGCCGTGGACATGAATGGTCGCCATGCGCTTCTCGGTGCCGGCCGGCGGTTTGTAGATGTCCAACTTGAGATCCATCTCGCCGCCCTTGCCAAAGACGACGTTCTTCTCCACGGCGATGGCCGTCTCGCCGGTTTGCGCGCCGGCGGTGCCGGCGCCGAGCGCGGGCAGGACAGCGCCCATCCCGGCGGCCATTCCGGCGGTTCCAAGGAAGCCTCGTCGGCTCATTCGATCCATCGCTGATACTCCCGGCTGAGATTTGGGGGAAACGTGAAGATTGGGGGCGATTATACGCGGCGTTTTCATGTTTTAATTGCCCTATGCGAATATCAGTCACTGCCCTGCTGATGATCGTGGCGCTCGCCGCCGCGGCTGCGCCCGTGCTCGCTCACCACTCGCTGGCCGCCCAGTTCGACGAGAGCCAGCCGGTGACCTTGAACGGCGTCATCACCAAGGTCGAATGGGTGAACCCGCATGTCTACCTGCACGTCGACGTCGCGGACCAGGCGGGCAAGGTCAGCGCGTGGGAAGTCGAAACCTTTCCGCCCAGCACCCTTCGTCGCGGTGGGTTGACGAAAGAAACGCTCGGACTCGGCCAGAAGGTGACGCTCCTCGCCTTCAAGGCGCGGAACGGATCGCCGCTCGCGTTTCTCCGCAAGATCACGTTCGCCGACGGACACGAGTTGGTGATCTGGCTCGGCGATCCGGAACAGGCCAGCAAGGTGAAGTAGCCATGAAGTTGTCACGCGTCCTGCTCGCCTCGTGTCTCATGGTTGGCGTCGCGGCGGTGAACGTCGGCGCGCAAGCGCCAGCGGCGACGGCGAAGTCCGCGCCCGCCAAGCCCACGCCCCGCACCGCTGACGGACATCCCGATCTCAGTGGCATCTGGAGAGGCGGCAATCCCGGCGCCCCGCAGGTGGGCTCGACCGCGATTCAGCAGGGCAACACCACGGTGGTGTTGTTTCCGCTCGAAGGAGCCGACCCGTTCGAGGGACAGGATCTCTTCAAGGCGCTCGACAAGCGGGGCGTCGCGCGGAAGGCGGCGGTTCCCAACAAGCCGCCCTACAAACCCGAGCTGGCGGCGAAGCTGAAAGACTTCTCGGATCGCCAGACGCGGCTCGACCCGGCCTTCTACTGCAAGCCCGAAGGCGTGCCGCGCATGGGACCGCCCAACCAGATCGTACAAACGCCTGGTCAGGTCGTGTTTCTCTACGAAGCCAGCAAGGCCTTTCGCGTCATCTATACCGATGGCCGTCCACATCGCCAGGACGTCGATCCGTCCTGGATGGGTGATTCAATCGGCCGCTGGGACGGCGACACGCTCGTCGTCGACGTCACGCAGATCACCGACGAGTCATGGCTCGACGGCGACGGCTGGTTCCACACCGACAAGATGCACGTGGTTGAAAAGCTGAAGCGCGACGGCGACGTGCTGTCGTACTCGGCGACCGTCGAAGATCCCGACGTGATGACCAAGCTGTGGGAGCTGACGCCCCGCACGCTGCGGCTCAGAACCGACCCGACGGATGCGCTCGTCGAGCCGCCGCTGTGCGTCGAAAAAGACGGTCCGCACCTCGTCACCGACGAACATCACTGATCAGTTGTCGGTTATCAGTTGTCAGTAGAGGCGGACCTTTCAGGTCCGCCTTCTTGCTTTTGCGCCTGACACCGACGGGTGTCCTTCAACCCAGCATCTCCACGGCTTCTCCACTCCCACTCGAATCCCGATCCGAGATCCCCACGCTACTTTTCCGCCCGTCAGACCTCGATCTTCAACGACGAGGTTGCTCGACGTCAGATCGAGCAGGTTGTCGGTCAGCATGATGCCGAGCGCGCGCGTCAGGTTTCCCGGTCCGCGGCAGAGATCGTCGTCATCGATGTGATGCCCGTCTGGCGCCCGGCGCGTCTGCATCAGCGCGAGCCCTTCCACCGGCTGAAGCGCGCGAATCAGCACGGCGGCCGGATGACCCTCGGCCTCGGTGACGGCGTTGACCAGGTAGTGGATGCCGTAGTTCAGGTAGACGTAGGCGAGGCCCGGCGGTCCATAGAGCGGAGCATTACGCCTGGTCGGACCGGGCGCCGCGTGACAGGCGGGATCGTCTTCGCCGATGTAGGCCTCGGTCTCGACGATCATCCCGGCAGCCACACCGCCAGGCGTGCGATGCACGAGCACCTTGCCGAGCAGTTCCTCGGCGACGGTCAGCGTTGGTCGACTGTAAAACGATCGAGTGAGAACGGGAACGGAACGAGGACGTGACGAACGGTCCGGATGATCCGAACGGGCCGAACGGTCATCTCGTCGCGTAGGCATTCGAACGGCCGGCGGCGAGCACCTCACGGAGTGCCTTGCCGGTATAGGACGCCTCGACCTGCACGACCTGCTCGGGCGTGCCGACGGCGACGACGTGGCCGCCGGCGTCGCCGCCTTCGGGCCCGAGATCGATCAGGTAGTCGGCCGTCTTGATCACGTCGAGGTTGTGCTCGATGACCAGCAGCGTGTGCCCCGCCTCCACCAGCTTGCGGAAGGCGGCAAGCAGCTTCGCGATGTCATCGAAATGCAGGCCGGTCGTCGGCTCGTCGAGGATGTAGAGCAGGCGGTCGCCGCCAAACGTCGCCAGGTGCGCGGCGATCTTGATGCGCTGCGCTTCTCCTCCCGACAGGGTCGTCGCCGGCTGTCCCAGGCGCAGGTAGCCGAGGCCAACCTCGTCGAGCACTTGCAGACGCCGCAGCACCTTGGGCGAGGTGCTGAAGAACGTCAGCGCTTCGCGCACGGTCATGTCCAGCACCTGGTGGACGTTCTTCCCCTTGTACTTGACCTCCAGCACCTGCGGCTTGAAGCGCATCGCGTCGCACTGCTCGCACGGGACGAAGACGTCCGCGAGAAACTGCATCTCGACGCGCACCTCGCCCTCGCCCTGGCACGCCTCGCAGCGGCCGCCCGGCACGTTGAACGAGAAGTGGCTCGCCGTCAGGCCGCGCGCCTTGGCGTCCTTGGTCGAGGCGAGCAGCTCGCGGATCGGATCGAAGGCCTTGAGGTAGGTGACCGGATTGGACCGCGGCGTCCGGCCGATCGGCGTCTGATCGACGAGCACGGTGCCGGAGATGAAGTCGAGACCTTCGAGCGTGCGGAACGTACCGACGCGGCGATCCCAGTCACCCTTCGCCCGTTTGATAGCCGCATACAGGACGTCGTGCACGAGCGTCGACTTGCCGGATCCGCTCACGCCGGTGACGCACGTAAAGGTATTGAGCGGGATCTCGATGTCGATGTTCTTGAGGTTATGCTCGACGGCGCCCTTGAGCCTGATCTTCTGGCCTACTCCCCTGCGCCGCGGCGATGGCACCGGGATCGCCAGCTCGTGGCGCAGGTACTTCGCCGTGAGCGACCGCGGCTCCTGGAGCAACCCCTCGAGCGTTCCTGAAAACACCACACGCCCGCCCTGCTCGCCCGCCCCGAGGCCGATGTCGACGATATGGTCGGCGACGCGGATCATGTCTTCGTCGTGTTCAACGACGATGACCGTGTTGCCCTGGTCGCGGAGCTGCAGCAGGATGTCGATGAGCCGCTGGTTGTCGCGGGAGTGCAGGCCGATTGACGGCTCGTCGAGCACATACAACGTGCCCACGAGCGCTGACCCGAGCGACGTGGCCAGGTTGATGCGCTGCGATTCGCCGCCCGAGAGCGTCGACGACAAGCGGTCGAGCGTCAGGTAGTCGAGACCGACGTCGCTCAGGAACGACAGCCGGCGGCGGATCTCCTTGAGCACCTTGTCGGCGACCGCCGTGTCCTTCTCGCTCAATTCGAGATCGGCGAAGAACTGCTGCCCCTCGCGCACCGTCAGCGCCGACACGACGTCGATCGTCCGCCCGCCAACGCGGACGTCGCGTGCCTCGCGGCGCAGACGTGCACCCCCGCAGTCGGGGCACGGCAGGTAGCCGCGGTAGCGGCTCAGGAACACGCGGACGTGCACCTTGTACTTCTTGCGCTCGAGCCAGCGGAAGAAGCCGCGGATGCCGTCGAAGTCTTCCCCGCCTTCGATGACGAAGAGCTTCTCTTCCGGAGTCAGGTCAACCCACGGCACGTCGAGGCGGGTGCCGGACGTCTTCGCCGCGCGCTTGAGCTCGGCGAGCTGCGCGCGGTAGTGCGGCTTGCTCCACGGTTCGATCGCACCCTGGTTGATCGACTTCGACTGATCGGGCACGACCAGGTCCATGTCGAGCTCGATGATGTTGCCGAAGCCGTGGCAGGTCGGGCAGGCGCCGAAGGGGTTGTTGAAGGAGAAGAGGCGCGGCTGCGGCGTCTCGTAGGTAATCCCGCAGGCACGGCACTCAAATCGTTCTGAAAAAACAATGCGAACCGGTTCCGGGTTCCCGGTTCCGGGTTCCATCGGCATGACGATGGCAAACGCGGCCCCGCCACCCTCTTGATAGGAGGTCTCGATCGAACCGGTGAGGCGGCTGCGAAGATCGCCTTCGATGCGAAGGCGGTCGACGATCACCTCGAGCGACGTGCGACCCTTCAGCGCCGCGGCGTCGATCTCTTCGAAGACCACGGCACGGCCGTCGAGGAGCAGCCGCCCGAATCCTCGCCGGCGGAGAAGATTGAGCGTTTCCGCCACCGGATCGACACCGTTCTTCTCCTTCTTCTCTTCGGACCCGGCGTCGCCGTCGACCGCTTCGTCCACCGCCTCCGCGTCGCTCGCCGCGCGCGTCGACATCGCCACCACCGGCAGCTCGAAGCCGATCATGACGCGCGTGCCTTCGGGCAGTTCGCTCAGGCGGCGGGAGACGACTTCAGATGTCTCGCGGATGACCTCCTGGCCGCACTGGCGACAGAAGGTCCTGCCGACGCGGGCGAAGAGCAGCCGCATGTAGTCGTGGATCTCGGTGGTCGTGCCAACCGTCGAGCGCGGGTTGCGAATGCTGTTCTTCTGCCGGATCGCAATGGCCGGGCTGATCCCCTCGACACGGTCGACGTCGGGCTTCTCCATCCGCTCGAGGAACTGGCGGGCGTAGGCCGACAGCGACTCGACGTACCGGCGCTGCCCTTCCGCGTAAATCGTGTCGAAGGCGAGCGAGGACTTCCCCGACCCGCTGACGCCGGTGATGATCACCAGCTTGCCAGACGGCAGCGTGACGTCGATGTTCTTCAGGTTGTGCGTGCGGGCCCCTCGAACGATGAGCGGGCCGCGGACCGGGGGTTTCCTTGACGGTGTATCCACTGTGACCAATTTCGCCGGAACGGTAAGTTTTAAATGGTACTACCGACGGTTCGGGCGCTTCAAGCTGGGCTGAGTGAGCCGAAAATCCCCCGCCTTGCACCGCACGTCGACCTCGACTCGCTCGGTTCGTGGCGGATGTTCGACGTGGGCGGCCCTCGAGCCGCTACACCGCGACGGGGACGCCGTAGGCGGGTGGCTCGGTAGCTGAGTCGCTGGGGTAACCTTGCGACTCGGCCTGGCGACCCTGGCGACCAAGCTACCGAGCCATTCAGCTACCCGATGCACGAACTCGACCTGATCCTCACGCTGGCCGGCAGCCTTGGCGCCGCGCTGGTCTTTGGCTACCTGACGCAGCGCATCGGCCTTTCGCCGATCGTCGGGTATCTGATCGCCGGCGTGGCGCTTGGCCCCCACACGCCAGGATTTATCGCCAACCAGATGCTCGCCGAGCAACTGGCCGAAATCGGCGTCATCCTGCTGCTCTTCGGCGTCGGCCTGCAATTCAAGATCGAAGAACTGCTGGCGGTGCGGCGCGTGGCGCTGCCCGGCGCGTTGCTGGCGAGCGTCGCGGTGATCGGGCTTGGCGCGACGGCGGCGCGCCTCTACGGCTGGCCCTTGGCGTCGGCCATCGTCTTTGGCCTCACCCTCTCGGTCGCCAGCACGGTCGTTCTCGTCCGCGTGCTCGCGGACAACCGCGAGCTGCACACGTCGGCGGGCCATATCGCGATCGGCTGGCTCGTCGTCGAGGACGTGTTCACGGTGATCGTCCTGGTGCTCCTGCCCGCGGTGTTCGCCGGCGGCGCCACGCCGGCGCGAATCGCCACGAGCGCGGCGCTCACGCTGGCGAAGGTCGCGGGATTGGTGGCCGTGACCGCGATGGTGGGACCGCGGCTGATCCCCACGCTGCTCGACCGCGTGGCGGCCACCAGGTCGCGTGAGCTGTTCACGTTGACGATCCTGGTGCTGGCGCTCGGCATCGCGGCAGGCTCGACCGCCTTCGGTGTCTCGATGCCACTCGGCGCCTTCCTCGCTGGCCTTGTCGTCGGCCGCTCTGACTACAGCCTTCGCGCGGCCACGGAAGCGCTCCCGATGCGCGACGCGTTCGCCGTCCTGTTCTTCGTGTCGGTGGGCATGCTGCTCGATCCATTGGCGGTCGTGCGTGCGCCGGGACTCGTGGTCGCGGCGATGCTCGCCGTGATGATCGGCAAGCCGCTCGTCGCCTCGCTCGTCATGTGGCTGATGCGATACCCACTGAGAACGGTGCTGACCGTCGCGTTCTCGATCGGTCAGATTGGCGAGTTCTCGTTCATCCTCTCCGTGCTCGGCCGCGACCTCGCCATCCTTCCGCCCGAGGCGATGAACATCGTCGTGGCCGTCTCGATCGCGTCGATCACGCTGACACCGCTCTTGTCCAGGATGGCGGATCCCGCCGAACGCTGGCTTGGCCGTTCCGGTATGTTCGGAACGGCCAGAACCCGGAACGAGGAACCCGCAACCGACCCCCGGTCCTCTTCCCTGAACCCACGCGAGCGCGCCGTGGTGGTGGGCTACGGTCCAACCGGCAGGACCGTGGCGCGGCTGCTGCGCGATAACGACATCTCGCCCACCGTCATCGAGCTGAACATGGACACGGTGAAGGCGCTGCAGCAGGAGGGCACGTCCGCCGTCTACGGCGACGCGCGGCACCTCGATACGCTCATCACAGCGGGGGTGCGCCATGCGGACACGCTGATCGTGAGCGGCGCCGACAGCGGCGCCTCAGAGACAATCCGGAACGCGCGCGAGCTCAACCCTCAGTTGCACGTCATCGCCCGCGGCGCCTATCTTCGTGACGTCGGCACGCTGCGCGACGCCGGGGCCGGGCAGGTGTTTTCAGGCGAAGGCGAGGTCGCGCTGGCGATGACCGAAGCGGTGCTGCGGCGACTTGGCGCCACTCCCGAACAAATCGACCGCGAACGCGCCCGGGTGCACGACGAGCTGTCAGAACGCCAGGCGCACACCTAACTGCATTTCGCGTGGCGCCTTGGCGCTGAAGATGCGGCCAAAGTTGGGATTGCCGAACGTCCTATTGGGCAGATCGAAGTTTGCCCGGTTGAGCAGGTTGAAGATCTCCCACCGGAACTCCAGGATCGAGGCGCCGGCGGTTCTCCACGTTTTCGCCAGCGCGAAGTCCAGGTTGGCAAATCCTGGCCCGATCACGCTGTTGCGCGGCGCACTCCCGAATGTGAACACCGCCGGCAGCGCGAACGCCCCCGTGTCGAACCAGCGCTGCGGCGTTCGATCGCCGGGCAGATTCGGATCCGCCACCTGGTCGGGACGCTGCGCCGGTCCCGCGCCGACGTTGGCGCGATCGACGCTCAGGTTGACCGTAAACGGCGCGCCCGATTGCGCGATGAAGATCGCATTCGCGCGCCAGCCGCCGAAGACCGCCTTGGCGACGTCGCCGGCTTCGCCGAAGAAGGGGATCTCAACCACGCCGCTGGCGATGAACTGATGACGATGGTCGAAGCTCGATAGCGCCCACTCCCCGGTTTCGTCGAACACGTTCCGGACATTCTGGGGCACGTTCGCTTCCGACTCGGTCGCGCCAGGACTCGAGGCGTCATCCTTTGAGTGGGAAAGCGTGTAGCTGACGTTGTACGCCCAGCCACGCGTCAACCGGCGCTCGGTCTTGAACGTGACGCCGTGGTAGATCGACTTGCCGTCGAACCGGATCGCATTGATGCGGCTCAGTTGCGGAATCGGCCGGCGAGCCTGGATCGCACCGGCACCCGGCTCGGGCACGTTGCGGATCGTCGCGTTGTCAGCCCCGAGCGTCCACGTTCCCATATACGACACTTCGGCCATCGTCGAGGGGAACAACTCGTACTGCAGGCCGCCACTCCACGTCTGGCTGTACTCGACGTTGAAGTCGTAGTCCATGATGTTGCCGCCGATGGTGCCGGTGGCACTGCTGGTCAAAATGTCGCGCGTCTGCAACGCCGGCACCTGCTGCTGCGCCGGCACGTCGACCTGCTTGGTAAAGAAGAACGGCAGATTGCGCGCGAACGCGGTCTGCACGCTGTACGCCCACTGGTTCAGGAAGATGCCGTAGCCGCCGCGGATCACCGCGCGGGAATCAGCCAGACTCAGCGCGAATCCCGTGCGCGGGGCCAGTCGCACGGTGCTCGGATCCATCAGGCCCCGATCCCACCCCGCCTCCTGGGATGTCACGTACGGGATCGGGATGAGCGGCAGGAGCGGCGTCGCGCTCGAATCGATCGCGTTGTCGTCGTCGGTCGCGATGACGAACCGCCCGCCCGGCACCGAGAGGTCGATGGACGACAGCCGGTTGTTCACGTCGTACATGTGCTGGTTGTACTCGTAGCGCAGGCCGAGATTGAACGTGAGGTTGCTGCGCGCCTGCCAGTCATCCTGGGCGTAGAGGTGGACCCAGTTGGTGCGTCCGTTTTCGTCGCCCCGCCCGATGCCGGAGGTGGCCGATGTCGGGTATCCGAGCAGGAAGTCTCCGAACGCGTTGCCGGTGAATTGCCCGGTGTAGGTGAAAGCGCCGCGCGCGTTGTCCGACTGCTCGGGCCGAAGTTGCAGGCGGAAGTAGTAGGCCCCGAACTTCAGGCGATGCGCACCGCGATCCAACGTGACGTTGTCGAACAGTTCGACGTGCTGATTGTCGCGTGTCGTGAACACCGTCGGGTCGCCCATCGCGCCATACAGCCCGCCCGTGGAAATCTGCGGGAAGCCCACGTCGCGCGGATCGCGGGTGACCCCCGACAGCCCGACCTGGCCGGCAAAATCCACCCCGCGATTCAGACTGAGCTGACCGCCCGAGACCGTCATCCACCCGACACGTACTTCGTTCAGCAGTGAGCGGCCGAACACGCGTGAGTGACTGGCCACGAGGTTGCGCGTCGTGGTGGTCAACGACCGGCCGAACCCGGGCACGAGCGCCTCCTGCAGGACGCTGGTGCCGAATGGCTGCAACTCTTCCGCATTGAAGGTGCTGAACCGGCCAAATAGCTGATCGGCATCTGTCAGGCGGTGATCGAGGCGCACGCTGAACTGATCCAGATCGCGGGTCGATGGCTCCACCGATGTCAGGTTCTGCAACGCGGCACCAGAGGTCGGCAGCGGCACGTGCGCGAGGAGCGCGGCGGCGATCGGGTCGATCCGACCGGCCGGAATCTGGTTATTCGCAAACGGCGTGCAGGCACCGGTCGTCGGGATCGTCAGCGGATCGCAGACGGCGCCGAGACCTGCAAGGTTTCCCGAGCGAGCGGCGGCAGAGGGCACCGAGAACATGCGCGTCAGCGACCGGCGCATGCGCGTGCCTTCGTAGCTGCCGAAGATAAACGCTCGATTCTGCACGAGCGGCCCCCCGACCGTCCCGCCGTACTGATTCTGGCGCAGCGGCGGAATCGACTGATCCGCAGGACTGAAGAAATTGCGCGAGTCGAGCGCGTCGTTCCGATGAAACTCAAAGGCGCTGCCGTGCACCGCGTTGGAGCCCGCTTTCGTGGCGACGTTGATCAGCGCCGAGGCCTTGCCGCCGAACTCCGCCGGGTACATCGATTTCTGGATCTTGAATTCCGCAATCGAATCGATCGATGGATTGATCACGAGGTTATTGAAGAGCTCGTCGGTCACCTTGGTGCCGTCCAACATGTAGATGTTGTGTCCGGACCGCTGTCCGCCGACGTTGGGAAGGGGCCCTGCCTGCTGAAGCGCCTCGCCGCGCGTGCCGCCGGGCGGAAGGACGACCGCGTCGCTCAACTGCGCCAGCGCGAGAAAGCTCCGGCCGTTGAGCGGAAGCTGCACGACCTCACGATTCTCGATGACGTCGCTGACCTCGGCGGTCCGCGTCTGAAGCAGGGTAGCCCGACTCTCGACGGTGACCTGTTCGGTCACCGCACCCACGCCGAGCGTGATCGTCAGACCGATCGTCCGGCCGATCTCGAGCACGATGTTCTCGGTATGGGGGGCAAATCCATTGAGCACCGTCGTGACTTCCCATTCGCCGATGCGGAGCGCCGGGAGGAAGAACCGCCCTGCGGCATCGGTGACACGCTCGACGACGGTACCGCTCGCCGGGTGACGGGCTGTCACGGCCGCCCCCGGAAGGACCGCGCCGGACGCATCGACGACGAGTCCGCTGATCTCGGCGGTGTTGGTCTGCCCAATCGCCGGCGAGACATGCACGAGCAAGAGGACCATCGCAATCACGATCCGCATGACAGCCTCCACAGACAACCGCAATCATAGCCCGACGGCATCGTGACGCTCGGTCTGTCTTCCCGGCCGGCGTGTGGCGGGCTACACGTGGGCCCAGCGACGGACCAGGTTGTGGTACACGGCGGTGAGTTGCACGGCGGCGGGATGATCCGGGATGTCCAGGGACAGGCGTTGGATGGCCGTGTCGAGATCGAACAGCAGCGTCCGCTCCGCATCGTCACGGACCATGCTCTGGATCCAGAAGAACGAGGCGATACGCGCGCCGCGGGTCACCGGCTGGACGTTATGCAGGCTGGTCGACGGATAGAGCACCATGTGCCCCGCCGGCAATTTCACGCTGTGGCATCCGTAGGTGTCTTCGACCTGCAACTCTCCGCCGTCGTACTCGTCGGGCTCGGCGAGAAACAGCGTTGCGGACAGGTCGGTGCGGATGCAAAGCGGCGTGCCTTTGATCTGCCTGATGGCATTGTCGACGTGATTGCCGAACGAGTGTCCGCCCCGGTAACAGTTGAACAATGGCGGAAACACGCGCAGCGGCAGGGCGGCGGAGACGAACAACGCATTCCGCTGGAGCGACTCCAGGATCATGTCGCCCAGTTCCCGGGCGACTGGATGGTCCTCCGGCAGCTGCATGTTGTCCTTGACCAGCGCCGACTGATAGCCGGCGGTCACGCGGCCGTCGACCCATTTCGAGGTCTCGAGCTGGTAGCGCGCGTGCGCGACCTGCTCGGAGGTCAGTACGTCGGGAATTTGCAAAAGCATTGCGTCACACAATCGTTCAGAAGGTAAACACAGGGCTGATCAACACGGCCCGTCCGGCGCCCGGAATGAAATGACCGGTGTAGCCCCGGTCGACGTAGTGCTCGTTAGCGAGGTTCGTCCCGTTCACCTGGAGATTCAGGTGCGAGTTCACCTCGAAGATGGCGACCGCGTTGAAGAGCCAGTAGCGCATCAGCCGCTGGATGGCCGCGGCGTTCTCGGTCGTCAGCGCATTCGTGTTGTTGAAGAAGTAGCCGTCGGTAAATTGCGCGCCGCCGCCCAGGGTCAGACCAGCGGGCAGCCGGTAAGTCGTCCACGCATTGAATGAGGTCTTCGGCACGTAGGACAGGCGCCGGCCGACTTCCGCCGCCACACCCGACTCCTTCACCTCGCCGTTCATGAGCGAGAGTCCGCTGAAGACGCCCCAGCGCGACGTCATATTTCCCGAAACGCCGAGTGCGACACCCGTCACCTGCTGGTCGCCGGCGAGCACAGTGGCACCGGAGGCATCCGTGGTCTTGGCGTTGGTCTTCTCGGTCTGGAACAGTGCGGCGGTGACAAAGAGGTTGGTACGCAGATCCCACTTCGTCCCCACCTCGACGTTGCGGCTCCGCTCCGGGGCAGCGCGGCGTTGTTCACGCCGGTGCCGGCCAGAGTCAGCCCGAAGGTGCCGTCGTACGACGGGTTGAACGAGGTGCTGAGCGCGGCGTAGAGCGACGCGCGGGTGACCGGCTTGTAGACCACGCCGGCGCGTCCGCTCAGGGCCTGATCAGTGCGGCCGAAGCTCGACGCGACGCCGGTGGTCGCCACCGTGTCGTAGTCGACGCTGATCCGATCCCATCGCGCACCCAGGTCAACCTGCACCTGGTCGGTCAGTTTCACCGTGTCGAACGCGTAGACCGCCGCCGACGTGGCGCGCGCTTCAGACGTCGCACCCGTGCGGACGAGCGCGGCCGAGTACGACTGGCCGGGATCGGGATTGAAGAGATCCGTCACGGGCGGACGGCCGTTGGTAAAGGCGTCCGTCATGGCGTAACTCGGCTGGCGATCCCTCGCGATCTCGATACCGATGTCAGCCGAATGCGCAATCGCACCCGTCTCGAAGCTCGCCGTCAGATCGGTCTGGTTGGTCACCGTCTGGTCGTCGCGAAACTGATACTTGGTATCGGTGCGGCGAATCTGGGGCACGGCCGGGTTGAAGCCGGGGTCCGCGCCGCCGTTGGCGGCCGACGCCGCGCGCGGCGGGGTGACAACGCGATCGAGGTTGTTCCTGCCGTAGCGCGTCAGGTTCCGCAGGCTGAGCGCACGGTCAAATTGATGGTCGACGGTCACCGTCGCGACGTCCGACGCGATCTTCTCGTGATCGCGGTCGAGCAAGCCGTAGAAGTTGCTGAAATCGAGATTGTCGACGGTCTGACCAGACGCGACGGCGAGATCCGGCAGGGTGCCCGGCAGTCCGTAGTCGGGCAGGTTGTTCTGCTGCAGGTGCTGATAACCGACCGTCACCTGCGTCGGCGTGCCGAGACCGAATCCGACCGACGGCGCGAAGCCCCATCCCTTTTGCGTCACCTCGTCACGGCCGGGCACGCCTGCGTCCTGCCACATGCCGTTGAGGCGAAACGCCACGCTCTGGCTCACGCGGCGGTTCACGTCGAGCGTGCCACGCTTGTAGTCAGCGTTCCCGCCGGTCAGCCGCGCCGATGCGGAGTCCTGGAGGTTGGCGGCCTTCGTCACGAGGTTCACCGACCCGCCGGTCGAGCCGCGGCCGGCGGTCACGGACGAGGGTCCCTTGGCCACTTCGACCGCTTCGGTGTTAAACGTGTCGCGGCTGACGACGCCGGGGTCGCGTGCGCCATCTATATAGACATCGTTGCGCGCGCTGAAGCCGCGGATGAGCAGGTTGTCACCCGGCGCGGTGCCTCCCTCTCCCGCGGTGAGCGTGATGCCAGGAGTGTTCCTGAGCGCATCGCGGAGAGATGTCGCGCCCTGTTCCTGGAACACCGCCTGTGGAATCACGACGATGGTCTGCGGGATATCGCGAATCGGTTCGGTGTACTTCGGTGACGAGGGCGCCGGCGCCTCACCGGTCACCTGGACGAACTCGGCGACGCCTCCAATCTCCAGCGTGACGGTGGTGCCCGAAAACATCGCGCGCACGGAAGTCCCCATGAGCAGCCGCTGCATCGCCTCTTCGGGAGTGAACACGCCCGACACGCCGGCGGACTGAATCATCCCCAGGCCCGGATCGGTGAACACGGCCTGCAGGCCGGTCACCCGCTGGTAGTCGGCGATCACACGGTCGAGAGAGCCGGCCGCAATGTCGAAACGAATCGCGGCAGCCTGTGACGCCGCGGGCCTGACCTCCTGCGCATGGACCACCGGCGCCAGCTTCCCTCCCACGGTCGCCGAGGTCATCACGGCGGCGCCGAGGACGAACAGCCGGGCGGTGCCACGGCGGCGCCGACGGGGGCGCGCGGCATGAGCGTGCGTGAACGTACGTGGCTTCATGATCGTTTTCCGTTCCGTATGAGTGCTAGGCCGCGGCGCTGCGCGCCGAGGTTGAATTGAGCTCCGTCCGATCCGATCGGCGCCGGAGCCAGGTGCGGAAGCGGCGCCAGGCAAGCAGGATGCCCGTGCACACCAGCACCACACCGCCCGCCGACGCCAGACCGGCAATCGTTTGACCGGGAATACCGAGGACCTCGCCTGTGTGCGCGAAGCGCATCACGTTTCGAATGCGGCGTCCGAGCGTCAGATCCGAGAACGCCTCGTAGGTCACGACGTTCGTCGTCCCGCGATCGAGGGTGAGCGTCGATCGCAACTGAGGCTGCCCGCCGTCTCCACGGTCAATCGCGAAGACCGCAGGGGCCGTGGGTGACATCGGAATTCGAAGATTGATGGTTCGCCAGCCTGGGACCTGCCGCTCGGCGCGCGCCATCAGCAGGTCGAGGCCCTCGAGAGAGGCGCGTTCGGCACGCCGGTCCTGACGCGGACCCGGAGCCTCACGGCCACGCGCGGGCGGCGGCAGTTCCTCGCCAACAAGGCGATACACCAGCGCGTTGCCCCACGGAAACGAGATCGGCACCGCGCACAGCACCACGATGAAGAGCGGCACCGCGGACCAGGCGCCGATGACGTTGTGCCAGTTGAAGTCGCGCGCCTTGCCGCTCAAGCCGCCTTTGAAGAGCGCGATGCCCCTCACCTGTGCCCAGGTCCATTTACGCGGAATCCAGAGATAGAGGCCGGAGCAGACAATCAGCAGAAAGATGAAGTTGGACCAACCGGTGATTGCGCGGGCAATGGGACGCCCCTCGCCGGTCACCGCCAGCCACCGGTGCCAGGCCCTGATCTCCGCCATGGCCTTTCTAAGGCCGGGGGCGCTCTCCCCCATCACCGCGCCGGTGTAAGCATTCACGAGCAGCGAGCGCTGCGGGACCGCAACGATCACGGGCGCATCGGGCGCCGACGCGATCGTTACCGCCGTCGGTGTCAGCTCAGGATGATCAGCGCGCACCCGCGTCAGCACGGCCTCGACCGGCAGCTTGACGGCGTCCGGCGACGGCGGGCCCGACCGGTACCGGCTGTCAGACCAGGCGATCATCTGACGCTCGTAGGTCAGCGCGACGCCAGTGATCGACATCAGCAGGATGATGAGACCGGCGCAGACGCCAGCCACGAGATGGGGCCAGAAGAAGAAGGAACGAATCGTCATGAGCTCCGCCGCGTTAGCTGGAGACTTCACCGCTGGCGAACATGGACGTGGGAGAGGCGCCGAGTACAATCCGAGGCGCCGGACACGTCATGCGACGAGCGTGATAGGTCTCCAGATCGGGTGTTCGGACCGTCGTCAATTTCGTGAGACTGAGTCTCACTTTCACTTCGCGAAGTGTATCCCCGACATTTTTGGTCGGTCAAGTAAAACTTTTGTCAGGAGTGCCCACGCCGGCGCGAGGTCCGTGCAACGCCTCGCGTGTACGCGGATTCAGGATCGCTGAGAGTCCCGGTCAGAAACGTTTTTGTATCCCTCTTTCAACGCCACGACACGGCATCGCGGACCGCATTTAGGCCCGGATGCATGGGATATACTCCGCGTTCCAAGCCTAGAACTCGCTCGAGGGCGTGACCCGCCCCAGGAGGTTCGTGAATGCGTGCACTGTTGACGATGGGATTGGTTGGAGCTTTGGCCGCGGTAACCGTCATGGCCCAGGCGCCGGCCCCGAACGCGGCCCCCGCCGTACCCACGGTGGTGAAGGTCGGCGACATGGCGCCCGACTTCACGCTGCAGGGCACCGACGGCAAGACGCACAAGCTGTCGGAATATCGCGGCAAGCAGGCGGTCGTCATCGCCTGGTTCCCGAAGGCGTTCACGCAGGGCTGCACGATTGAGTGCAAGTCGCTCGCGGAGAACGGCGACAAGATCAAGAAATACGACGTGGCCTACTTCATGGCGAGCGTCGATCCGCTCGAAGACAACATGAAGTTCGCGAAGGCGACGTCGGTGAAGCTGGGCGACACGACGGTCGAGAAGAAGGAAGCCGATTTCCCGATGCTGAGCGATCCGTCAAAGGAAGTGGCCACCAAGTACGGCGTGCTCAACGCACGCGGCATGGCCAACCGGTGGACCTTCTACATCGACAAGTCAGGCAAGGTCACGGCCATCGACACGGCCGTCAAGCCGGCGACCTCGGCCGAAGACATGCTCGCGAAGCTGTCTGAGCTGAAGGTCACGATGAAGAAGGGCTAAGTCTAGACGTCGGCGGCGAGGCCGGCGATGGCGCGCCCGCGCAGGGCGAGGATTCGTTCGATCACGTCGCCGACAACGCGATCCGGCCTGATGCGCCGGCGGAGACCGACGTTCGACGCTCCTGAATAAGAATTCACGAGTTCTTCAGACTTGTCGGCTCAGTCCCGGAGTATGGTGCGCGCATGTCCATGCGACGTTTGTTCCTCCCCGGTACCGCTGCGTTCCTGATGTTCGCGTCGGCCACTGCGGCCCAGGCGCCGCCCGCGAACGCACCCGCGGCCAATCTCGCGCAAGTGATGCGGGGCATCCTGTTTCCGAGCTCCAACGTCATCTTCGCCGCCCAGCATGACGAATTCGCTACGGTGAGACCGGACGCCGATCCGTCGTTATCCACCGATCCGATCAAGAGCGTCTACGGCGGATGGGAAGCGGTCGAGAACGCCAGCCTCGCTCTCGTCGAAGCGACGCGGCTCATCACCGTGCCCGGACGACAGTGCACGAGCGGCAAGCCGGTGCCGCTTCAGGATCCCGATTTCGTGAAGTTCGTGGCTGACCTGCGGGCGGCCGGATTGCTCGCCTACAAGGCGGCCCAGAGCAAAGATCAGGATCAGATCCTCGATGCCGCCGACAAAGTCGGCGTCGCCTGCTCCCACTGCCACTCGATGTTCCGGGAGAAACTGCCGGAACAGGGCGGAGAAGCCAGTCGATGCACTAAATAAACTCGCGTGCTACGATTGGCAGTTCGTCCCGCCTGGCCGGTGTAGCTCAGTTGGTAGAGCAGCTGATTCGTAATCAGCAGGTCGATGGTTCGAGTCCATTCGCCGGCTCCATTTTCTTATCTAGAACACGACGGTGAATCTGATCCTCCTGGATGAGCGGGACGGCGTCGGCTCGCCCCACGTCACTGTCTCGGATGGGCGCGCGGCTCACCTCCTGAACGTGCTGCACGTGACCCCGGGCCGGGAGGTCCGAGTTGGGTTGCTCGATGGCCCCCTCGGGATGGGCAGGGTGCTGTCGGCAGCGGATGGCCGGGTGACCATGCAGTGCGTGTTCGACGCTGACATTCCTCCCCGGCCACGAGTTGATGTGCTGCTCGCCCTTCCCCGGCCGAAAGTGATGCAGCGCCTGTGGGCTCAGCTCGCCGCGCTGGGTGTCGGGCGGATCATCCTGACGAATGCCGAACGCGTGGAACGGCATTACTTCGATACCCACGTCCTGGACGAGGCCTGCTACCGTCCCCTGCTCGTCGAAGGGCTGCAGCAGGCGCGCGACACGAGGCTGCCCGCGGTGTCGATACATCGGCAGCTCAAGGTGCTCGTCGAGGATCATCTCGACACGCTGTTCAGCGCGGGCCTCCGCCTTGCCGCGCATCCCGGCGGCACGACGTCCGCCGGTTCGATGGTCCGTGAGCATCCAGATCAGCGCGTGCTCATCGCCATCGGGCCGGAAGGCGGCTGGAACGCCTTCGAACTGGCCCTCCTCGAGGCTCACGACTTCCGGCAAATCAGCTTTGGGCCGCGCGCACTACGGGTCGACACGGCATGCACGGCACTCCTCGCGATCGTTCATGCAGCAATCGAGGAGCAGCAGAAGCCGCCGCGGGACGCGTAGCAGGCACGATCGACACGATGCTCGGCGAGATCCACGACTGCCGCGGCTTTGCCGGTAGCCGGACCGCCGGACACGAGTGGAACGCCCCGACCCTCAAGCAGTACCTCGGACCCAACTTCACCCACATCGCGACCGACCATCGCCTGGAATCCGAGACCGCGGTACTCGAAACGTTCTACGCCACGACGCGCAAAGCCTAAAGCCCAGGCCTAGAACCGGAAGAATGCGTTAAGTAGGCGGCCGGGAGGCATATTGCGCCCCCCGTCGATTGGGAGTGGAGTGTTGTCGTCCAGCAGAGTGCCGAACGAGCGTGGCTGACACTTGATAGAGCAAGCGTGGTGCCAGCCCCGAAATAAGCCCCTACTGACCGGGCGAGCTTCCGCCGAAAAGACGGTACAACGCATGCTTGATATCCTCTCCATGGACACCGTGGTCATTGTCGGAATCTTGAGCCTGTCGCTGGCGACGGCCATGGCGGGCGCCCTCGGAGGACTGCGGGCCGTCCTGTATGTGATCAATCGCGGCACCCGTTCCGAGTCCGAGCAGTCACCACTCGCCCGCCGCTAAATCGCGTATCCTCAATATTTCGTGAGTCTTTCGCCGCAGCCTGATTCGGCTCTGGGAGTCGATTTCGGCACCACCAACAGCGCCGTCGCACTGGCCGGCGAAGGTTCTGTCCTCGCCACGTTCGAGACTTCGAACGGACCCACCTCCACTTTCCCTTCGATTCTGTACTTCGAACGACGACGTGAGGAGTCGGTGACCCGGCTGACGTCGTCCGCCGGGCCGACAGCGATCGACCGTTACTTGCACGCCGAAGACAAAGGCCGGCTGATTCAGTCGCTCAAGGCGTACCTGTCCGATCGGCGGTTCGACGGCACCAGCGTGTTCTCGAAGCGCTACTCCCTCGAGCAGATGATCGCGTTCATCGTCCAGCACCTGCTCTCAAGTGCGACGGAATCGCTGGGCCCGCTGCCGCGCCGCGTCGTCGCCGGCCGGCCCGTGCACTTTTCGAACGCCCGGGACGAATCCGACGATGCATTCGCGGAGGGGCGGCTTCGATCGGCACTGCAACAGGGCGGGTTCGAGGAGATCGTCTTTGAGTACGAGCCGGTGGCGGCAGCGTACAGTTACGAACGCAGCCTGACGCACGACGAGCTGATCCTGATCGGCGATTTCGGCGGCGGCACGAGCGATTTTTCGATTCTCCACGTCGGACCAGGCGTGAGAGCACGCGGCCGCACCAAGAAGGACATCATCGGCAACGACGGCGTGGCGCTCGCCGGCGACTCCTTCGACCGGAAGATCATTCGAAATCTCGTGGCGCCACGGCTTGGCAAGGGGCTGGAGTATCCGTCTCCGCCGGACAAGGTGCTCCCCGTACCGAGCTGGCCGTACGAGCACCTCGAGCGCTGGCACTACCTGTCGTTTCTGAATACGAGCAAGAACATCGAGATGCTCGAGCGCCTTCGAGCGAATGTGGCGAGCCCGGAGCGGCTCGAGGCGTTCATCCACCTGATCAAAGGCGGGCTCGGCTACCAGCTTCACGAGGCGGTGAAACGCACCAAGTTCGCACTCTCCACCGACACCGAGGCGCTGTTCGAGTTCAATTGCGATCCGGTCACGATGAGCCTTCAGGTGACACGCGACCAGTTCGAGGGATGGATCGGCGAGGAACTCGGGATGATCTCCGGGTGCGTGGACGGGCTGTTGAGCGCCACGGGAGTCTCCCCCGCCGACATCGATCACGTCTTTCTGACGGGCGGATCGTCTTTCGTCCCGGCCGTGAGGCGCATTTTCATCGATCGGTTCGGCCTTCCGAAGATCACCGGCGGACACGAGCTGACGTCTGTCGCCACGGGTTTGGCGCTTCGTGCCGCGGAGGAGTGGCCTAGAATGTCGCGGTGAACCTGACCAGCACGGTTGAGCCCCGCGGCGCGGGCATCTGGATGCTCGATGCCACGGGTTGCACGGATTATGTCAACCCCGCCATGGCCGCCATGCTCGGCCTCGACCCCGCCGACCTGAAGGGTCTTTCGCTGCTCGACTTCGTCCCCGACGGCGCGCAGCACCGCGTCACGACATACCTCGATCAATGCCGCCGCGACGCAACGGCGCAGATCGATCTCCCACTTCGAACCAAGGACGGCTCGGTCGTCTGGGCCCTGGCTTCGACCGATCTGGTTCCAGCCGGGCCGGGTGGCGACCCCGGCT
>CAMCNL010000020.1 GCA_945876205.1 Candidatus Sulfopaludibacter sp. SbA3
GTTGTTCAACACCGTATTGAGCACGCCGTCGACCGGACCCGCCGGCGCGAGGAGGCCGGCGTTCGACAGCCGATCGAGAATGTTGTTCTCGGCTTCCGTCTCCCACCTGCGCTGGCTCAGCACCGGTGACACCGGACGCGCCTGCTCGGCCGCATCCTGAGCCCCGTCGCCGATCTCGATCGTCGCGAACGAGGATGGTGCGTTCGAGTCCTTCAGCTCATAACCCCAGAGCCGCATCTGTCCCTTGATCCGCGGGGTCTCGGGCGGCGCGGTCTTGTAGTCGTTGAAGTCGGTCTCCTCGAAGTACACGTAGGCCGGCAACCACACGCCCGGACGCACGTTCACGCGCCAGCTGTCGACGTGGAACGACATCGTCTTGCGAAAGAAGCGGGAGAGGGAGTGATCGACCTCGCGGCTGATGCCGTTGAAGCGGACGATATTGAACTCGCGATCCTCGACCCAGATACGGCCCTTGAAGCCCTCGCGGTCGCCGCCCTTGGGGCGAACGTCGAGCACTACCGTGCGCACTTCGTCGAGGAACTCGCGGCGCACGAACGTGAAGTCGTATCGCTTCGGATCGAGCACTGCGCGATCGGGCACAGTCGTCGCGGCAAACCCGGATGGCACGTAATCGAGGCCGAACGGCCGGTTCATCAGGCCCGCGGGACGGAACCAGCCACGGCCGGCGCTGAGCGGCAGCACGTCGGGACCATCCTTGCCGTCGAACTGTCCGAGGAAATAGTCGTCCTTGGTGGGCACGGGACCAGTTGCGGGATCCCCCGGCAACAGGTGCTGGAGGTAGACCTCGACGACCGGGTGAAAGCTGGCCATGCGCGCGGGCAGCGCCGCCTCCACCTTCGAGAGCCGATCGATGAAGCCGTCGAGCGACGTCGTTGAGGCCGCGGGCGCCTGCTGCGCGCGCGGCGCGGCGCTGAGAACCATCAGGCCGAGTACGACAAAGGCAGGTCGAAACAGGTTTCGCATTACAGATTTCTTACGCCAGTTGGAAACGGATATTCACGGTGGTTCGCACGTCGACCGGCTGGCCGTCGCGCTGCGCCGGCTTGAAGCGAACGCCCTTCACGGCGCGGATGGCGGCTTCGTCGAGGCCGTGGCCGAGGCCGCGCACGACCCTCATCACCGTGACCTCGCCCGTCGCGCTGAATTCGACCTCGAGCGCGACTTCGCCTTCGATCTTCATCGCGCGCGCTTCGTCGGAGTACACCGGCGTCGGCTTCGACAGGATCTGAAGCGGCACTTCGGTCGGCGCCTGACGGGCCACCTGCGGCGCCGCTGTCTGGGCCGCCCGCGTATCGAAGTCGCTGGCCTTGACCGTCTGCTGGGGACGCCCGCCGCCACCGCCGCCGCCGCCGGTCGTGGCATCGAAGCCGCCCGACGCGACCACACCTCTTCCGCCGCCACCGGCCACGGTTCCAACGCCCGTTCCGAATCCGGCGTCAGCGACGCCGTTGGGACGGCCGTTGCCCGGCCGCATCCGTCCACCGACCGCCGTCTGGTCGAACGCGCCGACGACGGCGCTGGCGGTTCTCGGATCGGAGGCACGGGCGGCGGAGGTGTCGAATCCGGCCTGCTGCACCGGCTTCGACGGATTGACCATCTGCGGGCTGGCCGGGCCGGAATCAAACGCACCGACCTTCACGACCGCCGGCTGCCTGGGCCGGTCCACGACGACGGGGCTCTCGGGCGTGGGGGCCGGCTTCGGCTCCTCACGCGCGACGACGCGCTCGGGAACCGGGACCTTCTCGATCTCAGGCACCGGGATCTTCGGTTCGGCCGCTTTTGCGATCTCTTTGACAGGTGGAGGAGGAAGCCGCACGGGCGGCGGCGTCAGGCGCGGCGCCTCGGCGACGACGACGCGGACGTACTTCAGCGGTGGCGCCGCCGTTTCCGGCAGCACGCCTGCCGCGCGTCCAACAACAAGGATGACGAGGACGAGCGCCCCATGCGCGAGGACGCTGCCAGCCATCGTCGTCCATGGCCGGGGGGTCACGACCGGCGTCACCACGCCGGAGGAGTAGATGGAGTTCATTTGCTGAGCGCCCAGATGACGAGGGTGGCCGTGCCTGCCGAGAGACCGATGGCACCGATGACGGCGTTGCGGTCGCAGGTGCTGGCGCCGTGGGCGCCCTTGCAGGAAGAGGTTGCGCCGTAGGCCGCCAGGGCGACGCCGGCCACGATCGCCGCGCCTGCCAATGAGCCGAGGAGAAGCTTCGATTCGTTGGTCGATGCCACGGTCTGTTTCATGACACCGCGCGACGTGCTGGGCAGCATGGCCACAGCGGAATTCCAGATGGTTCCGGTCGGTACAGAGTCTCCTTCGCCGGCAAACGCGTCGCCGCACGACAGGGATATAAGGGCGACGGTGAGGGTGGTCACGACGAATGCACGAATAGTTCTAAACACCGCGTTCCTCCAGCGGGGTCGGGTTGGCGTAGTCTCAGGAGGCACACGTCGCCACCAGAGTTGGTCATGTGAGCGTTACGAGGTTGAGCTTGAAGGGACGGAAACTACCCTTACCTAGCAGCATGCAGGTGCCCGAGCTTGCTCAGGCGAACCCGCATAAGAGCTTGATTATAAAGGGCTACCGAGCTCAAGCGCAAGGCGCGGCCACCGGCACAGCGCGTGCTGGCAGCGGCTCCCTCATATAGTGTCGGCAAGTTGAAGAGCCAGGGATATGGGCATTTGATCAAAGGATTTCGCTCGATCGCCGGGCTGCTGTGCCTCGTTGCAGCCCTGCCGGTTGGTACGGCTGCCGGGCAGGCGGCGGCCTCGGGCAAAAGCTTTCTCTGGAAGGTGCAGAACGGGGCGGCCGTGCTGTACCTCGCCGGGTCGGTGCACGCGCTCGACCAGAGCGTCTACCCCCTCAGCCCCGCGTTCCAGCGCGCCTTTGACGCCTCTGGGGCACTCGTCGAGGAGATCGACCTCGGCGAGATCAACTCGCTGGCGTCGGCGCCGATGCTCCTCGGCAAGGGCATGTTCCAGGACGGCCAGACCTTCGATCGCGTCGTCTCGCGGGAGACGCTCACACTGGTGACCGAGCGGCTGAAGGGCACGCCGATGGCCATCGATCTGATCCAGTCGATGAAGCCGTGGATGGTGGACATGATCATCACGGCGCTCGAAGTGCAGGAAGCGGGCCTCGACGTCAACCTGGGACTCGACAAGTATTTCTACGATCGCGCGGTTGCGGCCGGCAAGGAGACGATCCCCCTCGAAACGGCAGCATCGCAGGTGGATCGGTTGGACCAGATGCCGATCGCCGTGCAGGAGCAGATGCTCCTTGGCACGCTTCGCGGTAACAAGCCGGACCTGCCGGGCAACGCTGCGCTCAACACGGTTGTCGCGGCCTGGAAGCGCGGCGACGCCGGGTCGATGGAAAAGATGCTGCTGTCGGAGTTCGCCAGCGTGCCCGCCGCGTATCAATCGCTCCTCGTCGAGCGCAACCGCAACTGGATGCCGCAGCTCGATGCCTGCCTCGCCCGCCGCACGCCCTGCTTCGTCGTCGTCGGCGCCGCGCATCTCGTGGGGCCGGACGGCCTGCTCGCGCTCCTGCAGCGCAAGGGTTACACGATCGAACAGCAGTAGCCCGGGGGACCCGCCCTACGCGAGCAGCGCCGTGATCGTCTTCTCGTAAATCAGCGACAAGGGACCGATATCCGCGACGCGCATGCGCTCGTCGATCGCGTGGATCGTCGCGTTGACGGGACCGAATTCAACGAGCTCGGCGGAGATCGCGGCGAGGAACCGGCCGTCGGATGTGCCGCCGCCTGTTGCGATCGCCGGCGTGATGCCCGTGACGGAGGCGACAGCCGTGCTCAGCGCGTTGACCAGGCGTCCGCGCGGCGAGATGAACGGAAGGCTCGCCACCGTCCAGGCGAGATCGCCGTCGACACCGTGGGTCTTCAGGATCGCGTGGGTGCGAGCCTGCAGCGTCTCGGCGGGCGATGCCGGTGAAAAGCGGAAGTTGAACACCACGTCCATCGTCGCTGGAATCACGTTGTTGGCACCGCTCCCGGCGCGCACATTCGATATCTGGAAGCTGGTGGGCGCAAACGACTCGTCGCCGCGATCCCACTCGGCCGCGGCGAGCTCGGCGAGGGCGGGCATCGCCATGTGAATCGGGTTGCGTGCGAGCTCGGGGTAGGCGACGTGCCCCTGCGTCCCCTTGACGGTGAGCACGCCGTGCAGCGATCCGCGCCGGCCGTTCTTCAGCGCATCGCCGAGCTGCGCGGACGAGGTGGGCTCTCCGATGATGCAGGCGTCGATCGACTCACCGCGCGCCTTCAGGGCGTCCACGACCGCCACCGTGCCGTCCACCGCATCGCCCTCTTCATCTGACGTGAGCAGCACGGCGATCGATCCGGGGTGATTGGGATGAGCCGCCACGAACCGCTCGGCCGCCGTGACCATCGCCGCCACCGACGATTTCATGTCCGCGACGCCGCGTCCGTAGAGGTAGCCGTCGCGCTCCGTCGGCACGAACGGGTCGCTGGTCCAGCGGTCGACCGGACCCGGCGGCACGACGTCCACGTGTCCTGCGAAACAGACGAGAGGGGCGCCGCGACCGTGCCGTGCCAGGAGGTTGCGGGCAACACGGCCATCGATGCGCTCGCACGCAAAGCCGGCGGCAGTAAGCCGTGACCCGATGAGATCCAGGCAACCCGCGTCGTCTGGCGTGATCGAACGGCAGGCGACCAGACGCTTCGCGAGCTCGAGCGTCTCGGCGCTCACGTCCGGAGCAGCTCGTTGATCGACGTCTTGGCGCGCGTCGCCTCGTCCACGCGCTTGACGATGACCGCGCAGGCCAGCGAGTGGGTGCCGTCGCTCGAGGGCAGGCTTCCGGGGACGACGACCGACCCCGACGGCACGCGGCCATAGTGCACCTCGCCGGTCGCCCGATCGTAGATCTTGGTGCTCTGGCCGATGAACACGCCCATCGACACCACCGAGTGCGCTTCGACGATGACCCCCTCGACGATTTCGGAGCGCGCGCCGATGAAGCAGCCGTCCTCGATGATGGTGGGATTGGCCTGGAGCGGCTCGAGCACGCCGCCGATGCCGACGCCGCCCGAGAGATGCACGTGCTTGCCGATCTGCGCGCAGGATCCGACGGTGGCCCAGGTGTCGACCATCGTGCCGTCACCGACGTAGGCGCCGATGTTCACGTATGAGGGCATCAGGATGACGTTGCGGCCGATGAACGTGCCGGTGCGCACCGTGGCGGTCGGCACCGCGCGAAAACCGGCGTCTCGAAAATCCGCTTCGGTGTAACCCTGGAACCGCAGCGGCACCTTGTCAAACCACGCGGAGCCTCCGCCAGACGGAATCACGACGTTATCGTGCGTGCGGAAGTACAGCAGCACCGCCTTCTTGATCCACTGGTGGGTGGTCCATTCGCCGTTGATTTTTTCGGCGACGCGAATGCGTCCGGCGTTCAGCTCCGCGACGATCTGGTCGAGCGCATCGAGGAGGTCGCGGGTGGCATTGGCGGGCGTAATGTCGGCGCGGCCTTCGAAGGCCGCGTCGATCTGAGATTCGAGCTGGTGTATGAACATGGCGGTGTGAGTGGGCATCAGTGGCAGAACTCCAGGATGCGCCGGGCGCCCTCGACGCAGTCGCGAACGTCGGCGACCAGCGCCATGCGCACGTAGCCACGTCCCGGATTCAGGCCGTGCGCCTCGCGCGCGAGATAGCGACCCGGCAGCACGGTGACGTGGGTCGCGCTGAACAGTTCCTTCGCAAACCGCTCGTCATCGTCCCCGGGCACGCGCGCCCATAGGTAAAAGGCGGCGTCCGGGTCGCGCACATCGAGCACCGGCTTCAGCATCGGAACGACGGCGGCGAATTTTTCGCGATAGCGATGCCGATTGTCACGCACCGACGCCTCGTCGTTCCAGGCGGCGATGCTCGCATGCTGCACCGTGGGACTCATCGCGCATCCATGATACGTGCGATAGAGCAGAAACTGGCGCAGCAGCGCGGCGTCTCCGGCCACGGCGCCGGAGCGCAATCCCGGTGAGTTGGACCGCTTCGAGAGGCTGGTGAACACCACGAGGTTACGGAAGCGGTCGCGGCCCAGACGATCGGCGGCCTCGAGCGCGCCGAGAGGCGGCGCCGCCTCGTCGGGATAGATCTCGGAGTAGCACTCGTCTGACGCGATCACGAAGCCATGCCGATCGGCACGGTCGAAGATCGCACGCCACGCGTCCAGCGTCAGGACGCGGCCGGTTGGATTGCCCGGCGAGCACACGTACATCAACTGCGTGCGGCGCCACTGCTCCTCTGACAGCGAATCGAGATCGAGATCGAAACCGTTCGCGGCCGACTGGTTCAGAAACACCGGTTCGGCACCCGCGAGGAGCGCCGCGCCCTCATAGATCTGGTAGAACGGATTCGGGCAGACGACGAGCGGCGACGGACGAGAGCTGTCGATGACCGCCTGCGCGAACGCAAAGAGCGCCTCGCGCGTGCCGTTGACCGGCAGCACTTCGCTCGCCGCATCGAGGCGCGGCAGCGCGTAGCGGCGTGTGAACCATGCGGCAAGGGCCTCGCGCATCTGGTCGAGGCCGGCGGTCAGCGGATACGACGACAGGCCGTCGAGGTGATCGACGAGGGCGCGGCGAATGAGATCCGGCGTCGCGTGCTGCGGCTCGCCGATCGACAGGCGGATCGGACCGAGCGCCGGCGGCGTGACGCCGGCGAGCAGCGTGCGGAGCCTGTCGAACGGATACGGTTGGAGACGGGAAAGAAGCGGGTTCACGTGTGGAATGAGAAGGCGTCGCCGCGCTACGGCTTCTCCGGCTGCAGCCTCACCTCGACGTAGCGGTTGGTGTTCAGGTAGACCTGCGCCGCGTCGCGCAGCGCGGCGACGGTGATCTGGTCGTAGAACGGCCGCATGTTGAAGACCTCTTTCACGTCCTCGCGGTACTCGTACTTCAACAGGATCCGGTTGAGCAGGTAGTCGTTTCGCGCGCTGTTGGTCTCGAGGTCGCGCGTCAGCGCCGAGCGCGCGTCGGCGACCTGGCTCTGACTCGGACCGTTCCGTTTGTACTGGTCGATCACCTGGAACGCGGTCCTCACCAGGCTCTCCGTTCGAGCCGGGTCGCACGCGAAGCTGATCGTCAGGCGATACTCCTCGGTCGGAAACTTCGTGAAGTTGGATTCGACGCCGACGCCGTAGGTGCCACCCAGGTCTTCGCGCAGCGTGCGCTGCAGGTTTCCGCCCAGCGTGTCGGCCATCGCCCTGGCGATCACCCGATGCATCTCGTCGTTCTGAAACGCCCCGGTGAAGACGATGCTGACCTGGCTGCGCGGCGCGATGCCGCTGGTCACCTGCCTCTGGACGACGCCCGCCGGGGGATGCATGCCGACATCCCTCGCCGTCTCGTTCCGGTTGAGCGCCGGCAGGCTCCCCAGGTAGCGCTCGACGAGCGGCTTCATCGTCGCGGGGTCGAAGTTGCCGATGAACACGAACGTGAAGTCGCTCGCGTCGGCGAACCGGTCCTTGTAGAACGCCAGCGACTTGTCGAGATTCATCTGGTTCAGGCGGGCCGGCGTCAGCGGCTGCGCGCGCGGATGGTTCTGGCTCAGCGCGGCGTTCAGCGCCTCGTCGAACACCGTGTCCGGCATCGCCTGACGATTCGCCAGCGTCACCTTCAACTGCTCGCTGAGGACGCGAAAGGCCACCGGATCCGCACGCGGCGCGGTGAAGGTGAGATAGACGAGCTGGAAGAGCGTCTCGAGGTCCTTGCGCGAGGATCCGCCGACGAGCCCTTCTTCTGTCCCGCCGATGTCGGCCCTGACAAAAGCGGTCGTGCCGGCGAGGGTCTTCTCGAGATCGATCCGGCTGAGGCCGCCAAGACCGCCCTGCTCGATGACCGCGTCGGCGGTTTCAGCGGGAATGAAATCCTGGTCGCTGGCGAGCGACGTGCCGCCGGGGCTGAACGCCCGGAACAGGATCTCATCCTGCTTGAAGGTCGTCGGCTTGAGGACGACCTTGACGCCGTTGGACAGCCGCCATTCGGTGATGCCGAACGGGTCGATGTTCGAGGTCGCCGCGACGGCGCCGGCCGATGGGAGACGAGCGAGCAGCGGCTGCGTGCTCACGGTGTCGACGTATGCCGTGAGCGGCGCGCTGGCGGCCGTCTTGATGATCGCCGCGAGCCTCGCCTCGGTCGGCAGCGTTGCCCGATCCTTCGCCGGTGCCGTAATCGCGACGACGCGGCTGCGATCGGGCGCCCAATCCTTCGCCAGGCTGTTCACTTCGGCGAGCGTGATCTCTGGCAGGAAACGCTGGTTCAAGCCGTACTCGTAGACGATGCCCGGGATCGGCTCTCCCTGCGTGAAGGCGCGCACGAACTCGTCGGCGAGCGGGCCCGAAGGACTCTTGTCCTTCTCGACGACCGCCCGCTGGAGCCCTCGTTGAAGATTCAGCTTTTCGCGGTTGAGCTCGGTCGCGGTGAAGCCGAACCGCGCCACGCGGTCCACCTCGGCCAGGAGTGCCGCCAGGCCGCGCTCGACGCCGCCGGTCGCGACGAGCGCGTCCAGGCTCGTCGCCTCGGCGGTGCGAATGAACAGCCCGCGATCGGTTTGCGCCCTGAGAAACGGCGCACCCGGCGCCTGCGAGATCTCGTCGAGCCGCTGCGACAGCATCCTGGAGAACAACTGCTCCACCATGTGCTGCCGGTACTGCCCGATCGTCTCCTGCGAACGCGCCGCCATCTTGCTCGTCACGCTGATGCGCGTCGTCGTGGCCTCGGGATCGGTGATCACCGAATAGACGGTCCCTGGTTGATCCGGCACGGGATACGACGGCCTCGGCTTCGCCGACGCGGCGCGCGGGATCGACGAGAAATGAGACCTGATCAGCGACTCGATCGTCGCCTTGTTGAAATCGCCGACCGCGACGACCGCCATCATGTCGGGCCGGTACCAATCCGTGTAGAACTGCTTCAGCCTGTCGTGGTTGACGTTCTGGATGATCTCGGGCTTGCCGATGGGCGACCGCTCGGCATAGCGCGAACCCTTGAGCAGCACCGGAAACTGCGCATCCTGGATGCGTTCGTCGGCGCCCAGACCTTGCCGCCATTCCTCCAGGATGACGCCGCGCTCCTTGTCGATCTCGACGGTGTCGAAGGAGACGTGCTGCGCGAAGTCTTCGAGGATGAGAAACGACCGGTCCACCACCACCGCGTTGTCAGTCGGGATCTGCAGCTCGTAGACGGTTTCGTCGAAGCTGGTGTGCGCGTTGACGTGCGCGCCGAAGCGCATGCCGAGCGACTGCATGAAAGCGCCGACGTCCTGTCTCGGAAAGTGCAGCGTGCCGTTGAAGGCGATGTGCTCGAGGAAGTGCGCCAGGCCGCGCTGGTCTTCGTCCTCGAGCACGGAGCCGGCATTGACGACCAGCCGAAGCTCGGCGCGCCCCTGCGGCAGCGTGTTCTCACGGACGTAATAACGAAGCCCGTTCGAGAGCGTGCCGACCGTAATCAGCGGATCGACCGGAACCGCCTGGCCAAGGGTGGCGGACTGAACCGCCGCCGGAATCGCCGGCTGCTGTGCGCCGACGAGGCTGACCGCCGCGACGACCACGGACGAGAGAAGCGTCAACCGCACGCGAGCGAAAAAGGTCATAAAGCCCATCTGCGCGAAATCGGCCACAAGCGGCCGTACTTATTGTAACGACCGCCCCTCGTGCCTGGTCGCCTATTTCATCGCGGCGGCGACGATCGGCTTCGCCCATCCGGGGACGCGCGACAGATCACACGTCCCGGCGACCGTCCCGTTGACCATGTGCAGCACGAACAGCGGAATCGGCGCCAGCCCAGCGGCCGGATCTGCGTCAACGCTGTTGTCGAAGAGACGAAGCTCGGTCAGTTGCGGAAGCAGGCGAATCAGATTGACGCGGCTCCGCTCGTAGCGCTCGCGGATCGTGTCCTCGGGAATGTCGTGTCCGCCTTTCGCGACCCGCGCGCGCACACGTGCGATGTGAAGCTCGGGCGTTGAGAGCGCGACGTACCACATGCGAACCTCGACGCCTTGCGCCAGCGCCTGCCCGAGCAACGCCGTCATGGTGTCGCCCCCAAGCGTGGTTTCGATGGCACACACCAGGCGCCGGGCGATGGCCTCTTCGAGAAGGCGCTTGCCTTCGTGCCAGGCGGCGATGTTCGCATCGCGCGCAGAGATGTGGGGATTCGAAGACCGGATGCGCCGCGCGGCTTCGTCGGGATTGAAGTAGTCGGCGCCCTTTTCGCGGATGGCCGCGCCACCGACGCTGCTCTTACCGGCGCCGTTGGTTCCCGCGAGTACGTAGATGCAAGGCGGCTCGGTCGGCTTAGCCACGCCGCCGCTGGTTGGCGACCGCCAGGCGGCCCAGCTCCTTCGGCGTCGCGTCGAATGCCGACTTCAGGGCCTTCCGGTTGCGTGGCGTCTGCAGCCGGGCCACCAGGCTGTCGAACTCGCCGCTCAACGCCCGCAAATCCGGCGGTCGCGAACCGCCGAGTGCCTCGTATTCCGCCATCGAGAGCAGCACGGCTTTGGGTGTGTTGTGTTTGGTAATCACAACCGATCCGCCGCCAATCGCGGTTTCGAGCAGCGGCCCAAAGCGCGTCTTCGCTTCGGTCGCGGTCACCGTCAGGGCGGCAGTGGCCTTCGACTTCCCGAATACCTTTCCCATATGTCCATTTTGGACAATATGGACATAACCGTCAACTGGCGTGAATCCCGGGCGCCTACAGCGTCGCGGTCGTCATCGCCCGCTCGTGCACCTGCTTCACCTGTTTCCACGCGGCGGCCACCGCGCCTTCCTGCCAGCCGCCGTTGCCGCTGACCGCGGCACATCCGAGGAAGATCCGGCCGTCCGGCTTGCCCAGCACCGCCAGTCGATCGCCACCAGCACCGCCGCCGGCGAACGCGCCGAGACTGTACGACGTCTTCTCCCAGAACGTGCAGTAGGCGTTCTCGTATTCGGCGCGGAGCTGCGGATGCACCTTGCTCGCGTGCGTCAACACGTGCTCGATCCGATCCTTGATCGGCATGTTGACGAGGCCGGCCATCTGTCCGTTGCCGTAGAAGCCGAGTACCACGCCCTTGTTGCCGAAGTAGCCCCAGGACGGATACGAGAAGGTGCCGATCGGCAGGTTCGAGTAGAGATGTCCGCCGAAGATCTTGTCGTCCTCTTCCCAGAAGCGGCGCTTCATCTGCAGACCCATCTTCGCGCTCGGGCTGTACGGCGTCGCCTTCACCGCGGTCATCGTCTCCGGCGACAGGTTGACGTCGAGTTTGCTCAGGATCGTCAACGGCAGGCAGGACACGACGTAGTCAGCCGTGACTTCCGTCATCGCTCCCGTCCTGGTGTTCTTGTAGGCGACCTTCACGTTGTCGGCGGTCTGGTGAATCGAGACGATCTCGGCGCCGTGGGTGATCTTGTCTCCGAGCTTCCGCTGGAAGCCCTTCGGGAACTGATCCATGCCGCCGACGGGCTGGAACATCGGCGCCATGCCGGTGCCGTCCATCACCGATCGAATGCGGGTGGCAAAGCCAGACTGCAGCAGCGCACCGAAGTCGTGCGGGTCACCCGGTCCCCGCCCGCTGTTCGCCTTGTAGGCACGGTCGGCGGAGTCGAGGTAGCCCTCGCTCACGAGGAAGGTGACGAACCGCTCCTTGTCCGCTGCCGTGAGCGGCATGTCGAGCGTGTCCTGGTTGAGCGCCTTGGTCATCAGCTCGCAGGTGTAGCCGATCATGTCGGCCTTCACCTCGCGCAGCCGGACGCGCTTGCCGGCCAGCGGTCCGAACTTGTCTCCCTCGTTGTAGAGGTACGACGACTCGTTCTCGTTGATGAAGACCTCGACCGGGACGCCCAGCTCCCTGCAATATCCAAGGACGCCGGTGTGCCAGTGCGCGAGCCGCCAGGGGCCACCGTTGTGATACTGACCCTCGTCGAAGTTGCAGACCTGCGTTTCCCCGCCAGGACCGATCTCGGTGTGCGTCGCTCCGCGACGCAGCGTCCAGTTCACTCCGCCGACGCGGTCCCGCGCCTCGAGAATGCGGACGTTGTATCCGAGCTTGCCGAGCTCATAGCCCACGGCCATCCCTGACACGCCGGCACCGAGCACGACGACCTTCGTGCCGTTCGCTCGGCCCGACAGGACGGGACGCGGTCCCGCCTGCGCCGCCATCAGCTCCCACGATCGCATCGCGCTCATGACCAGCGCCGATCCGCCGACCAAGCCACACTGTTCAAGGAAAGTACGCCGAGTCAGGGGAACGGTCATGACGGCCTCCGGAAACGTAACGTGCGATCTCAACTGAGTGACAACGCCGCGCCGAGCTCGAGTGTGAAGTGCACGACGAGTGACTGCCGTGTGCCGACGCGGAGGCTCCTGCGCTCCTCGCCCTTGAATCCGGGAAGCGATACGCGGACGGTATAGGTGCCGGGCGGCACGTTCGTGAACGCATACTCGCCCGCGTCGTTGGTCATCGCCGAACGTAGCGCCTTCGTGCCTTCGCGGATGAGGGTCACTTCCGCGCCCGGGATGACCCCGAGCGGATCGCGCACCGCACCGCGCAGCGCGCCATGGTGAGTCTGTGCACCGGCGCCGACCACGCAGGTGAGCGCGCACACCACTCCGACGACGAACAATCTGACGCGCATGACCGCGCCAAAGAGCAAGCACCGCGCCACCAGGAGACGGTGAGCGCGCGCGCACGAAACGCGCGCATTTGCTAATGATTCCGCGTTGACAGAACGATGTTGACGTCTGCGCCGATCACGCGACGAGGAGACGTTTTTGTGAGCGTGGTCTAGTCGCGCTTCAAAGATGAAGCGTCTCGAGGTTTGAACAGCCGCAGTACGAGCGGTCGATCAGGGCGTAGGGGTGTGGTGCGACCGTCGACGAGCTACGCGGTTGTCGAAGCGTGCTCGACGAAGGTCCGCATTTGTCAGAAGGTGGTCGGAAAGAGGTGCTGCATGCGGCTCGCTTCGAGGCTCGAGAAACGCCACTCCTCGCCCGCATGCGTGAGCAGTGCGTCCGGCCACTCGGCGCGCATCACGCCGGCCGTGCCGTGATAGCCCTGCCCGAGCAGCAGGTGGCCAATCTCGTGAGCCATCACGCGACCCAGCAGCACCCCGGACTCGACCGCTGCGCGCGTCGCGGCCTGGGCGATCCGGTCTGAGAACACGGTGGCCAGCCAACCTCGACTGGTGGCCTGGACGACATATGCGACACCGTAGGTTTCAGGTTTCAGGCTGGTGCCGAAGCTTGGCGCATTGATCACGCGCACGACGACCTCGGACGGCTTCAGGCGCTCGTTACACGTATCGACCACGTCTCCCGGCGCGACGCTGGAGCCACAGTGCCGGAAGACGACATCCAGTCCCGTATCGCGGAGGATCGACTCCGCCGCGCCGCGAGCCGCCATCAGCTCCGGCAAGGGAATGCCCGATGTGTTGTAGAGCCGAACCGTGAGGACGGGTGTCACAGACTCGGCGCGCACGCCGATCGACAGCGCCAGCGCCATCAGCACCGCAACCACCGCGGACATCGCGGACATCGCGATCACTCTCATCTGATTCTCATAACTGGCCTTCGTCGGGCGAAGCGTATCACTTTGCGTCAATGCGAATGACAAGGCTGTACGAAATTAGAGGAAACGGCGTACGGACAGACGTTTTTGTCTGCTTGAAAGAGCTGAGCGCTATGCGGTCGGAGCGACCGCGTTCGGCGCAAACAGCTCCTCGATCGCGGGAACGCGCGGCGCGAGGTGCTGCTCATGGAGATACCGTGGCAGCGCCTCGAGCGAGACGCGGTTGGGTTCGATGCCATAGGGCCAGAAGTCGTCGCCCATGATGCGGCGCGTCTCTTCCATCTCCGCGACGACCCACGGCAGCGTCAGCTTGAGGGCGTCGGTTTCCATCAACTGCGCGTAGGCCCACGCCTTCGCCTTCACAAACGCGTCGAACAGACTCGCAGCGGCCCAGGGATGCTTCTCGTAGACGTCCTTCCGCAGGACGATCGTGTGCATGATCGGGAAGATGCCGGTCCTGGCGAAGTAGTCCTGCTCGGCGCGGCGGTAGTCGGTGAAGAGTCGCCGCACCTGGGACTGCGGCCGTGCGAGCGCCCTGGGGGCGTTCGGCGAGATGATCGCGTCGATCTCTCCGCGCTCCAGCATCGGACCCATGTCCTGCTCGAGCGGCATGCGCCTCAGCGTCACCCCTGGAAGTTCGAAGTCGATTCGCGATGGGCGCTGCAAGCCGTCCTGCGTGCCGCTGAACCACTCGATCGTCTCTGGCTCCACTCCATATTCATGCAGCAGTAACCCCCGCGCGAAGACCGCCGCCGTCATCGAGTACTCGGGCACGCCGACACGCCTGCCGATCAGGTCCTTCGGCTCGTTGATGCCGGCGTTCGTGTTGACGTAGATGCACGAGTGCCGGAACAGCCGTGATGGAAAAACCGGGATCGCCATGAACGAGTCGTCGCCGCGCGCCCGGAGCATCGTGTAGTTCGAGAACGACAACTCCGAGACCTCGAACTCCTGGTGGCGAAGCATCCTGAAGAACGTCTCGCTCGGCCTGGAGATGATCGGCGTGAGCTCGATGCCGTCAGGCGTGATCGTCCCGTCGATCAGCGGACGAACCCGGTCGTAATCCCAGAACGCGATGGTCAGACGCAGCGTGGCCATAAGGCCATCGATTATGCCGCGGTGAGCGCGCGATATTCACGCTCCAGCTCATGCGCGAGGGCACCTGCCGCCGTGCTGGATGTTCTCAATTGAACAGTTGGTCTGGCACCCCCGTCCGCTAGACTGGCGGTATGACGATGAAGGACAAGCTGGAGATCGGATTGAAGGAAGACGCGCCGTTCCGCAAGGACAACTTGCCGCCGAACCAGGTCCGCGGTCCCGAGAAATCAAGCGGACCCGGCCGGTCGCCGGAGGTTCCACTCGCCCGTGGTGACGAGACGGACGCACCGGCCGCTCAAGATCCCGACCATACAGCCAAGGACACGTAAGATGAGCACATGAAGGTGAACCGGTGAGTCAGATGCTCGGACCCGCAGAGGCACTGGCGCTGAACGCGCTGATCACACCGACACCAGACGGGATTGCGAGCCGCATTCTCGGCAAGACGTCAGGCGGCAACCTGACGCTCTTCGCATTTGACGCCGGACAAGGACTCTCGGAGCACACCTCGCCCTTCGACGCGTTCGTCATCGTCCTCGAGGGGATGTGCACGCTCACGATCGGCGGAACAGCCGTTCGCGCGGTGCCCGGAACGATCGTGCGGATGCCGGCCGACGTGCCTCACGCCCTGGAGGCGGTTGAGGCGAGCCGTTTGCTGCTGGTGATGCTGAGGGAACAGAAGCGCGACGTCTAAGGCAGCGAGAACACGTATAACTTGTTCGCCGACCCTTGCGTTAACTCCGGAGCCAGACGGCTGACCCCGGTGCTCACCAGCGATGCGCCGGTGCTGACGACGACGTACTGTTTGCCGTTGGCGGTGTAAGTCACCGGAAAGCCGTTCACCGGCGATCCCAGGTTCATTTCCCACAACACCTTGCCCGTGTTCTGGTCCAACGCGCGGAAATTGCCGTTCACGTCTCCGCCGAACAGAAGGCCTCCTCCCGTGGTCATCAGCGGGAGTACTCCGGCGCGGCTGTTGAACGTCCAGAGCGTCTTTCCCGTTTCCACAGAGACCGCGTGGATGGTTCCGACGTCCTTCGCGCCGGGGGCGAGTTGCTGTTCTTTACTTCGGATCATGTAGGCGGATGTCGCGCCGGTTGACGGCAGCGTCTCGGCCTCAGCCGATTCGACGGCGCAGGTGTTCTGCACCGGCATGAAGATGGCGTTACCGAGCGGGCTGTAGGCGCCTGCCGGCCAGTTCTTTCCGCCGTTCGTCGTTGGACAGATCAGATGCTCCTCTGTGGCGTTGGTGAACAGCGCGGCGGGATTCACCGTCACCGCCCCGGTCGCGCCGTCAATCCTGCTGATGACATTCTGAAAATTCGTCGGCCGGGCCCAGAGAAACTCGCCCGTCTGGCGGTCGAGTGTGTAGATGAGGCCGGTCTTTCCCGGGACGCCGGTCACGACCTTGCGGCGCTCGCCCCTGACGATGCGCGGATTGATCCACGCCACCTCAGAGGCATCGGGTGCGACGGCAGTGTCGACCAGGATGCGTTCAAACGGATGATCCAGGTCCCAGTGATCGACGACGTGCTGGTAGTACCACTTGAGTTTGCCGGTGTCAGCGTCGAGGGCCAGCGTGCTGTTGTGATAGAGGTGCTGCTTCTCGTTTCCACCCAGCAGGAATTTCGGAGCCGGTGACGTCACCGACGTGCCGGCATAGAGAATGTTCAGCACCGGATCGAAACTCGGCGGCATCCAGCTCCCGACATGCCGCCGAAGATTCGAGGGAACACTGCCCCACGTTTCATCACCAGGCTCTCCCGGTTTCGGAATCGTGTGGAATCGCCACAGCTCTTTCCCGGTCGCGGCGTCATGCGCCGTGATCACGCAGCCCTCGCTGCTGTAACGGTAATCGCACGCACGCCCCGAGAAGATCTTGCCTTTGGCGACGATGGGGCCTGAGCCCTGTATCGCAGGAAGCTTCTGGTAATCCTGAATCTGGGTCTGCCAGACCGGCTTGCCCGTACGCGCATCGAGCGCGTAGACGTAGTCGTCGACGCTGAGGTCGATGATCGTGTCGCGATAGATCGCGATGTTGCGGTTCTTCAGTGGTGCGCCGGACAGGTACTTGGTGAGGTCCGCGGGAACAGGACGCCGGTACTCCCAGATCAGATCTCCGGTCGCGCCGTTGATGGCCTGCGTCACGTCCGACGGGTTCGGCACGAAGAGCGTGCCCTTGTAGGCAAGCGGCGTCGCTTCCTGAATGCCTGGGGTGGCCATGTCGCGCGTCCAGGCCATCTCCAGCCGCCCCACGTTCTCACGGGTGATCTGCGCGAGAGGGCTGTATCCCCAGCCGTCCAGCGTCCGGCGCCACATCAGCCAGTCGCCCGGGTCGGGCTTCTCGAGCATGGCGTCGGTGACCGGAACGAAGCCGGTGATCTGAACCGCGAGCAACACCGCCAGAGCCGTCAGGATTTTCATCGCATCGCCTCGGGCGGAACATACCATGTTCCCAATGGCCAATCAGGTGTGTATATTGCGGGTCATGCGTCACGCCGCATTCACCGTCGCCGTCTCTCTGCTGGTCTCCTCGGTCGTCTTCGCCCAGGACTGGGTCGAGTACAAGAACATCGAAGACGGGTTTCAGATTGCCTTCCCCAGCCAGCCGCAGGTACAGCAGACGACGTTCAGCTCGCAGTACGGATACAAGCTGCCGGAGAAGACCTACTCCGTGGTGTCAGGTCCGCAGCGCTTCTCGGTCACCGTGGTCGACTACCGCGGCATCGAGCAACAGGCGATCGCGCGCGCGTGCCCTGAGGGTAAGAAGGAAAACTGCCGGACGAGCGCGCTGCTCGCCGTCATCGGCATATCGGAATGGCGCAACGACGTGCGCGGCGCGATCGCCTACGCGCTCAACCGCTTCACGTCACGAAACTCCAGGATCGTCAGGATCACCGGTGACTGGCAGGATCTGGTCGAAGGCATGATGCTCACCCTCGAGAACCAGGACCAGTCACGCACCGCCGCGGCGATCTCCATGCACGATAACCGCCTCTACATCCTCGAGGCCACCGCGCCGACCGCCCGCTTCGCTCCGGCGATTGCGTTTCCGCAGAACTTTGGCTATCTCGACAAAGAGGGAAAGTCGATCCGGTACCAGCGGATGTACTCGAACAACTTCCACGGACTGGGTGACTACCCTCCACCGCCGCGGTTCGAACAGATTCCTGACGGACGGCAGTAGCGGCTGCGCCTACCCGCAAGGCGTCGGACGCCACTTCGATCCGTCAGGCAGCTTCTTGAAGTGGTAGTTGACGACGTAGGGCTGGGTGAGAAACTCAGGGTCCTCGACGAGTTGCGTGAGCGTCATCCAGGTGCCGCCATCCGGCACATCGAGCAGGAAGAAGTGTTCCTTGAGCACGGCGTTCGCGGTGTAGGGCATCCCGTTCTTCCAGTAGTATCCCGGCGTCAAATGGGTCGTGACGACTTTCAGGGCGCCGCCCGTTTGAAAGTTCGCCTGCCCGCCGCCACCGCCCATGCGAATCCAGGACGCGGCGGAGTGCCCCTGGAGCGAGGCGGCGGGGGCCGGCGTCGGCGCGAAGTGAAGCAGGCGGGTCTGCGTGCCGAAGTCCGCTTCAACCTTCAGGGTATTGTCGTCGGCCCACGTGACGTGGAGATGGGTCGGCTGACGCATGACGCCGGGCGCGCCATAAGCCTTGCACTGTTGCCCCGCCGCTTCGTCTGCAGCCGCGTCCCACGCCACGGCTGCCTGCGCGCCTTTCAGGTTGTAGGGAATGTTGCCGTCCTGCGCCGGGTTCGCGCCCACCCCCAGACGACCGGTGACGATCTGCGCCACCGCTCCCGGGGGACCGCTGCCGAAATCCCCTTTGGATGCGGTGAACATGCGCACGTGCCAATCCTCGGTCAGCACCGCGGTCCAGTACCCCGTGAGATCGATGGGAGCCGAGGCTCTCGGCGTCTGCGGCGGAGCGCCCCGCCCGCGGGCGCCCTGGGCCAGCGATGCGGATGGTAACCACAGGCAGAGAGCAGTGGCGATTCCGACGACGATGATGCTGGGATTCATGTCTCGCTAATCGACCGTTTCACCAGCGCCAGTGCCCCAGGCCTTGCCATCCGAAGGCCGGACGATCTTGAGCAGCCGGGCGCGCGTGCTGTTCGGCGTGCGCGATGGATTCGCCGTCACGTCGACGACGTCGCCGACGCGAAAGGCCTTCGAGTCGACACCCTGCTGCGCAAACTGGCCGGCCGAGGCGCCCTCGATGGCCCACTGCTGCGCGACGCCGCTCGCATCCTGCGATTCGACATAGAAGAACGAATGCGGGGAGCGAAAGGCGATCTGGACGATCTTGCCCTTGATGGCGATCGTCTTGTCGACGTTGTAAGCGCCGGTAAACGAGTGGTGGGCCTCGCTGCGCCCGCCTCCTGCAAGCATGCTCGCGGCAACGAGCCACACGAACAACGGCATCCGCACGGTGCCTCCCTTCATTGGCTGGCCTGCTTTCTCTTCAAGCTGCCGTACACCGCCTCGACAAAACGGGCGGTCGCCTTCGGCTGCCGTCCGTAGAGCGGGTCGTAGTCCATCGTCGGCTTGGCGGCCTTGACCTGCTGGAGCGAGAAGCCACGGTCGACCATGCCCTGGATTCGATCGCGGACGATCATCAGCATGTCCCGGTAATAGCCGACGTCACCGGAATCACTGACCCATCCATGCCCGGGCACGATCATCGTCCCGCCCTGCGACATGTACTCGGTCACCGACATGTCCAGCACCTTGTTGAGCGCCTCGATTTCACCATCGATGCTGCCGCCGCGGCTGACATCGATCGGCGGATAGATGTCGCTGTTATAGATGTCGCCGGTGACGATCACATCCGAGCGTCGGAACCAGACCGCGCTGTCGCCGTCGGTGATCGCCTTCGGCATGTGGAAAATCTGTACGGCCTGGCCGTTGAAGAAGCGGTACAACGTGTACTTGTCGGCAAAGAACGTGTCGGTCGGGGCGTTGGCGGCGTTGGCCTCCAGCATCCGCTGCTGCACGTTGACGTGGGCAAGGTTCTGCTGGCTCGAACCTGACGATGTGCCGAGTTGGTAGGCGGGGCCATCGCCGAGTGGGCCGAACATGGCTGACGTGCGGATCGCCGCGTTCCCCTGCACGTGATCCGGATTGTCATTGGTGTTGATGATCATCCGGATCTTCGGCTCGCCACGCACATGCGTCGCCTGCCAGGTGCTGTTGAACGGCGACGCCGACTCGGGACTGTCCGGCGGCCGCAGTTGGGTGGCTGCCTGGCGGATCGCGGCGAGGACCTTCTCGGTGCCCGGCGCCGCACCGGTGTCCACCATGATGACGCCGTCGCCGCCGATCGACGCGGCGATATTGCCGCCCGCGCCCGCGATCAGATAGACGTTGCCCGCGACGTGGAGCGGCTCGACATCGCCAACCGCGGCTGCGCGCTCGGGCTGCGCATCCGCCCGTTCGGCCACCCGCGTCGACGCATCCTCATACACCGGCTTGAGGACGATGTCCGGAGCGGCGGGCGGAGCCAGCGTCTTCCCGATCGCGTACCACTCGGGGTAGAGCGCTTCCGCAAAACCTCGCCAGGCTGTCAATGGCGCCTTGAACTTGAAGGCGGTCTCCGTCAGCCAGGGATTCTCGCCGGGCAGGTAATGCGGCACCTTGTACGAGGTCCGCGCATCGGGCGGAAGATTGTCCTCCGCCTGGCACGGATACGGGGGCAACTGCTGCGTGGGAGCCCGGACATAGAGACCGCTCCTCACCAGAGGCTCGGTCAGGTAGTCCGGATCGATGACGGTGAAGACCCAGTGCAGATAGGGCTCGTCGAGGAACAACTGTTCGATCACCGTGGCGCGAAAGCTGCTCGGCACGCCGTTCCGGGTGACGATGCTCTCCTTCAGATGCGTCGTATTGATTTCGAGCAGCGGTCCCTTGAACGTGCCGGTCGACGAGCCTTCCCAGCTGTGCGCGGCGTATCGCGACGGATGCGGGCGATCGTCGAGCCAGATCATCCGCGCCCCGGCGGTCTTATGCGCCGTGATCCGGTAGGCGACGATCTGCCGGCTGATCGGATCGAGCTGCTTGTCGATCTGGACGGGATCGAGGGCGTAGGGTTGATAGGTCGGGCCGCGCGGCCGGCACTGCAGGAGCGGAGATGTCGACACCCATTCTTCTGAGTAGGTGTCCGCACGCATGCGGGCCGCGTCGTTGATCGTCAGCCCTTCGTAGCGGCCGCCGGGATCGACACCGCGATAGCGGTTGGTCGCGTCTTCCTGGTTGACCCACACCCAGGTGCCGGTGAGGTCCGGAGGCGAGTTCTGCTGCGCCGTGACCGGCAGGGTTCCCAGGCCGGCGAACAGCAGCAGGCCGCCTGCGATCGCCAATCGAGTCAATCTCTTCATCGTGCGCTCCAAGACTGCCTAATCTACCACCGGCCTTCGCCGAAAGACGACACGCCACGGCGCTCCACGTCCACGGCGGCGAAGGGGTTGTCCGTAGCGGTTAGTCTCGTTAAAGCTGTGGCGACGCGTGCCGATTGTCATATCGAGGGGTATCCGGTCTCCGGTGACAGGAGGATGTGATGTCGTTCTCGGTTTCGCCACTCTTCGACCCGTTCGCAATATCGGTCGCAGCCCAGCCACATCACAGTGCCACGGAGGACCGCGAACGCGGGCGCGACGACGCAAAGCGCCGGCACCATCGGTACGCGGACACCCACCCGGCACCGGCCCCGGAACCCGCCAGCCCATCCCCCGATCCCAACGCGCCGCTTCCCACGGGAACCCTCATCGACGTGCACGCGTGACGCGTTCGCCTTCGAGCCACTCGGGATGGCGATTGACGATTCGCCACGCGTGGGCGAACACCGCCACGTTCATGGCGATACCGATCGCCCACGCCAACGCGAACTCCCCCATCACGATCTCGCCGTTCCGTGCGAAGTAGTACGCCGCCCAGCCGGTGAGAGGAAGGTAGAGCAGTACTGAGGTGATCACGCCCGGAGCGTAGCGTCTCGTGGCGATCGCGTAGCTGATGTGGAAGTACGCGTTGGTCAGCGTGGCGAAGAGCGCGACCATGCCGATCCACGGCGCCACCAGCACGCCGAGCAGGCCGAGAATCCCAAACCCGGCATACAGAGCGGGAAAATTGACGCGCATGGCCAGGCGCTTCGAGAGCGGGAACTCAGGGTTGCTGCTGTTGAAGACCACACGGTTCCACCATTGGCGAAAGCCTCCCGGCACGCCGTATTCCTCGAACTGGTGAAGCATGAATGACGGGAGGTGGAGCCAGAGGAAGAAGAACCACGCCTCTCGGCCCGGAAACGCGTCGCGGTCATGCCAAAATGACGGCGCCTCACGTACACTCTTGGCGGCCACGCCCTCGATGAATCATCCACACGACTACATGGAAGAACTGCCCGATCGGCCGCCGATCGAGGCCATCCGCTCGCTCTCGGGCATCCGGCCCTTCCGCGTCGTCCGCGCGATCGCCGGCGAATGGCTGCTGATCGCGGCGGCCATCGCCGTCTGCCAGACGTTCTGGCACCCGCTCCTCTATGCGGTGACGCTCGTCTTCATCGGCGCACGCCAGCACGCACTCCTCGTGCTGGGGCACGACGCATCGCACTACACGCTGCTCCGGCCCCGCTGGCTCAACGATGCCGTCGCCGACCTGTTCCTGTTCTGGCCGACCTTCCTGTCGGTCGGCGTATTCCGACACTTTCATCGCGACCACCATCGCTACCTCAGTACGCCGAAGGACGCGAACCGTAAGCTGTGGCGCACCCACACCGCCGAGGGTGAGGTCGCGCCGGAGTGGCTCTATCCGAAGAGCGGCCGGGCCCTGTTCGGGAAGCTGGCCCTGAAGATGACCGGCCTTCGCGGCACGTCATGGGTGATCAGGGGGGTGCTGTCGATGTTCGCCAGGCCGGAGTTCCGCCACGGCTCCTGGTGGTTCGTCGTCGCGCGAACAGGCTTTTACGCCGCCGTCGCATTCGCGGTCTGGCACTTCCAGGTGGGCATGGAGTTCCTGCTCTACTGGGTACTCCCGTTCTGCACCTGGCACGTCACCAGCGAGTACATCCGCCTGATTTGCGAGCACTCGGCGGTGCCCGCGACCGTCGCGCCCTATCACCTGACCCGGACGACGCTGCCCCGCACATGGGAGCGATGGATGATCCTGCCCAGACACATCGGTTACCACCACGAGCATCATTGGTATCCGAGCGTGCCGTTCTACCGGCTGCCCGAACTGCACGCGCTTCTGGCGCAGACGACGTTCGCGCAGCACGGCCACACGTCGCACGGCGTCATCCAGGCGCTGCGCGAGTGCACGGTCGCGCGCCACGACGCCAGCCAGACCGCCTCGGTGTAGGCGGCAGCACCCACGACACCCGCTACGATTCCCTATGCCTCCGAATCGTAGCGCCGCGGCAAATCGCAGCGCCGCGGCGCCCTCCGGGCCTCGCCGCACCGCGCTCATCACCGGGGCCAGCAGCGGCATCGGCGCGGCGTTCGCCGAGGTATTCGCGGCTGAAGGCTTCGATCTCGTCGTCACGGCGCGACGCGAGGATCTCCTGCGCGCGGTGGCCGACCGGATCGAGCGCGACCACGGCTGCCGCGTGCACGTGATCGTCGCCGATCTGGCCGAACGCGGGGCGAGCGCGCGGCTCTGCGACGAGATCGCTGCGCGCGGAATCGCCATCGACGCGCTCGTCAACAACGCGGGCTACGCCGTCCCCGGCGCGTACGTCGCGAGCCCGTGGGAGCGTCAAGACGCCGCGCTGCAGGTACTCGTCGTCACCGTGGCGGAGCTGACGCATCGTCTGCTGCCCGGCATGATCGAGCGTGGCTACGGGCGCATCATCAACCTCGCGTCGCTCGCCGGCCTGCTGCGCGCACCGGCAGGGCTCACGCTCTACCCCGCCTCGAAGGCGTTCGTGATCAAGTTCTCGGAGTCGCTGGCAGGCGAGGTGCGCGCCAGGGGCGTGCACGTGACAGCCCTGGCGCCCGGGTTTACCGAGACCGCGTTCCACGACATCGCGGCGACGCGGGCCCGCGTGAAGGCGCTGCCGCGATTCGCGTGGATGGACGCCCAGGCCGTCGCGCGCCTGGGATACGCAGCAGTGATGGCGGGGCGGCCACTCGAGATCACCGGCCGCTTGAACAGGACCGTGGCGTTCCTCGCGCGCTTTGTACCACGCTCGCTCGCCGACTATCTCGCCCGTCGCGCGGGCGAGGTCTAAGCACCCACGCAAGCGTCTAGCCTGCGGCAGCCTCCACCGGCTCCTGCCCGAGCCACCGCATCGTCGCGAAGTGCGCGCGCAGCGCGGCGCGGAACGTCGGATACGAGTGATAGGGCACGCCATGCTTGGCGCAGATCTGCTGGATCTCCGGCGACAGCCGGAACAGGTGCGCGTGGTTCACGCCAGGCAGCAGGTGGTGCTCAATCTGCAGGTTCAGACCCCCGCTCATGATGAAGGCCAGGTAGGAACCCATGGCGTAACTGCACGACGCGCGCACCTGCGACTCGTACCAGTTGGACGATGGCACCTGCCCCGCTTCGACGTTCGGCACGGTCATGTGATTGACCTGCGAGAACAGCGCGAACAGCTCCGACAGCATCAGGCTGGGAATGGTCGCGAACGCGAGCGCCTTCCAGAACGGGAACAGGAAGAACGGCCACACGAACAGACTGCCGGCGACGAGCAGCCGGCCGGCGATGTGCAGCAGCCGCCGGCGCCGCGTCCCGAACACCAGCGGCACTGCGTCGTTGACCCACCCGGCGTGGTGAATGAAGTGATCGCGCAGGGAGTTCCGCATCAGCGTGATCAGCGAGTAGAGCACCATCACGCGCACCGCCCGCTTCTGCCGGCCGTGTGCCGGACACCAGGGAGAGCCGGGCGACTGGCGAAGCCGGCGCGGCGCCGCCTGCACGTCGGGGTCGCGGTGCGGATCGTTGGTGAACACGTGATGGCCGATCACATGCTGATGCAGCCACATGGTCGGGCTCATGAACCAGGGAAACACGTACGGAAGCAGTTGATTGACGCGCCAGTGACGGCTCAGACCGAAGTGCAGCGCGTCATGCCAGAAGTTGACGACGAACAGCCAGCCGACGATCGGCAGCGCGGCCAGCGCCAGCCAACTGCCCTGCACGAACGGCACGAGCACGGCGAAGAACGCGGCGCCGAGCAGTCCGATCTCGAGCCACCGGCGTGGCGGCGCCTTGGCCGCGGCGCGCAGCGACGGCAGGCCTCGCCGGGTCCGCTCCTGCTGCAGGTAGCGGGTGGCGCAGTCGATCAGGTCGCGCCGGAACGGGCTCGCGAGCGTCTCGTCCCAGTCGAACGCGTCGGCGCCGAATCGCTCCTCGGCGCGGAACCGGCCCGGCGCTTCCGCCTGCCCGGGCGCAATCTCGTACTGCGTGAGCGTCTGGAGCGGCCGCGCGCGATGAAGTGCGTGATAGCTCTCGAACAGCGCCGTCGCATCGCGATCGCGGGCGCACTCGAGTGCCGGGCATCCGCCCGGATGATCGAACTCGCCGACGTCGTAGTAGCGACCGTGAATCTTGGTAACGAGTGACCCCACGTATACTCCCCAGACCGATGCGACAAGTTGTTGTGACGCGCCACGGACCGCCGGAGGTGATGCAGCTTCGTGATGCGCCCGATCCGATGCCGGGGCCGGGCGAGGTCCGCATCGCCGTTCGCGCCGCGGGCGTGAACTTCTCCGACATCCTCGCCCGCGTCGGCCTCTACCCGGGCGCGCCCAAGCCCCCCTGCGTGGTGGGCTACGAAGTGGCCGGCGTCATCGACGCCGCGGGCCCGGACACGAGCCGTCGCCGCGTCGGCGACCGGGTGATGGCGTTCACCGATTTCGGCGGCTACGCCGACTCGGTCGTCGTCCCCGAGGCGCTGACGTATCCCGCCCCGGCGCGCCTCAGCGACATCGAGGCGGCGGCGGTGCCGGTGACGTATCTCACCGCGATCGTCGCACTCTACCGGCTGGCCAATCTCTCCGCCGGCGAGACCGTGCTGATCCATGGCGCGGCTGGCGGCGTCGGCACTGCCGCCATTCAGCTGGCGCGCCTCAGGGACGCGATCGTGATCGGCACCGCGTCACCGCAGAAGCACGACGCCGTGC
>CAMCNL010000021.1 GCA_945876205.1 Candidatus Sulfopaludibacter sp. SbA3
CGAGAAAGAAATAGTAGAGTCCGGCAACGCTGTTGTCGTCAGTCCAGCCGCCGGCTTCGAAGGCGGGCCACCGAAGACTGGTTCGCAGTTGCTCGTCCGCCATCACGGCGCGTGCGGACTGCACGTACGCACCAATGCCCACGATGTTCTGGACGAGGAGCAGCGTGGGAATCAGCAGGACGCCGCTGATGGCCGCGCAGAGTGCGATTCGTTTGAGCGCGAATGCCGGCGTTGCACGGTGAGCTGCCGCGAGCGCAGCCACAACGGCGATCCCCAGGTAGATGGCGTAGTCGTGTCTCGTCAGGAATGTGATGGCGAGCGCAAGCGAGACGACCGCGAGCCGTCGCATCGTCGGCCGATCCACGTACCGGAACACCAGCAGCAACACGAGCGAGAAGAGCAATGGCCGAGCATATCCGTACAGTTTCACGGACGGGATGACGGCGATCAGCGCCGCTACCGCGCCCAGCCATGCCGCGCCCGTCAGGCTTGCTCCCGCGGCCATCGTCAGTCCCGCGGCAATCGCGATGGCCCCGGTGGTCAACACGGCCTCCGCGAGAAGCGAACGGCCAAAGATTTTCTGCGCACCAGCCGACGCGAGATAGGTCACAGGCGGCCAGGCGCCCTGCAGGCTCGCGTCCGGATAATCGCGCAACGGCCAGTCCCCATCGAGAAGCTGGTTGGCCCGCACCAGATTGATGAAGTGATCGTCGTCAAACCCGCCCAGGGCGCCGCCGAGCGTGTTGAACCGGTACAGGAACACGACCGCGACGATCAGCAGGATGGCGACGAGCCGTGCTCTCTTCATGCCAGCAGGCGAAGCTGTTCGAACGCGCGCAGGTCCACCGTCGAGAAGCGCGCCGCTCCGGTTGCGCGGTAGGCCTGGCGCGCCACCATCAGATGCGGCGTGAGCAGGCGATCATCAGAGAAGACAGCCAGGGTCGGCACACCGAGCAGGGGCGCGAGCCAGGCGAGGCTCCCACAGGTGCCGATGAACTGGCGCGCGCCGGCGATCACCTGCGTCTGAAGTCCCAGGTTCGTCCGCGGGCTGATCGCTCCGCGGAGGGTCACGACGTTCTCGAGGCCTTCGAAGAGGTAGTCCTTGTGTTCATCCACGGCCATCCCCGCATCGAGGACGACAACAGTCTGGCGTTCGGCCAGGCGCGCGACGAGCGATCGAAGCGCCCGCCTCGTAGCGTCGCCATCGGGAAGTGCCGTGCCGGTGTAGAACTTCGCGGCGACGTACTCTGCGGGCAGGTCGAGCGCGGCTGGCGGCGGTGGCGGCTGCCGCGAGAAGCGCGTGTGCTGCCAGAGAAAATCGATCGATTGGTTGCCCAGCCAGAACTGCCTGAAGAGGCGAAAGAGGAGCGCAGGATGAAAGACCTGCACCTCGCCACGCCCAAGCCGCTGCTGCACGCGGGTGAGAATCTCCCGGTCGAACGAACCGAGCGCCGACTGCTTCTGGCCCCCGCCTTCGGTCTCACCGCGCCGCTCGTCGTTTCGCGCCGCGAATTCCTCGGGCGTGAAAAAGTCGAACAGATCCACGTACTGTCCCGCAAGACCTGCGTACCAGTGGTCCACCCCTCCGCGAGAGAGCGCGATGACGCGCGCGGGATCGATGCGGTGGACGTCTTCGAACCAGCGCAGGAACGGAATCCAATAGAGGGCTTCGTATCCCACCTCAGCGAGCCACGGGCCGGCGACGATCGGGCCCTGGCCGCGAGCAACGGCGGCAATGTCGCGCTCGGTCCGCAGCTCGTCGCGCCGATAGCCAAGGTGCTCACGCACGCGCTCCGCGCGGCGCGCCATCCGCACGACCGGCTTGTGGACCTGGAGCGCGCGCCTGACGATCTTCAGCCCGATGTTGCGGGCGGCGAGCGCTGGATTGTGACTGGACTCTTGCAAGCGTTACGCAGGCACTGACACGAGGGCTTCGACAATCGTGTTGATCTGGTCTTCCTGCAGCTCGGGGAACATCGGGAGGGACAGCACTTCTGAGGCGGCGGCTTCGGCGACCGGAAAGTCGCCCTGTCGGTAACCAAGATCGGCGTAGGCGGGATGCATGTGCGCGGGAATCGCGTAATGGACGCCGGTCTGGATGCCGCAGCTCTCGAGGTGCGCGCGCACTGCGTCGCGCCGCGGCACGCGAACCGTGTAGCAGTGGTAGACGTGCCGGCTGTCCGGGCGCGCGTACGGTGTGCTGAGCACGGTACCGGCGAACCTGCGGTTGTATTCACCCGCATGACGCCTGCGCGCCTCGGTCCACGCCTCGAGGTGGCGCAGCTTCACCCGCAGGATCGCGCCCTGGATGCCGTCCATCCGGTAGTTGAACCCCTTCACCAGGTGCTCGTAGCGCCGCTCACCGCCCCAGTTCCGCTGCATGCGGATGCGCCTGGCATGCTCGGGGTTATTGGTCACCACGGCGCCGCCTTCTCCGTACGCGCCGAGATTCTTTCCTGGATAAAAGCTGAAGACCGCGAGATCGCCCATCGATCCGACGCGTCGTCCCTTGTATTCCGCGCCATGCGCCTGTGCGGCGTCCTCGATGACGACCAACCCTTTCGCGCGCGCCAGCTCGAGGATCGGATCCATGTCCGCCGGCTGCCCATACAAATGAACCGGCATGATCGCCTTCGTTCGAGGCGTGATCGCCGCCTCGACCAGCGCCGGATCCATCGTGTACGTCCTGGGGTCGATATCGACCAGCACCGCGCGCGCGCCCGCATACTGCACGGCAGCCACCGTGGCCACGAACGTGAACGGCACGGTGATGACTTCATCGCCGGGCCCGACACCAGCAGCCAGCAGCGCCAGGTGCAATCCGCTGGTGCCCGAGTTGACCGCTACCGCATGTTCGGTCCGACAGAAGGCGGCGAACTCGCGTTCGAACGCGGCGACCTCCTCACCGAGGATGAACTGCGTGCTCTCGAGCACCCGCAGCACGGCGTCATCGATCTCCGCCTTGATGCTGTGGTACTGCGCCCTGAGATCGACTGATGGAATCACTGGCAATCCATTACGCGCTGAGCTTCTCCAGCACCAGCACGCGACCCTTGTTGCCCCAATCCATCTTCGCCTCGAGGTCGGGCCTCGAGCGGCAGCCTTCGAGGACGAACATCAATCGCAGCATGTCCTTGTTCAGGAGCGTGATGTGCGAGGGGTCCAGGTCGTCCTTCTGGTTGAAGTCGAGCAGCGTCTCGGGATTTGGATGAAACCGCGTGGTGACGTAGATGAACTTGTTCGTCATCCGCACCATATTCGCGACCGCCTTCTTGACCTGCAGCACGGTGAGGTGCTCGAGCACCTCTCGTGAGATCACCAGATCAAACGTGTTGGCCGGTTTCAGAGTCGCATCCGCCACGTCACCGACGGTGATGCGATCGCGCATCTCCGGGGTGGTGATCCGCTTGCTGCTCTCGGCGAAGTCGATGCCTTCGACGTCGACGCCAAGCTCCCACAGCAGGTGCATCAGCGCACCGGGCCCGCAGCCAAGGTCGAGCACTTTCCTGGGCTTGAAGACCTCCTTGATGAGCGAGGGATTCTGCGCCTCGATCCGGCGGCGCGTTTCCAGGTTGTAGTTGTTGCCCTGGTCGCGCCACTCGCCGGTGAAATACTCGGCGTCGTAATGGCCAGACTCGACAGGGCGCTGATCGAGCACGCGTCGTTCGAACTCGGTGATATCCATCAATGATTCTGCTGCTGGAACCGGTAGTCGCGAAGAATCCGGCTGGATGAGTCCAGCACGGTGTCCAGGTAAACGATCTCGATGCCGTGGGTGCGGCAGATGTCGATTTGCTCGGCCGGGAGCCGCCCGCGCCAGTCGGCACCCTTGATGTAATAGCGGGGGCGCAGCTCGCGAAGCGCGGTCTCGGTGTCGTAGGCGTTGATGTGGGTGTAGTCGATGTAGCGGATGGCGTCGATAATCGCAGCCCGCTGATCTTCCGGCAGGAAGACGGGATGCTTGGAGCTCACGTAGGCGTCAGATGACAGGTTGCACAGCACCGGCACGCCCAACTGCGCGGCGGCGCGAAAATACTCGATATGGCCGCGATGCAGCGGATCGAACCCGCCGTCGACCATGCCCACTTTGCCGCGTAATGTCTGCAGCTGATCGAACGCGATGATCATGCGGTGGGCTGGACGAGCAGACCCTTCTGCTCGAGCTCAGACAGCGCGCGGTCGAACATGTCGACCGCCCCGTCTGGCGACGTGCGCGCCCACTCGATCAGCTCCGCCATCCCCTGAGCCAGCGATACCTGCGGCGCATAGCCAAGCCGCTCGCGGGCCAGCGTAATGTCCGCCGTATTGTGACGGACGTCGAACGTCCGGCCCTGGTTCGTCACCTGCGGCTCGATCGACTTGCCGAGCAGCGTCGCCAGCGTCTTGGCGATCTCGAGGATCGTCACCGTCTCGCCCGACCCGACATTGACGGGCAGGAAATCCGCACCCGGCTTCTCGAGCATCAGCGTCAGGCACTGGACGACGTCGTGGATCGAGACGAAATCGCGCAACTGCCCACCGTCCTCGAAGACGACCGGCTGGCGATCGTTGAGCAGGCGGCTGATGAAGATCGCCGCAACGCCCGCATACGGATTGCTCAGACTCTGGCGCGGCCCGTAGACGTTGAAGAACCGTGGCGCGACGGCGGGAATACCGTAGGTCTTGCCGATCAGCAGCACCATCTCTTCCTGGTGGTACTTCGTCATCGAGTAGATGTTGTCGCGGTAGAGCGCCTTGTTCTCGGGCGTCGGAACCGATCGCAGCTCGGCGCCGCACGTCGGGCAGCGCTGCTCCCACTGTCGCGCCGCAAGCTGCTCCGCGGGCCGCACGCCGGGCGCCTGCGGCCCACACGTCGCGCACACATACGCGCCTTCCCCGTACACGCCGATCGAGGAGGCGACGATTACCTTCTCGACATGATGCTTCTGGTTGACCAGGATATCGAGCAGGAGCGCGGTGCCTCGCGTGTTGACGTCGACATAGCGGTCGACCTCGTACATGCTCTGGCCGATGCTCACCGCGGCGGCAAAGTGGACCACCGCGTCCGACGCAAGCACCAGCGGCTGGAGTGCGTCGCGGTCGCGCACGTCGCCGCGGACGTAGGTGACCTTTGGGTTCGCGTACGAGGGCCACGTGCCGCTGCGATGCACCTGCGGGACCAGGCTGTCGAGCACCACGACTTCGTAGCCGCGGCCCACGAGGCCGTCGACCAGGTGCGACCCGATATAACCGGCCCCGCCGGTCACCAATACCTTCCGTATGCTCATGCCTGGGAAACCTTCCGGCTCATTGTACCGTCCGCACGCGCGGCCCCGTGGACGCCGCCAGCTCGGGGATCAGATCCAGCGCGTCCACCGCTCCCAGATCCATCGTCGTAAAGAGTCCTGCACCCATCAGCCGGTAGGCGTGTTTCGCGACGAAGAGGTGAGGCGCGAGAAAGCGATCGTCGGCATAGACGCCGACCGTCGGCGTGCCCAACATCGGCGCCAGCCACGCGAGGCTGCCGCAGGTGCCGAGAAAGAGCGACGCGCGGGCGATCACACGCGTCTGCACGGCGAGGTTCGTGGCCGGCGTCAGGCGATCGCCCAGGAGCATCACGTTTGGCACGTCTTCAAACAGGAAGTCACGATGCTCGTCCAGGCTCAAGCCGGTGTCGAGGACGACGACGGGCATCTGTTCGGCCGCACGGGAGACCAGCGCGCGAAGAGCACGCCGATGCTCCGGGGCATCGGGAATCGCAGCGCCGGTATAGAACTTCACCGCCGCGTAGCGAAGCGGAAGTCCCGCGACGTCCCCGGGCGGCGGTGGCATCCGCTCGAACCGCATGTGATTCAGGAAGAAGTCGAGCGAGCGATCGCCAAACCAGAATCGGCGGAAGAGGCGGAACATCAACGATGGATGGCACACGCGCGGCTTCCGTCCGCCGAGGTGCCGCGCCGTGACGCGTTCGAGAATCTCCGTGTCGAAGTCGCCGTGCGCCAGCTGTTTCTGATCGCCGCTGCCGCGCCGGGCAGCGTTCCGGGCGCCGAACTCTTCGGGGGTGAACAGCTCGAGCAGTTCCACGTAGCGGCTGGCAATGCCGCGGTACCAATCGGCCGCGCCGCCGCGAGACACGGCGACAAGCCGGTCCGGAGAGATGCGATACCGGTCGACCATCCACGCGAGAAAAGGCCGCCAGTAGAGGACCTCGTATCCAACCTCTGACAGCCACGGGCCAACCACGATCGGATCGGTGCCGCGAGCCAGCGCCGCGAGATCACGCTCGATCGCGCGCTGATCGAGCCATGGGTCAACGACGTGCTCCCGAAATCGCTCGATACGCTTGCGCGTCCTGGTGGCGGCCTTGTCGGCGCGTAACGGCAGCGCGAGCGTGTCGGCCGCGGCACGCCGTCCGACGTGCACCGACGACTCGACCCCTTTGTGCCCCGCCCGCCACAGCCGCTGGACGCGCTTGCTCGCATGCCGCCCGAAGCGGTTGATCCGGTTCGCGGCCACGCCGGCAAGGTTCGCCGCTACCGCGAGCACATTCACGAGGGAGGCGGCGCTGGGCCGGCTGGCAATGTAGCGACCTGGCGCGACGCGAGCGACAGGCCGAGAGGATCTAGTGCGCTGAGGTCGAGCGGGGAGAAGCGTCCGCCACCGAGGACGTGGTAGAGCCGCCGCGCGGCATGCAGGTGCGAATGCAGGAAGCGCGCGTCGGTAAAGACCGCCGTCGTATCGACGCCCATCATCGGTGCAAGCCAGGCCAGGCTGCCGCACGTGCCGACAAACGCCCGCGCGCCCGCGATGATTTGCGTCTGCATCGCCAGGTTGCGCCGGGGGTCGAGGTGGGGTTTCGCGCTGACGATGCGGCCGCCGCTCTGAAACGTGTAGTCGGCGTGATCGTCCAGGTTCAGACCGGTATCCAGGAGCACGACCGGCCAGCGCTCGGCGATCGATTCGATCAACGCCCGCAGCATGGCGCGATTGGCCGGTGTGTCGGGAAGGGAACGCGCCGCGTATAACTTGACCGCCACGTACTCCTTCGGCAGAGCCAGCGCATCGAGATCGACCGACGGAGGCGCGATCTTCACGTACCGTGTGTGGCTGTCGAGAAAATTCAAGGGTCGGTGGCCGGACCAGAACTGCTTGAACAACCGGTACATGAGGGATGGGTGCAGGACGCTGATGTCGGCCGTTCCGAGGCGGGCTTCCATGCGTTGCATCAACATCCGATCGAGCTCCGACATGCCGAACTGCTTGTTCGTTCCTTCGCCCTCGCTGCGATCGATGTTCCGCGCCGCGAATTCCTGCGGTGAGATTTCATCGAAGATTTCAACGTAGTGTGGAGTGATGTCGGCGTACCACGACCCGGCTCCCCCACGCGACACGACCCAGAGGCGCTCGGGATCGAGCCGGAAGGCCGCCTTCACCCAGCGGACAAAGGGCACCCAGTAGAGCACCTCGTATCCAACCTCTGACAGCCACGGGCCGATGACGATTGGGCCGGTGCCGGAGACGACTCGCTCGATCTCGCGCTCGACCCGCCATTCATCTCGATACGTCGAGAGTTGTTCCTGGAGGCGATGGGTCCGATAGCGCCACCGCACAAGCGGCTTCCTCAGGTTCCACAACCGGCGGCCGGCTCTCTTGAACAACACCATTCCCTGGATCGCCAGGTTCCGTGTGCGGTGCGCCGCAATCTTGGCACTGCGGCGTGTTCCAGCAAACACCCGCCGCTTCGTCTGCCGCGCCAGCGTGTCCACGCGCTGCCACTCGAGGCTGCTCATCGTGCCGGGTGCACCGATAGAAGTGGCTCAGGAGACAACTGCGCGAAGACGTCTCTGGCAAGCGACAGGTGGCGCGGCGAGAAGCCACCCTCGACCGAGTAGTAGGCCGTCGCAGGCACCCGGTGGAATGGCGCGAGATACGCGAAGCCGCCATAGGTGCCCACCCAGGAGCGCGCGTTGGCAACGATGAGCGTCTGCAAAGCGAGGTTGGTCGCGGGATTGAGATCGGCCTTGATGCCGTGGGCGGCGAGGCTTTCTTCTTCTTCCCACCCTTGGTGATCATCGAGCGCGAGACCGGTCGACAACGACACGACTGACCCGCGCTCGCGCAGTCTCCGGAGGACGTCGCGTGCGAACGCGCGGTTCGATTCGGTCGCAGGAAAGGCGTCGTTGTAATAGAACTTCACGGCGACGTAGTCCCGCGGCAAGCGCGCCAACAGTTCGCTTTGCGGCGGCGCGACAAGTTGACGAAACCGCGCATGCCGCCGCACCCATCCGGCATCAGTGTGGCCCCACCAGTAGGTGCGAAAGAGGTGGAACATCATCGACGGATGAAGGACCTGCGCCTCGTGTCCACCGAGCTCAGCCAGCACCGGCTTCAACAGCTCGCGGTCGAAGCTGGTCATCGCGATTTGCTTCTGCTCACCGAGCTCCGTCGATCGGCTCTGATTGCGCGTGCGGAAATCGTTGATGCCGATCTGGTCGAACACGTCGTAATACCGCGACGCCACGTGCGTGTACCAATCGCGCGTTCCGCCGCGCGACAGCACGACCAGCCGCTCGCGCGGCACCTCGAACCGTTCAGCGAACCAGGCGAGGAACGGAATCCAATACAGCAGCTCGAAGCCCACTTCGCCCAGCCATGGGCCAGCGACAATTGGTCCCTGGCCCCGTGCAAACCTTGCCAGCTGTCCCTTGACGCGAAGGCTCGTGAACTCGCCAAGCGCACGGCTGATCCGATGTTTCAACGCCCTCGGCAGCCTGGGCGCGCCACTCACTTGCACTGCACGCAGCGCCGGGGATGCCACGCCGCTCACCGCATCCTCTTCATCTGGCGGCGCGCTCCTGCAGGAGCCGTTCGGCGGCGGCCCAATCGGCCGGGACGTCGATGGTCACCGATTCGTCGGCAGGAATGATCAGCGGCAGGCAGTGTGCCCCGTAGATGTTGCCGTGGGCGGTCAGCGTCTTGGTCCAGAAGGCGTAGACGGTTCCATCGCGGACGTAGGCAACGCGCGTATCCTGTCGGCGCGTGACACGCTCACCCTCCGGGAGGAAGGACTTGAGCTCGCCGTCCTCGAGGCGCATGACGTAATCGGGCGACAGGTGCCGCGGCACTTCGACGACGCCGACCACCGAATCGGCGCCGCTTTCGCGAAGGCGATTCACCGCATCACGAAGATGGCCCGGCTGCCGAAGCGGCGAGGTCGGTTGGAGCAACAAGACAATCGCCGGAGACCAGCCTGAGGCGTCCAGCGACTCGACGGCGTGAAGGATGACCGGCAGCATCGGCGTGTCATCGGCCGCAAATGCGGACGGACGCATGAACGGCACGTCGATTCCGCAGCGACGGCCCTCCTCCGCGATCTCTGGTGAGTCAGTCGAGAGGACGATCCGGTCGACGACCCCCGAATCGCGCGCCGCGTCGGCGGCGCGCCCTCTGAGCGATTGGCCCACGAGCGGATTCAGGGTCTTGTCAGGGAGACCCTTCGATCCGCCGCGGGCGGGAATCAGCGCAAGGACGAGGCTCTCCTTCACACCGGCCGCGGCGCGTTCTGCACGTAGCGAATCTCGCGCCAGAAGGCGTCAACCGCATCGCGTGGCGGGAGCGCGTCGACACGTCCCCTCGACGGGCGGCAGACGTACCCCACATGCAGGTGGTCCGCCGCGTAGTCGGCGCGAAGGACCTCGAATCCGCAGCGCTCGAGGTAGGACGTGACCGTGAACTCGACGAAGTAATAGGGGTGATCGATCTTGATCGCCTCTTCGACGGACCAGTTCCGCAAGTACGCAGCGCGGAAGTCGACGATGTCGACGAAGAGCAGACCCTCGTCCATGATGAGCTCGCGCACGCGCCGCAGCGTGCCCATCACGTCGAGCAGGTGATCGATCGTCTGGCACAGCGCAATCACGTCGAAGCGCCGCGCGCCGAAATTGTGGCGCTCGACCAGTCCTTCGATCGTCTCGAGCCCGAGCGCCTGTGCTTCTGCGGTCTCGAGAGGCGCGGGATCGAGCACCGTCGCCTGCAGTCCGAAGCGTTTCGCCCACTCGTGGGCGACGACACCGGTCGACCCACCGATATCGAGCATGCGTGTGCCCTTGCGGCCAGCGAGAAAGGGCGCGAGGAAATCTCCGCGCTGTGCCGCGTACTCGCGCTGCTCCGCCTGGATGGTGCGAGCGTCGATGAGTCGACCGTGGTACGCCGACACGAGCGGACGGTAGGTGTCGACGTAAAACGACCCGTACGCGTCGGGCGTCATCACCGGGTTGAGGAACACCAGACCGCACCGGCGGCATCCATGCGCCTCGGCCGGATATCCGTACCGATCCCGATGAGTGATGACGACAAACGTCGCGCTGCCGCACAGGTTGCAGACGCCGACCGGCTGCTTCGGCTGCGACGCATAGTCGTAGTCGAGCGCCGCGATGCGGACGCGCCGATCAGCGATGGTGGTGGTCACAGGATCTGTCCGCTCAGTAGGTCAGCCGTTTTTCGATGAGGAGCTCGCGCTCCGCGAGACACTCGGCGATGCGCACGCCCGCTTCCCCACTGCCGTAGAGCGTGTCGCGCTTGGGTCGCTCTCCGGAGAGGTGACGGCGCGCCGCACCCGCGATGGCGTGCCGATCGTGCGAGACGTCGATGACGTTGGCGCCGCGCTCGCGTCCTTGCTGGCGGCTGCCGATATTCACCGCCGGAACCCCGAGATACGAGCACTCCCGGATCGCCACGCTGGAGTTGCCGATGATGCCCTTCGAATGCACCAGCAGGCGAAGGAAGTCTTCGGGATTCATGTTGCGGAAGAAATGGATATCGGACGGGTGCTCGCGCTCGCGAAACTGCCGGATGCCCTTGGATGTTCCGTCGGACCCGGCGTCGGGGTTCGGCCAGAACCAGAGTGCTGGCAGACCGAGTTCCTTGACGGCGTGCAACGTCTCTTCGACCTGGTGCAGCGCCTCGTCGTACTCGGTGGTCACCGGGTGCTGCATCACCACGAAATAGCCGGCCGTCAGATCCACCTTGTCGCCGACGCCGCCGTATTTCTTGAAGACGTCGAAATCAAAGTCGGGGCGACGAGCGACTTCCGCGGCGATGTCGATCGACGGACACCCGGTCTGCACGACGGAGTCGGGTTCCTCGCCGAGGCGGATCACGCGCTCGCGCGCAAGCCTGGTCGACACCAGGTGCAGGTTCGACAGCTTGGTGACCGCGTGCCGCACTTTCTCGTCGATCGACCCGGTGACCTCGCCGCCCTGCACGTGCACGACGGGAATGTTCATGTAGGCGCCGGCAACTGCCGTCGCCAGCGTCTCGTAGCGATCGGCGACCGTCACGACCGCGTCGGGGCGAAGGTTGTCGAATACCGTCGCGAGCTCGACCAGGCCGAGGCCGGTCGATTTTGCCGACGTCACGAGGTTCTCGCCCTCGAGCACCATGTAGACGCGCGCCTTGATCTCGAAGCCGTCCTGCTCGATGACCTTGATGGCGTTGCCGTAGCGATCGAGCAGCGCTGACGCCGCGACAACGAGCTGCAGCTCGAGGTCCGGATGTTCGTTGATCGCCTTGAGCGCCGTTCTGATTCGGGAGTAGCTGGGACGTGCGGTGACGAGAACGCAGATACGCTTTTTTCGGCTCATCCTGCCTGCGATTCCTCTCGTGGGTCCACGAGGTCATCTTCGCGGAGCAGTTGGTCTGCCGCGACCGCGCGGCGAAGGCGGCGGCCCACCAGATCCGGGAGTTTCGCGCCTGGAATTCCGGTCCCCGGCTTCTTCGAGGCCAGGTGGTCTTCACGCAGCACCGTTCCCTCCGGGAGATCGGCGCGCGCCACGACACTTCTCGTGAAGATGTCGCGCAGCGGCTGCATCTCCTTCGCGAACCCATCCTTGTCGACCGGCGACGCATTCATCGTCTCGATGAACCGAACACCGTCAACCAGCTGCCGCAGCTCGTCGAGTGTGACGGAGGCGCGAACGTCGGGACCAAACATGGCGCGGTTCATCGTGACATGAATCTCGAGCACCTTGATACCGATCGTGGCCGCTGCCAGGCCCGCGTAGATCGTCCCCGAGTGATCGGAGAGGCCGACCGGGACGCTGTAGCGGGCGCGCAGCGCCGGGATCATGTTCAGTCCCACGCGCTCGGGCGGGCATGGGTAGGCCGTGGTGCACTGCATCACGGCGACGCTGACTCCCGCCGCCTTCACACGATCAACAGCGGCATCGAGCTCCAGGAGGCCGCTCATCCCGCTCGAGAGGATCACCGGCTTCCTGGTCTGAATCATCCGGTCCAGAAGCTGGACGTTGCCGACTTCGCCTGAGCCGACTTTCCATGCCGGCACTCCGAGCGGGTCGAGCAGGTCCACGGCTTCGACGGAAAACGGTGAGCTCAGAAACGCCACGTCCTTCGACTCGCAATGCTCCGCAAGACCGCGCCACTGATCCGCCGTGAACTCGGTCCGCTGCCAGTAGTCGTAGCGACGCTCGTCCTGCTTGCTGAACTTCACCCGAAACGGCTCGCTCGGGGTGCTTTCGGCTGCGGCGATGTGTGTCTGGAACTTGACGGCGTCGGCACCGGCGGCGGCAATCGCATCGATGAACGCGTGCGCCAGGCCAAGGCTGCCATCGTGCGCCATTGCTACCTCACCGATGATCAGGCACCGGGGACCGGCCAGCGTGAATGCGCGACTCTTCATCAGTGAGACCCCGCGCCGCGACCCGCGCCTGCGGTCAACACCCGGCGAACGACGCTCTTCAGTTGTGTCACACGCTGCCTGCGGCGCTTCATGCGATAGCGATCCTCCCTGGCAGCCTCTCGGAACCGGCGCTCGTCGTCATGCGCCCGAATGTGCGCCTGTTTACTCGCGAGCCGGCGCGCGCGGTCGCGCTCCTCTTCCGCATGCGAGGCCTCGAGCATCATCCACTGCACCGACCGACGATCCGCGGCGGCGTACCACGCGTTGACGATGGGCCTCCAGGCTCGCTCGCGCACGCCGTCCGCAAGCGCTGCCGGCCTGACCCCAGCCGCCTGGTCTTCAAGCGCCGCGACGAACGTGGGCGTCGCAGCGCTATCGAAGCCACGCGGCCGGATAAAGCTGCGTACGAAGCTGGGATTGCGGTTCGGGAGCTGCCCAGCCAGGGCGGTATCGAGCTGCGCGACGTGCGCGTCCAGGTCGTGCGTGGTGTGCAGCATCGCATTCGGGCCGTCGAGCAGATAGCGGAAGTGAAGCGTCCCCCGCTGGCTCTCGTGGAACTCGGGGAGAAGCACGGTGAGCACCGGGCGGTCGACGATGGCCGCCTCGATCATCGCGCTCGTGTTGAGGCCGACGACGGCAGAGGCGTGATACATGGCGTCGAAGTACTCGTCGCGGCCAGCCTGATCGATCGGATGGCCTCCGCGAAACGCCACGCCCTCCGGCAATGTCACGTCGTCCCACTCGTAGATCCGCTGTGGATGCGGTCGAATGAGGATGCCTGCCGCGCGGACCGCCGCGGACGAAGACTGGCGGACATGCTCGACCCAGCGGGATACGAAGCCAGCCTCGGACGGACTTCCGCGGAAGAGGGCGCCGCAGACGTAGAGCACAAACGGTCTCGAGGGATCGAGGCCGGCGGCTGTGCAGTACTCCTCGCGTGTGCGGCTCGGCGTCCGGCCGAACCACTGGTCGAAGCATTGCGCCCCGGTCACGATCACGCGCTCTGACGGCACGTGATGGAGCGTGGTCGCCTCGTCTCGCTGCGTCTCATTCCACACCAGCACGCGGTCGGGCCACTCGCGGAGGCGCGCCTTGCTGGTCAGGTGGTCCCAGCTCCAGATCGCCACGGCCGTTCGAAGCCCGCGGCGCTTGGCGCTCCTGAGCAGATCCAGTTGTGGCGAGCCGAGCTCGATCAACGGGCTGAGCAGCACGACGTCGGGCTGCTGGGCAGCGAGGAACGCGTCAATGGCGGTATCAGTCGGAATCGCGCGGTCCATGGCACCAAGCATCCGCGCAATGAGCGATCGGCCGGGCATCCGTGACAGCGTGACCGCCAGTTGCGGCGTCCGCTCCCAGGCGCGCTCCCGGATCTTCGGCGCCTGATCGTAGAAAGACGAGGCATACGTCAGGTAGTCCAGGGACTTTCGAATCACGGTGGCGATCGAAAACCATCGCGCGTCGGCGCGCGGCGGCACGTACCCGACCGTGATGAGCGGTGAAGATGCCGCCAGCCGATCGACCAGCTCGCGGCCGCCGAGCGCCTCTTCCCTCTCCGCCACCAGGTGCACCTGATGGCCGCGCTCGGCCATCAGCCGTACCACGCTGTCGAAATTGCGGAAGTAGGTGAAGTGCCGCGCGACGAACAGGAGTCTCACCGGGACACTCTCATACCTCGACCAGCGGGACGCCCTTCTCTTCGAACAGCTTGAACACGTCGGTCGCGTCGGCCGGCGTCTCCCCGCTCGGATCCCAGCGGTTGGTTCGCGGACGCCACGCCTGGGCCGGCGTCAGCGTGGGCACACCTGGCGCGAGGTCCTGCCGGACGAAGAACGCGTTGACGCCTGCGTCCTCGCACAGCACCAGGCGGTATCCCTTGCGTCGTGCGCACTTCTCGAGCGCCGCGATCGACGCCCCGTAGTACGCCTTCGGCATGCCCTTGACCTTGGGCGCATTGGGCAGCGTCACCGCGCGCTCGGGGCCGAACGACGCGTTGTACTCCATGACGAGCACGCGCGCGGTCGTCACGGTGAGCGCGTCGAGCAGCCAGTAGTCGAAGCTGTCGATATCGATCGACAGGAAGTCGATCTCGCCGAAGAAGCCGGTCTTGCTGAGCAGTTTGTCGATCGTTTCAGGCGTGACCATCTTCCGCGCGATCTGGACCAGCGGCTTGGCGGCAAAGAGCTTCGTGGCGTCACGGATGGCGGCGCCACTGGCGTCTACCATCAATCCGCTCCAGCCAAGCTCGTAGGCGAGGACGCCTGAATTCCCTCCCGATCCGCCGGAGCCGATCTCGACGAATCGGCGATCGGTCACGCCGGTCGCCTGCAGCAGCGCCAGGACGATTCCGTCTTCCTCGTTCTGGGAACGCAGCCGGAAACGCCGCGCCTCGATGGCGTATGGCGCCGCCAGATCCGAGCCGAGATACTGCACCCGGATGAGCGACGTCATCTGCTTTCTGAAAATGCTCTTCCACTTCGCGTCGTTCTTCCGGTGAGCCTCGAACCGCTCGAGCGCCGCCGTCACGCGATCGAGCTTCTCGTGCAGGGCCGCGAGCTCCCGGCGAAGGTCGGTATCGGGCATGTCGGAGGACGCCCTCACGCCTCGGTCACCGCTTCTGTCGCGTGCTTCTTGCTGTAGAGCGCCTCCGCACCCCCGGCGAATCCAAGACGTACCACGTCGAGGTCGCGCGTGTTGAGCGCCACGAAAGCGCCGCCGCGCAGGCTGGAGAACACGCGCTTCGCCAGCTCGAGGTGATCCCACCTGAAACCGGTGGGATGAGAGAAGAACGCGAGCGTATCGGTGCCGAGCAGCGGCGCGAGATACGAGAACCCACCGTAGGTGCCGACAAACGCGGTGGCGCCGCTGATGACCTTGGTTTGAATGTGCAGGTTGTTTTCCGGCGTCATGAGGTGATCGATGCGGTGCAGGCGGCCGCGCACCTCGATCGGATAGTCGGTGTGGTCGTCGAACCGCGTGCCCGTATTCAGCAGTACGACGTCCGTGGTCTTCGTCAGCTCCCGAAGAATCTCCGAAATCATCTTCCGGTTCTCGGGCGAGTCCGGCAGCGCCATGTTGGAATAGAACTTCACCGCCACGTACCGCTCGGGCAGATGCGCCGCGAGATCGTGCACGCCGGCCGGCGGGAGTTGCTTGAACACACTGAACGCCTCGACCAGCGTGACCGGCGCCATCTGGCGCCAGTACACGTTGAAGAGGTTGTACATGAGCGAGGGATGCAGCAGGCTTGGCTTCTCGAGCCCCAGCTTCGCCGTCACGCGCTCGATGATGGCCTGGTCGAACGCCGACACGTCCATGTGCTTGAAGCGGCCGCGGTGCTGAGACGCACGCTCTTCATTCATCGTGCGGAACTCGTCGGCCGAGTAAAACGACAGCACGTCGACGTAATTGGGCGTGATGTGGCGGTACCACGAGTGACAGCCACCGCGAGAGACAACGTAGAGCTGGTCGTCGCGCAATCCGCCGTAGGCCTTCGCCCACGCCACGAACGGAATCCAGTACAGCAGCTCGAACCCGGTCTCGGTCAGCCACGGTCCGACGATGATCGGCCTCTTGCTGCGGCCGAGCAGCGTGACGGTCTCCTTCGTCTCATCGACTTCGGGAATACCGGGGAACGTCAGCAGCTTGGCAGGGTCGCGCGGCTTGCCGAGCTTCGGCGTGAGATTCGCACCGCCGATCACCTTGCGACCCTCGTACGCCCGCTTGCCCTTGATCTGCGTGGCCGCGAACGACTTGAGCTGCAGCCAGAACTGCTTGCTGTAGTGGCGCACCGTTCTGCGCGCCTTGTAGCGCATCTCCTTGCGCCACGGCTGCGACGCCATCTTGGCGTGCATGACCAGCAGCCACGGCAGCAGCAGCACGCGGTAGATCAGCGCCGCCGCGGCGCTCGCGGGATTGACCGGCGACCGGCCCAGGCGGCCTTCGGCCTCGATCGCATCGGCAAACCGCGGCGTCCCAGGCTCCTCGAGCCCGTGCGGCCTGATGAACCCTTCCGTGAACCGGCGGCTCTTCTCTGAATCGATAGGCGCGGGCGCAACTATCGCTTCGCGGATCTGCGAAGCGTGCTCCTCCATGGTGCGCGAGGTGTAGAGCAGACCGCCATTGACGTCGAGCAGGTAATGGAAATGGATCGTGCCTTCCTGGTTATTCGGCGACACGTCGGCCAGCAGGATGGCGTACACCGGGCGGCCGACGATACCGGCCTCGAGGAACGCGCTGGTATTGGTACCGACGACCGCGTGGCTGTAGTACAGCGACTCGAAGTAATCGTCCTTCGCCTCGGGGTCGATCGGATGCGCGCCCCACAGGACAACGTTCTTGTAGCCGGTGAGATCGACGTTCTGCCACTCGTCGAGACGCGCGGGATGCGGGCGAACCAGGATGCCGACGTCGCGAACGGCGGGATCGTCGCTGCTCCGCAGCGCCTGGATCCATTCCTCGGCGATGTGCGCGTCGTTGGCGGTGCGGCGGAAGAGAGACGAGCAGACCCACAGCACGTAGGGCTTGTCCGGATCGAGACCGACCCGATGACAGAATTCGCGGCGCGTCCGCGTCGGCTTCCGCCCGAACCACAAGTCGTAGCACTGCGCACCCGTGACGGTCACGCGATCCGCGGGCACGCGGTGGAGGTCGACGGCTTCTTTCTTCTGGACCTCGTTCCAGACGGTAATGCGATCCGGAAACTGCCTGAGCAGCGCCTTGCTCGACAGGTGATCCCAGCTCGCCACGCACAGCACGGTGCGGATGCCGGCGGCCCTGGCGCTGGCAAAGTGATCCGCCTGCGGAGATCCAAGGTCGATGAGCGGCGTGATCAGCAGGAGGTCCGGATTTTGATCGCGCAGGAATGCATCGATCTCCGGGCTCCGAGGGATGCTGCGCTCCAGGCCACGCAGGATCGCCGCCAGCAGCCGCCGTCCCATCGTCGTCCGAAACCCGGGCAGGGCGGCCAGCAGCACGACGGCTCCCGGCGCGCGCTCGCGTGACCGGGCGCGAAGGTGCGCAGTGTTCGTGTAGAGCGAATCGAGATATCTCAGGTAGTCGAGACCGAGCCGCAGCTTGCGCGCCAGCTCCGACCACGTGCCTTTCTCGCGGCCGGGCGTCCATCCGACGGTGACCTTGGGATAATCCGCGGCGATCCGCTCGACCATGCCGCGGCCGCCCATCGACTCCTCGCGATCGGCGGACAGGTGGATTGTGTGGCCACGGTGCGCGAGCTCGCGGATCGCCGACTCGAACAGGCGCAGGTATGAGAAATGACGCGCGAGGAAAAGAATCTTCATCCGGTACGACGCTTCCGCTGCTGCTGTTTGAGTTGCTGGCGCGCCTGGAACCGTCGCGCCTTCTCGGCGCGCACTTCGGCTTTCGCCGCGAGCCGCGTGCTGCGGTCCTGCTCTTCCCAGTCTGCCCTCTTTTGGTTCCGCTCGGCCTCGAACCGTTCCCGCTCGTCCAGCATTAACGCGTGTCCGACACCGCGTTCGAATGCGGCCAGCCAGCGCAATGACGCTGGTGGCGCTTCAACGGCCTCGTTGCGAATCGGCGAGGCTGCGCGTGACCGTGCGAGCGACTCGATCGCTTCCACAAATACCGGCGTTGACGGCCGAGACAGTCCCTGCGGCCTCACGAACGCCTCAACAAACCGGCGCCCGCGCGCCGCATCAGGTTCCGCGCCGGTGAGCAGATCGTTGAGCTGCGCCGCGTGATCGTGGAGGTTGGTCGTGGCGTTCAGCAAGCCCCCTTCGAGGTCGAGCAGGTAGTGAAAATGCAGGGTTCCCCGCTGGCTCGCGTGAAACTCCGGCAGCAGCACCGTATAGACCGGCCTGCCGACAATGCCAGCCTCGATGAACGCACTGGTGTTGAGACCCGCCACGCCAACGCTGTGATACAGCGAATCGAAATAGTCGGCGCGTGCCTCGGTGTCTACCGGGTTCGCGCCCCAGAACGCCACGCGATTCCACTCACCACAGTCGACACCCTCCCACTCCTTCATGCGCGACGGGTGAGGACGAATCAGGATGTTGACGTTGCGGAGCGCGCGATGCTCACTCTCGCGCAACGCCCGAACCCAATCCGCCACAAACAACGCTTCGTCGCGGCCCCCCCGAAAGAGCGCCGAGCACACCCACAGCAGGTACGGGCCATCGTCTGGCAGTCCGACGCGGCGGCAGAACGATGCGCGATCGCGGCTCGGCTGCCGGTCGAACCATTGGTCGAAACACTGCGCGCCGGTGACGACGACCCTGTCGGCAGGCACGTGGTGAAGATCCAGCGCCTCGCGTTGCTGCGTGGGATTCCACACCAGCACGCGGTCTGGCAGCGTTCGAATCAGCGCCTTGCTCGACAGGTGATCCCAGCTCCAGACACACAGCGCAGTGGGAACGCCCAATGCCTGCGCGGAATACAGGTAGTCCAGCTGCGGGGATGCGACGACGCCGATGAGCGGCGTGATCAGGACGGCGTCCGGCTTCTGCTCTTCGATGTACGCCAGGATGTTCGGGTCGCGCGGAATGGCGTGTTCCCACGCCGTCAGCACGCGCGCGAACCGCTTTCGCCCGGAGGGACCCGCGAAGACCGGGAGGCGCACGGCGGCCCGAAACAGTCTCGGCACGCGGGTCACCGCTCGCTCTCGAAGCCGGGGCGTCGACTCGTATGCGGGTTCGAGGTACCGCAGGTAGTCGAGCGTCAGCCGCAGTTTGGTGGCGAGGCGATACCACTGGTCGGAACGCTCGGGAGCCCAGCCGGCCGTAATCCCCGGATAGTCACTCGCGAGCCGATCGATCATCGCGCGACCGCCGAACTCCTCGTCGCGCTCGGCCGCAATGTGCACGCGGTGACCGCGCTCGGCGAGGCCGCGCAGCACGGACTCGAAGTTGCGGAGATAGGTGAAGTGCCTGGCGAAGAAGAGGTATTTCAACGAAGTCCGATGCGGCGCGTGAAAATCGCCACTTCATACACCGTGCGGTGGTATGCGCGGCGAGTCGAGACAAGCGTGTGGAAGATGGCGAGGAGCGCGTAGTGCTTGATCTTCTTTCGCGTCCACACGATGCCGCGCAGCATGGCGCCGAACTGGCGATAGGTCGTGGTCTTCTGCTGATGCTTCAGCGCATAGAGCGCTGAATATTGCCGGACGCGGCGCGCAGCCGCAGCGCGCTCCTGTGGATCGGCCGCGGTGCTGACGTAGGCGCTCCACAGCGCCAGGCCATGCTGCAGCCATGGCGGCATCCATCGCCCGCGCGGCGCCTGCCCGGCAAAGAGCGACGTGCGTTGCCGCGCGACGCTGGCTTCGTCGAACTGGCGGCGGAACCAGAGCTCCTCTGGAACCTGGTGGAACTCGCCGCGCAACGCGAGCTCGGCCATCAGCAGGCGATCGGGACACATCACGTCGCGAAAGACGCCGGCCTGCCTGACGGCGTCGGCCCGCATCAGGCCGTACACCATGTCGCCCGAAGCCACGTGCTCACGGCAGACGTGCAGCCAGCGTTCGTCGAGCGAGGCGAGACCGCGGGTCTCAAAGAGGCGAGCCGGCTTGTCGAGGAGATGTCCCTCCGCATCGAGCCGGCGCGTCAACGGGTACGCGAGCACCACGTTCGGATTGGCTTCCATCTCGCGAACCAGCGTCTCGAGCCAGCGCGCATCCCATCGATCGTGATCGCTCGCCCACGCAAAATACCGAACCTGCGGATCGGCGGTGGCTTCCTGAAACGCGTGGCGCCACGCCGCGGTCATCCCCTGGCGCTGGTCATGGCGAACGTAGCGGACGCGCGCATCACGGCTCGCATACTCGCGTGCGATCGCCTCGGTCTGATCGCCCGATCCATCGTCCACCAGGATGAGGCGGAAGTTGCGGTAGGTTTGGCCGAGGATCGAATCGAGCGCCTCGCGCAGGTACGGGTCGCGGTTGAAGAGCGTCGCGCCGATCCCGACGAGAGGCGGCTGGGTCATCGGCTGCGCAGCAGGCGATCGAGGCCGATGCGCACCCCCTTCTTCATCGACTTCTGCGCGCGATAGATCCGCGCACCCGCCTTCTTGCGCAGCGACTTGACGGCCTTTGGATCGGTCGCGAGCCACCAGGCGCCGGCATAGGCCGATCCGGCGAAGAGCACCGGCCAGAGCGCCGGCGCCCACCACGGGGTTCGCTCGACAGGCCGGCTGCCGCGACGCCCGAGCGCTTCGATCGCGTCAGCCACCAGCGGAGTGCAAGCGACGTCGAGCCCGCGCGGCCTGATGAACGACGAGACGAACCGCCTGGTTTCCGCCCGCGCCTCGTCCTGGTGGGACATCACGTGCGCGAGCTGCGCGACGTGCTCCTCGAGGGTCGACGCCAGGCGAAGGAAGCCGCCGTTCTCCGGTAGCAGGTAGTGAAAATGAACCGTGCCTTCCTGCGTGCGTGAGAATTCCTTCGTTGACATCGACAGCACGGGACGCCCGAGGATCGCGGCTTCGATCATCGCGCTCGTGTTGATCCCCACGACCGCAGCGCTGTGGAAGAGTGAATCGAAGAAGCCGTCCCGGCTCTGTTCCTCCATCGGGTTGTACTGCTGCGACGGCCAGATGACGACGCCCGGTTGATTCGGGAATGCCGCGGTCGCCCATGCCCCGAAGTTGTAGGGATGCGGCCGGACCAGGATCGGCATGTCGGCCAGCGCCGCGTTCGCGCGCACCGCCACGATCCACGAGCGGACGAACTCGAGCTCCGCCAGCGAGATGGAAATGAAACTGGACGAGCAGGTGTAGAGGATAAACGGGCGGGCGGAGGGCAACCCCGCCCTCTGACAAAATTCTTCACGCGTCGTGCTCGGCTTTCGCGTGAACCAGCGATCAAACGGCTGCGCCCCGGTCACGACGACCGAATCGGGCGACACGGCGTGATACTCGACGGCCTCGCGCTTCTGCGCCTCATTCCAGACGATGACGGCGTCTGGCTGTACGCGCATCAGGCCCTTATTCGTCAGATTGTCCCAGCTCGGAATGCACGCGCCGACGGGAAGGCCAAGCGCGTGCGCCGCCTTCACCAGCTCGACCTGGTCGGACCGCGCATCGACGAGTGGTGACACCAGCACCACGTCCGGCTTGTGCTCCCGGAGAAACGCTTCGACTGCCGGACTGCTGGGGATGGCGCGCTGCAGAACGGTCAAGGCCTTCAGCAGCAGCCGCGTCCCGGTGACGCCCAGCGAGCGAACCGAATCGAGAAAGTAGAAGCCTCGTGGCAACGCCTTCCGCTTCATCCGCGCACGGAGCGCGGGCGCGGAGGCGAGCCGGGGATGGAGGTAGCGCGCGAAATCCATGATCCCGCGAAGTCCGTCGGCGATCGGCGCCCAGACGCCGGCGCGCTCAGGCACGAGACCAAGCGCCACCACGCGGCCTTCGTCCTGCACGTGCTCGAGGCGAACAGGCTTGGTGTCACGTTGCTGGTTCACGGCAAGCGCGATGTGATGGCCGCGGGCCGCGAGCAACTGGATCGTCTCGTCGTAGAACCGAACGTATTCAGCGGAGGTCATCGCGAACAGGATGTTCACCGAGCCTCCTCTGCAGCGGCATCCTTGTCGCGAAATCCCTGTTCGGCCTTCTCGCGCCGGGCGGTCTTCCGCCGGCGCTGCGCGGCGCCCTGCGCCGCCAGTGCCAGCGGCGTAAGCAGCGCATGCAAGACCGGGGCGAGCATCCCGTCGCGGTGCGGCTCGACCTTGCCGAGAAGCCCTTCGGCTTCGATGACGTCGGCGAATACTTCCGCCGCCGGCACGTCGAGGCCGCGCGGACGGATGAACGACTCGACAAAGCGCCGGCCTTTGTCGTCGAGCGAGCTGCGCCCGGTCAACAGATCGGCAATCTGCGCGTAGTGTTCGGTAAGCGTCTGCGCCACGTGCAGCAGCCCGCCATTGGCGCTCTGCAGATGCCTGAAATGCAGCGTCCCCTCTTGCGTGCCGGCAAACTCGGGATCGAGCACGGTGTAGACCAGGCGGCCAATGATTCCCGACTCAATCAGCCCGCTCGTGTTGATGCCGACGACGCCCGCGCTGTGGAACATCGAGTCGAAGTACTCAGCGCGCGCTTCCTGGTCTACCGGATTCGCACCGCCGCGCGGATAGACCACGGCATTGCCGTAGCGCGCCAGGTCGACGCTCGCCCACTGCTCGAAGTTCTGCGGATGCGGCCTCACCAGGACGCCGGCGTCCCGAAGCTCCGGCACGGCGCTCTCGCGCAAACCAGCAATCCACCGTTCGACGAAGCCAACTTCGTGCGGCGTGATGAAGGGCGACGAGCAGAGATAGAGCAGAAACGGGCGGTCGGTCCGGAGTCCGGCGCGCGCGCAGAATGCCTCGCGCGTGGTGCTCGGACGCGTGACGAACCAATGGTCGTACGCCTGCGCTCCCGTCACCGCGACGCGCGCCGGGTCGATGCCGTGGATCTCGGCCGCCTCGCGGCGCTGCGATTCGTTCCAGACGACCACGCGATCGGGCGTGACGTGGATCAAGCCCTTCGTGGTCAGATGATCCCAGCTGCCGACGCACAGCACACTTCGGATACCGAGACGCGCCGCCGCGCGGACGTAATCGCCCTGCTGTGAGCCGAAATACAGGAGCGGCGTCACCATCAAGAGGTCCGGTCGCTCGGCTTCGATGAACCGGGTGACCTCGCTCGACACCGGAAGCGATCGCTCGAGGGCACGGACCACCGAAGCCATGGCCCGTACGCCGGGCCGACTACCGAGCACGGGCAACCGGGCAAGCGTCGAGGCAAAGCCGGGCGCCTGCGAGGCAGCGCGTGCGGTCAACTTGGGACTCGCGGCATAGCGCGGATGGCGATAGCGCCAATAGTCGAGCGTCAGGCGCAGCGCGCTGCCGAGCGGCTGCCAGGTCGTGTCCTTCGTCCGCGGACCTTCGACCGCGGAAATGAGGTCTGGAAAATCCGCCTTCAGGTTCTCGATCGTGCGAGTGCCGCCGAGGTTGTCGCGCCGATCGGCGACCAGCCGGATCTCATGCCCCCGCGCCGCGAGCGCGCGAATCGCGAACTCGAAATTACGCAGGAAGCCGAAATGGCTCGTCGTGAAGAGAATCTTCAATGAGCGGATGTCGACAGTTGCAATTACAGGTTATCGATGGCGGCAGCTTCAGCGCGGCCGAAGAACCAGACGCCGCCGATGAAGACGAGGGCGATGACGACGCACGCGGTCATCAGCGGCACCGCCGGAAACTCGCCGACTCCCAGCACCGACCATTTATACGTCTCGACCAGCGGTGCCATCGGATTCACGTAGACGAGCCAGCGGTGTTGCGGCGGAACCTGAGACATCGGGTAGATGACCGGCGTCACGTAGAACCAGAACCGGGTGATGTACCGCAGCCCGAACTTCAGATCCTCGAACTTCGACTGCAGCACGCTCGTCCACAACCCGACCGAGACGGTGAAGAAGAGGGTGAGCACGATGGCCATGGCGCCCAGGAGGAGCCGCGGTCCGACGATCAGGTACCAACGACCTTCAGTGAAGTAGTAGTACACCGCGACGCCGACCAGAAGCGCCGCATAGATGAAGAAATTCACCAGCGACGGCAGCGCCGCGGCAAACGGCGCGATCAGGCGTGGGAAATACACCTTCTTCATCAGGCTTGCTGACTGATCGAAGCTCCTGGTGACGAACCGCAGGCCGCGCTCAAACAACATCCACGCGCAATTGCCGGTAAGAAAGAACAAGAAGTACGGAATGCCATCGGAAGGCACGTCGAGCAGGCCGCCGAAAATAAACGCGGTGATGGCGAGCGGCAGCAGCGGACGGGCGAACAGCCAGAACGGCCCCAGGGTGGTGCCCTTGTACATCCCCTGCACGTATTTCGTGGAGAAGTACGAGAGCACTCGGCGGTACCGCCAGAACTCCTTGAGCCGTACGAACAGGCCTGCGCGATTGGCGTCGATGACCCATTTTTCGTGAGCGACTTCGCCCGCTTCGGCGCTCGGCACCGCGAATCCCAGCGAACGTCTCAGTTCAAGCAGCATTGTCGACCTTCTCGATCGCCCACTCGAGACGCGGCGAAATCAAGCCGGCGCGTTGGGTGCGTCCGACCTTCGCCTCGTCACTCGAGTACGCCATGAACGAGATCGCGTTGTAGTTGACCAGGATGTACTCCTTGCCGTCGCGCAGGATGTCGAGCGTGACCCCGGCGGTGTAGTTCCTGTCGGAGAGGAGATTCGCGGGGATCTTCATGAACGCGTCGTAGACGCCTTCGCTCTCCAACTCTCGATACTCTTCGTCCACCGCCCGAAAAATCAACTCGCGTCTGACATGCAGATCGGCGCCGCAGCGGACAGACAGCCGTCCGCGATGCGTGCGAAAACGGATCCGCAGGCCAAACGGCTCGTTGATGGCCGGTGCCCCGACTTCCCGGCCCGTCGAGGATACGACCCGGACCGACATGATTTCAGCGTACCGGTTCGCCGTGCGCCCCTTCTCCGACCGCGCCACGTCGGCGCGGAGCCAACTGGCGTTCTGGTACTCGGTGACGACATCTTCAGGATCGCCGTCCTTGACGACCTCGCCTTTATCAATCCAGATGACGCGGTTGCAGACACGCATGATCGCATCCATATCGTGCGACACGAACAGTACGGTCAATCCTTCCTTGCCCATCTGCTCGACACGCTCGAGACATCGTTCC
>CAMCNL010000022.1 GCA_945876205.1 Candidatus Sulfopaludibacter sp. SbA3
GTTGCCGATCGCCGCGGCGGCGACGGTGATGGCGGTCTCTCCAGCGCCCATCGCAGCAACCTCCGTCTGATTGATGAGCACGGCCTCGACCTTCGGCACCTCGGCGCCGAGGTAGAGCGGCTTATAGGTACGCCAATCCACCGAGGTTACGCGCTCGGCATTCCACGTGACTTCTTCGAGCAGCGCACGGCTGACACCCTGGAGCGTCCCGCCTTCGACCTGGTTCTTGATGCCGTCGGGGTTCGAGATCGGCCCTGCGTCCATGGCGACGACGCAGCGCTTGACGAGGACGACACCGGTGTCCTGGTTCACCTCGACCTCGGTGACGTTGGCGCAGTAGCCGTTGTCGCCTTCGTAGAGGACGCATGACACGCCGCGTCCGGTGACCACGCCCGTCCGCCTGGCGGCCGCACGCGGCGAGGGACGCGCGTCCCAGCCGGCGGTCCTGGCCGCGGTCGTGAGGACCGTCCTCAGACGTTGGTCGCGAAGGTGGCGAAGCCGGTATTCGACCGGGTCGGCCTTCAGGGACGCCGCGATTTCGTCCATGAAGCATTCATGCGCGAACGTGTTCTGCAGGCGCGCCGGCGAGCGAAGCGGGCCGGTGAAGAACGGCGACTCCATGGTGTGGTTGAGCACCCGCTCGCTCTTGATGACCCCGGTGCCGCCGCACTCCGGGCCTACGCACCCCGTGACGTACGACGGCGCTGTGTTGGATCCGTTGTCGAACCCGCCTTGTGGTGGCGGAGCCGGCGTCCGCGGCGTAAACGCCTGCGGCTGGAAGCCCGCAAGAAAGCCGGTGACGACGTTGCCGGGCGCGTTGCCACCCGGCCTGCCGCCGCGAGTCGGCGACCAGCCTTCGTAGTCCCAGGCGACGATCGTGCCGTCCGGATCGAGCGCGACCTTCTGATCGATCACGAACGCCAGCCCATAGTTTTCCCAGGCCATCTCGTCCTGTCGCGTGAGCTGCACGCGCACCGGCTTGCCGACGGCCTGCGACATGAGCGCCGCGTCGTAGGAGACCGTATCCGCGCCGTTCACGCCGTAACAGGCGGCGCCCATCGTGAAAATGATGCGCACGCCGGCAGGCGGCACCCCGAGCATCATCGCCGTCGTCGCCTTCAGCCCATGGACGGCCTGTGTCGCCGACCACACCGTGACCTTGTCACCCTGTACATCGGCCACCGCGCACGCGCTGCCGATCGACGCGTGCATCTGGTACGGATAGAGATAGGTGGCCTTGACCACCCGAGAGGCGGCGGTGATCTTGCCGTCCACGTCGCCGGAGTTCACGGTGAAGCCGTCGCGCACGGGGCTGTTGCGCATGCGGTCGTGGAACGTGCGCTGCTCGGGTAAGCCGGTGCCAGCCGACCAGGTGGCCTTCAGCCTGGCGGCCGCCTGGATCGCCTGCCACGGTTTGTCGGCCACGACGCCGATGAAGTTCTTCTTGACGACGACCTTGACGACACCGGGCATGCCCTGCACGGACGATTCGTCGACGCTCATCAGGTTCGCGCCGACCGACGGTGGCCGCACGACGCGGCCGTGCAGCATGCCGGGTACGCGTACGTTGTGGACGAACTCGTAGCGTCCCGTCGCGAGCGCGGGGATGTCGAGCCGCTTGACCGGCGTGCCGAGCACGGTCCACGTGCTCGGATGCTTTCGCTTCGCGTTCGGGTTGAGGCGGATGTCGAACTTCCTGCCGCCGACAAGGTCGCCATAGCTGACGCGCCTGGACGGATCGGCCGTGGCGCTGACGATGCCGTCTTTCGCGGAGAGTTGATCGACTGGAACACCGAGGCGCGTGGAGGCGAGCTGTACGAGCGCTTCGCGCGCGCTGGCGCCGGCGAGCGCGAGGTTGGTCTTGTTGAAGTTGGCCGGATGCGACTGCGCGCCCGACGTCGTTCCTTGATCCGGCGTCAGCGACGTGTCGCACTGGATCAACGTGACGCGATCGAGCGGCACGCTCAGCTCCTCGGCGATCAGCTGCGTCTGCGCGGTGAAGAGTCCCTGGCCGAACTCGCACTTGCCGGTGTACGCCGTCACGCGGCCATCTGCCGCGATGGCGATCCAGGAGTCGAGCTCGGTGCCGGGGTTGCCGTTGATGCCCTGAGCCGAGGCGATGCCTGAGAGTCCGAGGTCGGCGGCCACGCCGGCGGCGGTGAAGGTCACGATCAGCGCGCCCGAGCGTTTCAGAAAATCGCGGCGTGAAAAGCCGGCGTTCGCGAGCGCGTCGATCGCGTCGGCGGTCAGGGAGGCGGGACGTGGAGGGGTCATGCCGTCCTCCGTGGGGAGTTCGTCTGCGCGTAGCGGCGGATCGCCTGGAACATCCGCTGGTGCGCGCCGCAGCGGCACAGCACCGTCGACATCGCCTGGCGGATCTGCGCATCCGAGGGATTCGGCGTGCGATCGAGCAGCGCCTTCGCCGTCATGATGACGCCGTTGACGCAGAACCCGCACTGCATCGCCTGCTCGTCGATGAATGCCTTTTGCAGAGGATGGGGACTCTCAGGCGACCCCAGTCCTTCGAGCGTCGTGATCTCGGAGCCGTCGAGCGTGCTGACGGCGGTCACGCACGAGCGCACCGCCTGGCCCTTGATGTTGACCGTGCAGGCGCCGCACTGTGACAGGCCGCATCCGAACTTCGGTCCACGCAGCTCCAAGTCATCGCTGAGCACGTAGAGCAGCGGGGTCGTGGGATCGACGTCGACCGTGTGCGACCGGCCGTTGACCTTCAGGGTGACAACGCTCATGTGGGGCAGGTCCTTTCGCCCCGTATTTTATCCCTGGCTGGGTAGCTCGGTCGCTAGGTAGCTGGGTAGCTGAGGCGCAGCCCCCAGCCACCTAGCGACCCAGCCACCTAGCTACCCTAGTCGCCGATTCCCAGCCGCGCCAGTTGTGGAACCGCGCGCAGCCGCACCGCCTGGCGCATGGCGCGGGCATCGTGCTTCGAGAAGAGCCAGTCGTGGCCGGCGTTGCGCTTGAGCGCATCGCAGGACCAGACGGCGCGCATCAAGCCGGACTCGGAATGGGCGTTGGTGCCGAGCAGCAGGTGGCCGACCTCATGCGCAAGCGCGCGGCCGAGCACCAGGCGCCGTTCGACGCCGGCCGCGTCGGAGAGCCATGCGACGCGATCGATGTAGATCGTCGCCAGGGTGCCAGACCGTGTCGCGGTGTTGACGAGCGAGTAGCCGAGCGACAGCTCGCCGCGATAGTCCGCATCCGTTGTCAGCCGGACAATGCGCACCGCGATCTCGTTGACGCGAAGCGGTGCGGCGCAGGGATGCGCACGATCGCGGACGAAGGCCGCGTCACACGCGTGCCACACCGTCCCGAGCCCCGACGCCCCGAGGATCGTCGCGGCGGTCGCCACCGCCGATTCCAGGTCGGCCGCCGGCAGCGCCGCGCTGTCATACGTCCGAATCACCACGCGCATGTCCGGCTCGATCTCCGCGGCGGCGCCTGGCGTCGCCGCAATTGCGACAGCTACCAAGAGACTGGGAGCGAGGGCTGGGAATCGCATGCCGCCACTGTGCGGCTCGCGCGCGGGTGCCTCAATGCACTGGAGGTGACACGAGGTGAAATCGAGGTGACCAGCCGCGTCAGTGTGTGACGAACAATCGCGTTGGCGCTTTTCAAAGGCTTCCCGATGCGGCAATCTAGGGGTCTTCTGTGATGCCCGACACAACCGAGACGCTACGCTGCGGACCGTTTGAGCTGGACGTCCGTTCGCGTGAGCTGCGTAGCGGCACGTCGTGCGTGCGCCTCCAGGAGCAGCCGTTCGAGATCCTGCGGATGATGCTCGAGCGGCCCGGCCTCGTCGTGACGCGGGAGGAGCTCTGTTCGCGCCTCTGGCCGAACGGCACGTTCGTCGACTTCGAGCACAGCCTGAACGCCGCCGTCAAGCGCCTGCGCGCCGCGCTGGGCGACGAGGCGGACAATCCTCGATTCGTGGAGACGCTGCCGCGTCGCGGCTATCGGTTCATCGCAATGAAGGATGCCGCGGAGGCTGCGTGGACGGTCGCCGCGGGCACGGTCGGCCACCGCGTCCGCCTGGCGGTGCTGCCATTCACGATCGTCGGCGACGAGCCGGGGCAGGAGTATTTTGCCGACGGCCTGACCGAGGAGATGATCGCGCAGCTCGGTCAGCTCTGCCGCGGCCGGATCGGCGTGATCGCGCGCTCGTCATCGATGATGTTCAAGCGCAGCACGCAGCGTGCGCGCGAGATCGGCCAGACGCTCCGTGCCGACTACCTGCTCGAGGGCAGCGTGCGGCAGGAAGGCGACCGCGTGCGGATCACCGCGCGGCTGGTCGAGACGTCGGGCGAGACGCATCTCTGGATTGAGACCTATGAGCGTCACCTCGCCGACTGCTTGTCGGTCCAGGCGGACGTGGCCGCCCGCATCGCTCAATCGCTGGCGATGGAGCTGGTCCCGGAGCAAAGCCACGGCGCCAACGCCACATCGCACGATGCGAATGCGTACCAGGCGTACTTGAAAGCGCGCTTTCACTGGAACAAGCCGGGCGATGAAGGGGTTGACGAGGCCATCGACTACTACGAACAGTCATTAGCCACCGACCCCGCGTTTGCGGCGGCCTACGCCGGCATCGCACGCGCGCGCCTCCTGCGCGCTGAGTATTACGGCGACGTGCCGAGACGGGTGCTCGAACTGGCGCGCCAGTCGGCCAAGCGCGCGCTCGAGCTCGAGCCGAGCCTGTCGGAAGCGCACCTCGCGCTTGCCGAGGTCAGGCGCACGCTCGAATGGGACTGGCGCGGCGCGGAGTCGTCCTATTCCCAGGCGATCGTCCTCAACCCGAGCCACGAGGGCGCGCATCGCTCGTTCGGCGTGATGCTGGCGGCGCTCTCACGGAACCCGGAGGCGATTCGCGAGTCCGAGCGTGCCTGCGAGCTCGATCCGCTCTGCCTGGTCGTCAATTCGAGCGCGGCCTGGGTGCGATTCGTCGCGGGCGACTACGACAAAGCGATTGCGCGCTGCCTGCATACCGTGGAGATGAATCCCCGGTTCTCCGCCGCACGGCGCGTGCTGGGCGCCGCCTACCTCCAGTCGGGACGCGAGGACGCCGCGATCCAGTCGCTCGAGGGCGCCATGGCCCAGGCGGACAAGGACCCCGTGCTGCTGGCGTGGCTCGCGCACGCCAAGGCGACGGTCGGCGATCATGACGAGGCCCGCGGCCTCCTCGCCAAGCTTGCGCGGATGGCGGAGCGGCGATTCGTCCCCTCGTATCATCTGGCCCTCGCGCATGTGGGGCTGGAGGACCACGATGCGGCGTTTGCGGCGCTCGAGCAGGCGACCCTCGACTGCGACCCGGCGCTGCCGAACATGGCCGTCGACCCGCGGTTCGAGCCGATTCGGTCCGATGCGCGATACATGAGGCTGATCGAGCTTCTCGGCCTGTAACGCATAAAATCACTGCGAGCGTTTCCGGAGGATCGTCATGAAGCACGCGTGGTTCGCCCTTGCCGTGGGAATTCTCCTGGCCTCGTCTGAAGTACCCAGGCCGACGGCCCCGTGCACCGAGCCGCGGCCGCCGGTCGCCGGCTTTGTCTGCTTCGCCTGAGGCGAGTACGGCGCCGGCGTCCATTCGTCCCGTTGACCTGATTCGCCTCAGCCCCGGAAGTCACCACGGCAGACGACCTCGGGACCATTCGTCACTGCCTCGACGCGGATGCCGCCGCCGCGGGCAACGTCATCGACGTGACGCTCTCGGGGAAGGCCGCGGAACGCGCGACTTCCGCCGGACGACTGGGACCCCGTGCACACCGGCGGTGACCTCTCGTTTCTGGTTGGCGTCCTCAAGGCGCTGATTGAAGCCGGCGGCGTCGACGACGCCTTCATCCGCGAACGGACGGAAGGATGGGAGCGGTTCGCGCCAGCGAAGAGCGGATGCGTGCGTGTGCCCGCCTGCTCGTCGACAAGCCGAACGCGATCTTCGTCTGGTCGATGGGACTGACGCCGCCAACGGCTCGTACGAGGGCCGGGTCTTTCGCGCCCCGATGCGGCCTGGCAACCTGGAAGTACACTGGCCCGAGGGGAACGTCCTGCTTGGCGCCGCGGTCGACCCGGACTCGCTGGAGCCTGACTACAACGCCCTCGTCACCATAGAGATCGGATGCGCATCCTCATCGTAGAAGACGAACAGAAGGTCGCCAACGCGATTCGCGAGGGCCTCGAAGGCGAGCAGTACGACGTCGTCGCCGAGCGCACCGGCGAGGGCGCGTTCTTTCGTACGACCACCGAGGAATTCGACGTGATCCTCCTCGACCTCGGGCTGCCGGGGCGCGATGGCCTCGAGATCCTGCGGGCGCTGCGCGCCCGCGGGATGAAGACGCCGGTGCTCGTGCTGACCGCGCGGGACGCGCTGCAGGACCGGGTCATCGGCCTCGACGCCGGCGCCGACGACTACATGATCAAGCCGTTTGCGTTTGCCGAGCTGCTCGCGCGCATCCGCGCGCTGGTGCGCCGCGGACGGTCGGCCGAGACCTCGCGCCTGGGCATCGGCGATCTCGACATGAACGTCGTCACCCGCAAAGTGGCGAGGGGCGGCCACGCCGTGGATCTCACGGTTCGTGAGTTCGAGTTGCTCGAGTACCTGCTGCGCCACCAGGGACACGTCGTGTCGCGCGAGACGCTCGCGCGCGACGTCTGGAAGGAAACCGCGCGCACCACGCCGCTCGACAACGTCATCGACGTGCACATTGCGCGGCTGCGCCGCAAGGTCGACGCCGATCACGGCGCGCGGTTGATCCACACGGTGAGGGGTGTGGGCTTCATGCTGCGCGAGGGTGAGCCGTGAAGCGGTGGTGGCGATCGCACAGCGTACGCGTCAGGCTGACGCTGTGGTACGTCGCCACGATGGTGATCGTCCTGGGCGTCTACGCCGCGGTCATCCTGCTGTTCGTCAGTCGCAGCGCGTCCGAGTCGCTGGAGGGGCAGCTTCGCCGCGACTTCCAGCTCGCCGCCGCGACGATCTACCGGGCGCCGGACGGCTCGCTGACGTGGGACGAACCGGAACAGATCGTTCCTGAACAGGATCCGCTCTGGGTGCAGGTGTGGAGCCTCGACGGTCGTGAGCTCCTGTTTCGCAGTGCGGAGGCGGAGCGTCTCCATGTGTCCGAGAGCCAGGCGCTCGCCATGCGGGCTGCCCTGCAATCGGTCACCGTCCAAGGAGAACCCGTTCCCATCCGGATCTTGAGCCGGTTGAGCGGATTCAGGGCGGGCTCCGAGCGCTTCGTGATCCAGGTCGGACGCTCCGAGGGCCCGATGCGGGAGGACATGCGCCAACTGGCCCTGGTGCTCGTGCTCGGCCTGCCGCTGGCCGTCGCCGTCGCCGGCCTTGGCGGATACTCGCTGGCGAGGCGTGCGCTGTTGCCGGTCGAGCGGATGACCGAGCGGGCGCAGTCGATTACCGCCGAACGGCTCGGCGATCGCCTCCCAGTGGACAACCACGACGACGAGATGGGGCGACTCGCGCTCGTCTTCAATGCAACCCTCGGCCGTCTGCAGGCGTCCTTTGAACAGATGCGCCGCTTTACGGCCGACGTGTCGCACGAGCTGAGGACGCCGCTCACCTCGATCCGCAGCGTCGGCGAGGTCGGCCTGCGGGAGCATCGCAACGATCAGCAGTATCGCGGCATTATCGGCAGCATGCTCGAGGAGGCCGACAGGCTGGCGAGCCTGGTCGATCGCCTGTTGACGCTGTCGCGCGCCGAGAGCGGACAGGCGAAGCTCTCGATCGTCGATGTCGACCTGCGCGACCTCGCCGATAACGTCGCGAGTCACCTTGGCGTGCTCGCCGAGGAGAAGCGGCAGTCGATCGTCGTGGAGGGAAAGGAATCGCCGCACGTATCCGCGGACCGGTTGGTGCTTCGGCAGGCGTTGATCAGTCTGGTCGACAACGCGATCAAATTCAGCCCCGCGGGCGGCTGTATCCGGATCCGCGTGTCCGAGACCCCGCAGTCGGGCGTCGTCGACGTGATCGACACCGGCATAGGGGTCGACGCGGCGGATCGCGCCCGCATCTTCGATCGCTTCTACCGGGCGGGCGATGGCACGGCGCAGGAGTCGGGATCGGGACTCGGGCTCTCGATCGCCAAATGGGCGGTCGAAGCCAACGGCGGGTGTCTCACGCTCGAGGCATCCGAGGGGAGCGGCAGCACGTTCCGGATTACGGTGCCCGGTCTTCCGCAGGCGGCGCGCAGGCGCGTCGCGGGGTAATCTGACAACTCACAGCAGGAGGTTCTCGATGGCGCTACAGCTAGGTGATACGGCTCCCGATTTCGAAGCGGAGACGACTGAAGGCAAGATCCGCTTTCATGAGTGGCTTGGAGATTCGTGGGGCGTGCTCTTCTCGCACCCCAAGGATTTCACGCCGGTGTGCACGACGGAGCTCGGCTACATGGCGAAGCTCAAACCGGAGTTCGACAAACGGCACGTCAAGGTCATCGGGCTCAGCGTCGACCCGGTCGACAGGCACGCGAGCTGGGCGAATGACATCAAGGAGACGCAGGGGCACGCGCCGAACTACCCGATGATCGGCGACACCGACCTGGCGATCTCGAAGGCCTACGGCATGCTGCCGGCGGCGCTCAACGCGACGAGTGAAGGCAGGACCGCTGCCGACAACCAGACCGTTCGCAACGTCTTCGTCATCGGTCCGGACAAGAAAGTGAAGCTCGTCATCATGTATCCGATGACGACGGGGCGGAACTTCGACGAGGTGCTGCGGGTGGTTGACTCGCTGCAGCTCACGGCGAAGCACAAGGTCTCGACGCCGGTGAACTGGAAGCAGGGCGAGGACGTGATCATCGCCGGCTCGGTCTCTGACGAAGACGCCAAGAAGGTGTACCCGAACGGCTGGAAAGCACCGAAGCCGTATCTCCGGATCGTTCCTCAACCCAAGTAGGCTTTTGGCCCTGGGCTTCAGGCTCTCGTGTCGACAGTAGCCTCCGCCGTTCCTTGGTACCGCGCGATCACACGCGATCAGTGGCGTGTGCTCGCCGCGGCCAAGGCCGGCTGGATGCTCGACGCGATGGACTTCATGCTCTACGCGATGGCCATCGGTCAGTTGAGAACCTACTTCGGTTTCAACGACGCGACCGCCGGCATGCTCGGCACCGTCACGCTCGTCATGTCGGGTGTCGGCGGCATCCTCTTCGGCTATATCGCCGATCGCCTGGGGCGCACGCGAGCGCTGATCGGGACGATCGCGCTCTTCTCGGTGGCCTCCCTTGGTGCCGCCACCTCGCAATCCGTCATTCAGCTTCTGATGTGGCGCGCGCTGCTCGGCATCGGCATGGGCGGGGAGTGGGCATCCGGCGCGGTGCTCGTCAGCGAGACCTGGCCGCCGGAGCACCGCAACAAGGCGGTCAGCATCATGCAGTCGGGATGGGCGCTCGGCTACATCATCGCGGCGGTGATGGCGGCGTTGATCCTCGGCGCCCCCGGCGCAACCGCCGAGCAGTGGCGGTGGCTGTTCCTCGTCGGCGTGTGTCCCGCGCTCTTTACGATCTGGATCCGGCGTAACGTCCGCGAGCCTGACGCGTGGCAGCGGCGCAGCGCCGACGCCGCGCGTGTCAATCCGTTCAAGGTGATCTTCAGCAAGCGCCTGCGGGGACGCGCGCTGCTCATCATCCTGCTCGGGTCATCGGTGCAGTTCGCGTACTGGGGGATCTTCTTCTGGCTGCCCGCGTTCCTCGCGCGTCCGCTCGCGCAGGGCGGCGCGGGCATGGGCGTCGTCGGATCGCTGGGATGGATCATCCCGGTGCAGATCGGCGCGTATTTCGGATACCTGACGTTCGGCTTTATCGCCGATCGGCTCGGACGGCGAAAGACGTTCGTGTTCTTCATGCTTGCGGCCGCGGTGCTGGTGCCGATCTACGGGCAGATGGCGCGCAGCCCGATCACGCTGATGCTGCTCGGGCCGGTGCTCGGCTACTTCGGCCACGGCTACTTCAGCATCTTCGGCAGCCTTGTCGCGGAGCAGTTTCCGGCCGCGGTGCGCGCCACGGGGCAGGGGACGACCTACAACATCGGCCGCATGGCAGGGGCGATCGCTCCGTATACGATCGGCGCCATCGCCACGCTGCCGGGCATCGGCATCGGCCTGGCGCTCGGCGTCACCTCAGCGTTCTTCCTGCTGGGTGCAGGATTGATCTTCACGCTGCCCGACCGCAGCGGCCAGGCCCTCGAAGCCTAGGCCGCTCCAGCCACGATCCACTCAGAAGTGAAGTTCCCACGCGGGCTGCCGATTACCCCGGGGAGGAACCTTGATGTTAATGCCGCCCGATGAAGTCGCCACCCGTCGCCTCCACCACGAACTGGAGATGACGATCCGCGAGGTGAATCACGAGTTGATCAGCGCCTCCACCGGGGCCATCACCCGCGAGGCGTTCACCAGCGTCGCGCGCATGGTCGCCGACCTGCGGGGACGCTATCTGCAGTGCGTGCTCAGACTCGGCGAGGCATCGCTCAGTGGTCACGTCGAGACTGACGCCGCGCTCGAATTGAAGGCGCTGCGCGAGGCGTATAACGAGGCCGCGGAAGGGTTTTCGGCGCTCGAGCACGCGCTGCAGCGTGGATACGTGACGCTGGCCGCGTGACGCGCACCCGCTCAGGCGCGTCGAAGCAGGCACCAGTGACCCTCGCCTGCGCGACTCGACGTGCCTGCCCACTGGCCTGGCAGCGCCGCGAGTAAATCGTCGGCCGACAGGTAGATCGGCGTCTGCTCACCGCTGCTGTTGACCCACACGAGGGCACCGCCGGGTGACAGGACGCGGTCGACTTCCGCAGGAAACAAGAAGGCGTTGATCAGCACGATGGCTGCGGCGGACGCGTCGCCCAGGGGCAGCGCGGCGGCATCGGCCTGCACGCGATGCGCGGGCCCGGCCGGCGATCGCCGCAACATTTCCAGAGAGAGATCGACGGCCATGACCGTCGTGAAACGCTTCGCGAGGAGCTTTGAATAGTCGCCGGTCCCGCTGCCGATTTCCACCGCGAGACCGGCAGCAGGACCGCTCGCATCGAGACCGCGCACCAGCGCATCCGCCACCACCGCCGTCCGCTGCGGCGAGTTTCGCGTGTGCCACTCGCTCGCCAGGCCGTCGAAAAAGCCCGCGACCTCGCGGCGCAGCGCAGTCGTCCATCCGCCGGGGTCGAGTCCCGCCGCTCGCCGCGTCGCCAACCGCATCGGGTGGTCCGGACCACCGGTGCCAGAGGAGCGATGGCCTTCGATCGCCATCGAGGGCAGGTAGTGAATCGCTGATTGTGTCACCGTGTCCCGGTACCGCCTTCGTCGGGCACGAGCATCCGGATCATGCCGTCCTGTCTCGACGTGATGAACAGCTCGCCGTCGCGGCTGCGGCCGATGTGCAGGTCGGCGCGGGTGGTCTTCGCGCCGAGCGTCTTGTCGACGATCTCCTGCAGCGACACGTCCACCCGCTTGCCGCTCGCATCGCGCACGTAGAGCTGAATCTCTTCGACCGGCGCCACCGTCTGGGGGATGCCGTCATCGGCCTTCTTCATCGCCGCGAGGTCGGCCGCGAACAGGCGTCCGTTCTGGATGTCGCCAAACACGAACTTGCCGCGCAGCGCGGCGATCCGCCCGTGGTAGGCGAATCCATCGGTGACCGCGCGTCCTTCGTCGTGATCGTAGATGGCCACCGGGTAGGTGAAGCCGTCCTTCACGCGCCCGCTCAGCACGTCGGCGGGCAGCGGATGCAACTCGTTGAGCGCGCCGCCGATCGGACGGCCGTTCGCCCAGTAGCCCTCGCGCTTCATCCAGCCGTAGTTCTCGCCGTTGCGGACGATGTTGACCTCTTCGATGTTGTCCATGCCGATGTCGGAGGCGTACATCGTCCGGTCCTCCATGTCCCATGACAACCGGTGCGCGTTTCTGAACCCGTAGGCGTAGATTTCGCCGAGCGTCTTCGGGTCGCCATCCGCGGCAAACTTGTTGGCCATCGGTACCGTATAGTCGCCCAGCCCTTTCACGCCGCGCGTCACCGACGGACTACGGGGATCGAAGCGCAGGATCGCCGTCATGATCGAGTCGAGGCGCTGCGTCTGGGCCGGATTGCTCGAGTTGGGTCCGCCGCCATTACTGAACCCCTGGTCGCTGCCGCTCGTGTAGAGCAGGCCGTAGTCCGCATCACCGGGCTTCGCGGTTGGATTGAACTCGACCGCGCCCATCGGATGCGTGAGGTTCTGCACGACATGCGCCTCGCGAAGCAGCTCGCGCCGCGTGCCCTCGAACGTGTTGGCCGCCGGGTTGGTCGCGTGCCACTCGGTGATCACGTTGTGATAGGTCACGTCCTTCACGCCGTATCCGATCGGGATGAAGTCCAGCGTCTTCGGATTGCCAGGCCCGCGCTCGGAATGCACCGAGTACCACAAGCCGTTACGGGCGAATTCCGGATGAAAGACGAAGCCGATGAAGCCGCTTTCCAGCCGGTTGTAGATCGCATTCGGAAACGCGGCGGCCACATCGGCATAGAGACGCGGCTGGTTGTTCGAATCGATCTGATACAGGAAGCCGCGCGAGTCGTTGGCGAAGCGGCGGCCGTCCGGCAGGTCGCGCACGAAGCTGACCCGCGCCCAGCCGGCCGGGTTCACGTCCTGTTCCGCAGGACGCAGGCCGCGAGTCTCCGGCAGGCGCACGAGATCCTTGATCTGGACGGCCAGCCCGCGTTTCGCCACCGGTGCGGGAATCGGGTTTGAGGTGATCGGCCCCTGGCTCGCGAGCGTGAGCCCGAGCGTGAGAACCAGGATGGTGACGAGTGTCATCGTTGAACGCATGAACGTCTCCCTGTTAACGCGGTAACGGCGGGGGAAATGCCAGGATCTGTCGTTGGTAGACTTCCGTGACCTCGGAGAAGGGCTTGCCGCTGCGGGTGTAGAGCACCGCGCGATGCTCGAACAGCGCGGCGGGAATCGCGAGTGCGCGGCCGCTGCTGGCAGGCAGCGCGGCAGGCTCGCGTTCCCAGCCGGCGGGTAAGGGTGCCCACAGGAGCGTGACGGCAAACGTCCGCCGGTACGGCTCGAGCGACTCAATCGCCTTGCCAAACGGCGTGTCGGTCGTTTCGAGAAGCCGGTTCATTTCTGGAGTCAACCGCCCCGGCACGTACCAATTGTCGGCTTCGGAAAGAACGTGCGCGCCGCATCGAAGCTGCACTCTGCGGTACTTCACTTCGTCTGTCGCGCTGACTTCGAGACGCTGACGCTGTTCGGCGGTGGGGATTTTGGCGACCCCCGTCACCATGTGCGCGAGGATCTTCGGCTCTCGAGCCAGCCGATGGTCACGGCACCAGTTCTCCAGGATCTGTGTCGCGCTTCGGCTGCCGAGGATTTCCGCGTTGAGCGTCTGCATCAGCGCCAGCGCTTCGAGCCGCGCCGTGAACGTGTCGGGCCAGGCCGATTCCTGCGCCTGCAGCGGCGCCAGCGCGATCAACGCGGCGGCGACGACAAGGTATCGGCCGGCCGTCTTCAATTGTCGTCCTGCGCGGGGTAGGCGCTGACGCACAGCGCCAGGTTGGATTCCACGAAGAGCGCGAGGTCGGATTCCGAAAACGCCACGCTCGATGTCGATTGATCGGATCCGTCGACGATCAGCGCGAGATCGAGCACCGCGGTGCCGCCCCACGTCTCCAGCGTCTGAAGCGCGAGCTTGTTCTGGACGACCCACTTCCGGACTTTCGCGACCGACTGGGCGAGCGACGCTTCATCGGCGATCGTCAGGTTGAAGCCGGAATGCGGATGCACGCGGCCGACGGGATCGGGCTGGCCGGCCCGCCAGCTGACATCGGGAGCGAAGCCGTGCTTGTCTGCAAACCCCTCGGGATCGAACTCGACCCCTGATACGCGAATCACAGCCAGGTGCATCGTCAGTCGCCCACGTCGTTGGAGAAGTTAGATTCCACCAAAACAGAGATATTTGATCTCGACGAATTCTTCGATCCCGTACTTCGAGCCTTCTCGCCCCAGTCCCGATTGCTTGACGCCGCCAAAGGGCGCCACCTCGGTTGAAATGATCCCGGTGTTGATCCCGACAATACCAGCCTCGAGCGCTTCGGCTGCACGCCATACGCGTCCGATGTCGCGGCCGTAGAAATACGCCGCCAGGCCAAACTCGGTGTCGTTGGCCAGGGGTACGGGCTGACTATGACCTCGCGAATGTCCGGCGCTTCGCGCTCCGGCACCACACGAAGCGGCGCTTCGCCATTCGCGAGCGCCGGCTGGTGCATGCAGGGTTATGCCGCTCCTCGCGACCCATGGAGGGCTTCGGCGACGGCCTCCGGATTCCTGGCTGCGACCCGCAGCAACGCCAGTGCCGGACCATCGGGGGTGCGCCGCCCTTGCTCCCAGTTGCGCAGCGTGGCGACGCTCACGCCGATCATGAGGGCGAACTCGCTCTGCGACGCGCCGAGTTTGGCCCGGACTGCCTGAACGTCCGTCGGCCGGAAGACCGTGATGCGACCGGCCTTCGTCCGGCCCCGGCGAATGCGACCCGCTTGCCGGACGCTCGCGACGAGCTCCTGAAACGCTGCTGGCTTCACTTGAACTCCTCCCTGACGATCTGCCCAAGCAGGCGCGCCTGCGCGGGGGTCAGGTCGGCCTGGTCGTTCTTTGAGTATGCGTACAACATGAAGAAGGCCTGCTCCTTTGGAGCCCAGTAATAGATGACCCGCAAGCCACCACGCTTGCCTGCGCCGGCCTTCGCCCACCGGACTGTGCGCAACCCGCCAGCGCCCCGAACGATCGGGCGCTGCTCAGGTCGCAGCATCAGCGCGATCTGCAACCCCCGATAGTCTTCGTCAGCGAGAAGCCCCGTAATGATCCTCGTGAAGATCGGCGTCTCGACAAACCGCATGAATAACTATACGCCAATGGCGCATCGTCAATAAAACGGAATAACGCGGCTACAGGACTGCGGCATAACGGTAGGCATCACCAGCGGCGCTTCAGGATTCGCCGAGCGCCGTCTGGTGCATACAGTGTTAGCCCGTTTCCTCGAGCTTTATCCGAGGCTTCCAACCACCGGGTCGCTGATGCTGGTGAAGCACAGCGATGACGATAGCCAAGGCCTCGCGACGAATGAAGTACGTGGCGTACGGGAAGCGATGAAGCAACGCGCGGCGCACACCGCGTCCTACTTCGGGAAACTGATCCGGAAGCGCGCCAATCCGATCGATAGTGCGGCTCACTTCCTGTGCGAAGCGCAGCCCAAGTTGCGGATCATCGCGGGCGTACCAGGCTTTCGCCTTCTCGATGTCGGCCTCGGCCCGACGCCGGACGACGACCGGGGTCATTCCTTGACGCGCGTTGCCTTCAAGAGATCGCCCTTGACCTCTTCCCACGGTCGGCCGGCATCGGGGTTGGCGTCAAGGTCTGCGAGCCGTTCGTCAAGAATCTCGCGGTGCCAGTCGGGAACCGGCACGGCATCTTCTTTGGCAGCGATCCGGTCCCAAAGCGCCTGGACGTACTCGATTTGCTCGTCGATGTTGAGTTCGTCGAATCCCGGCGGCGGAACTCGCAAGGCATTGGCCATGGCTCCTCCACTGTAACATTCCATCCGTGCCAGCGTAGGCCGGCCCCCAAAACGCTCATCGGGCTAACGCCTGGCGGTTGAGCGGCCGGCGGTAACCGTCACCCGCATGAAGCCGCTAGCTCTCTCGCCGGTCCGCTCCAACCGCTGGTTAGGCTGCTTCGCGTACCGCGCGGCGAATCGCGTCCAAGTTGTCACTTTGTCGCAGGAAGGCTGTTCCAGATATCCCGATGCAGCTTCCAGGAGCCATCGACCTGCCGCTTCCAGACCACCACGTACTTGGCCATCGCCGTCGTCGGCTCCTTTCCCGCCGACTGAATCGTTAGGGAGACGTTCCCTACTTCGTGGGCGACGTCACCACTCCTGCCCACATCAATGGTTGTCAGCGCCGCACTCTGAACCCCGCCATCCCTTTGAGCCTTCCAAAACTCTCCGATTGCTCCGTTTCCGCGGATCATCTCGCTGTCTGGCGGAAATGCGATCGCGTCGGAGGTATACATCGCGGAGAGGGCCTTGGCGTCGCCCCGTGCAAAGGCCTCGCTGAACTTGGCGTTCGCCGCCTCGATAGCGGCTCGCGCGTCACGTATGCCTTCGTCGTTCGCTTTCGATCCTGCACAAGCAGTCGACGAAATCGCGATCAGGCCGAAAAGGACAACCGCTCGTGTGGACAACATGCGCACCTCCGTTGAACCGCATTGAGCCAACATCGTGACACCTCAAAGTATCTCGACGCTTCACACCCTGGAAGCAGCCTAACTGGTATTGATTAGGCCTTCCCAAACGCCCTGACTCGCAGGCGGCTAAGCCAGGCCAATGAGCATCGAACCACTTGGCCGGAAGCCACTGAGTCGGCGGATGGTAGCACGTGAGGAACGCCAGCAAGGAACGCGAAGTTGGCCGCGCCATCATGGCCGGGCGGACTTCAGGATAGCCGCCACGCTGGCGGCTCACGTCACCAGCCGCACGCCCCGCAAACGGCTGTCGCGTCCCGTGAAACCAGGGGCCGACGCACGATCTGTCGGAACCGCGAAAGGACGTTACGCGCGAACGACGCGGCTAACTCGATGGCAGATGATTGCCGCGACAGGCGGCTAAGTCCGGGGCCGCAGAGTCACCAGCCGATCCGCCGGGCTCTTCACGCCCTGCGCCCCACGATTGAGCACGTGCGTATAGATCATCGTGGTACTGACGTCCCGGTGACCGAGCAGTTCCTGCACCGTCCGAATGTCGTAGTCGTCCTCGAGCAGGTGCGTGGCAAAGCAATGACGCATCGTGTGCGGCCCGGCGTGCTTCGTGATCCCCGAGCGGCGAACCGCCGCCGCGACGGCTTTCTGCACCGCCGATGCATGCAGGTGGAATCGCGACGGCGGCCCCCATTTCGGATTTGTGCAGACACGCGAGGCGGGGAACACAAACTGCCAACCCCAGTCCGCCGCCGCGTGCGGATACTTCCTCTCCAGGGCATCGGGCAGCACGACCCGCCCGAATCCGTCCTTGAGATCAGCCGCATGCAGGCGGCGAACCTCTGCAAGATGCTGCCGAAGCGCATCAATCGCCGCAGCGGGAAGCGTCGTCGTTCGGTCCTTTTGCCCTTTGCCGCGCCGGACCGTGATGTGGCTTCGATCGAAATCGATATCCTTCACCCGCAACTCCAGGCATTCCTCCAGGCGCAGGCCGGAGCCGTAGAGCAACATGCCGATGATCCACATCGTGCCGTCCAGGTGCGAGAACACCGCGGCCACTTCCTCCCGGCTGAGCACGACGGGCAGGCGAAGCGGTTGCCTGGCCCGGACGACGTGTTCGACCTGACCAACCGGCATCTGGAGCACGTGCTCGTACAAGAACAGTAGCGCCGCCAGCGCCTGATTCTGCGTCGAGGCACTGACGTGACGTGCGGTGGCGAGCCACGTCAGAAACGCGGAGATCTCAGAGGCCCCCAACGTGGAGGGGTGCGCCATCTGGTGAAAGCCGATATAGCGTCGAATCCAGGCGGCGTACGCGACTTCCGTCCTGCGGCTGTAATGTCGCGTTCGGATCGCGTCGCGCACACGGTCCAGGAGCTTGGGTTGTGTCGTGGCAGAAGGCGGCGGTTCCAAACCGACCGTGACGCTGCCAGAACAATGCCAGAGCATTCCCCTGCGTGCTGGAAGGGAACTTGAAACCGGGTACGCAGGATCTGACAACGCCGAGTCAATCGACCGATGCAAATTGCGCACAGCCCCGGCGATCGACTTGGCTGGCGAGGCCCGGCGGCCGCTTGTGACGCAGCCGACTAGGCCGGGGTTAGATCCCTCCGAAGCAGAGGTACTTGATCTCGACGAATTCTTCGATCCCGTACTTCGAGCCTTCTCGCCCCAGTCCCGACTCTTTCACCCCGCCGAACGGGGCAACCTCCGTTGAGATCAATCCGGTGTTGATCCCGACGATGCCGGCTTCGAGCGCCTCGGCGACGCGCCACACCCGGCCAATGTCCCGGCCGTAGAAATAGGCCGCGAGTCCGAACTCGGTGTCGTTGGCCAGGGCAATCGCCTCGGCGTCCGTCTTGAAACGAAAGAGCGGGGCGACGGGGCCGAAGGTCTCCTCATGCGCCACCATCATCGCCGGCGTGACGTCGGCGAGCACCGTCGGCTCGAAGAAGCGGCCACCGAGCCGATTGCCGCCGACGACGATCCGCGCGCCCTTGGAGACGGCGTCGGCGATGTGCTCCTCGACCTTCGCGACGGCGCGGTCGTCGATCAGCGGACCCTGCGTGGCACCAGCATCCAGCCCGGAGGCCGGCTTCAGCGTGCCGACCGCGTCGGCAAGCTTCTTCGAAAATGCGTCGTACACGCTATCCTGAACGAGCAGCCGGTTTGCACAGACGCACGTCTGGCCGGTGTTGCGGTACTTGGAGGCGATCGCGCCTTCCACCGCCGCATCCAGATCCGCATCGTCAAACACGATGAACGGCGCGTTGCCGCCCAGTTCGAGCGAGACCTTCTTGACGGTGGCGGAGCACTGCGCCATCAGGAGCTTCCCAACCTCGGTCGAACCGGTGAACGACAGCTTGCGGACGTCGGGATTCGACGTCAGCTCGCCGCCGAGTTCGGCTGCGGGGCCCGTGATGACGTTGAACACGCCCTTCGGCATCCCGGCGCGGCCGGCGAGCTCGGCCAGCGCGAGGGCAGAGAAAGGGGTCTGCGAGGCGGGCTTCAAGACGACCGTGCAGCCCGCGGCGATGGCCGGTCCGGCCTTGCGCGTAATCATGGCGAGCGGAAAGTTCCACGGCGTGATGCACGCCACGACGCCGATCGGTTGCTTGATGACGACGATCCGCTTGTCGGGCTGATGGCCAGGGATCGTGTCGCCGTAGACGCGCTTGGCTTCCTCGCCGAACCATTCGAGGAAGGCGCCCGCGTACGCAACCTCGCCGCGAGACTCCGCAAGCGGCTTGCCCTGCTCGATGGTCATCAGCTTGGCGAGGTCTTCCTGGTTGGCGAGCATCAACTCGAACCAGCGGCGCAGGACCTGCGCCCGCTCCTTGGCCGTCTTCGCACGCCAGACTGGAAACGCGCGGTTCGCGGCCTCGATCGCCGCGCGCGTCTCAGTGGCGCCCAGCCGCGGCACGGTGCCGATCGTCTCGCCGGTCGCCGGGTTGTCGACGCCAATCGATGCGCCACCCCCGGCTGTGATCCATGCGCCATCGACGTAGCAGGCCTGCCGGAACAGCTTGGGATCGCTGAGAGCAACGGGGGCGGTCGGTGTCTGTGTGGCCATGGGCTTTCAGTTGTCGGTTGTCGGTTGTCGGTTGTCAGCGGGAACCGGATCTCAAGACGACTGTAACGCCGTCACTACGTCGTTGAGGAATGCGGCCGCGCGGGCGCCGTCGACGACGCGGTGGTCTGACGAGAGCGTGAGCGTCATCATCGGCCGCACGGCGGGCTTGCCATCGACCGCGACCACCCGATCGGTGATCGCGCCGACCGCCAGGATCCCTGCCTGCGGCGGCACGATGATGGCCGTGAAGGCATCAACCGCAAACATCCCGAGATTGCTGATCGTGAACGTGGCGCCGGCGATGTCCGACGGCTGCAGCCGGTTCGCGGCCGCGCGGTCGGCAAGCTCGCGCCGCCTCACCGCGATGTCGCCCGGCGAGGCCGTGTCGGCGTGCTGAATCACAGCCGTGACGACGGCGTTGTCCACCGCCATGGCGAGCGCGATGTTGATGTCCGCGTTCAGACGGATTGATCCGTCATGGAAGCCGGGGACATTCAGGTCTCCGGTCCAGCTCGCGTTCATCCGCGGATGCTGCTTCAGCGCCGTCGCGACTGCGGCGACGATGAGATCCGTGTGGGTGAGCTTGACCTTGTGTGATTGCTCGACCGGCGGCAGCAGCTGTGCGCGCGACGCGTTCAGCATCGTCGCATCCACCTCGCGTGTGACGAAGAAGTGGGGAACCGTCGTCCAGCTCTGCGTGGTGCGCTCGGCCATGATGCGGCCGATGGAGCTCAGTGGTTCGACGTGCGTCGTGATCGCGGGTGCCGCCGCGGCTTTCAGGATGTCGTCCGCCAGAATCTCGCCCCCGGGGCCGGATCCCGTGACCTGCTTGAGATCGACGCCATGCTCGCCGGCAAGTTTGCGCGCCTTCGGCGAGATCCGTGGTGACGCGGCGGATGGAGCCGCGGACTCGGTGCGCGCCGCTGGCGCGGCAGCGGCTGGCTGCGTGTTCTGACGTCCCGTTTGTGCGGGTGTCGCCGACGCGGCCGGCGGCTGTTCTCCCGGCTGCACCAGCCACGCGATCGTCTGGCCGACCGGCACGACGTCGCCGATCTGCGCCGTGACGCCGGCAAGGATGCCGTCCTGCGCCGCTTCGATTTCGACGACGGCTTTGTCGGTTTCGACTTCGAGGAGCATCTCGCCTTTCTTGACCTGCTCCCCCTCTTTCTTCAGCCACGAAACCAGCTTGCCGGTTTCCTGCGCCATCTCGAGCGCAGGCATCACCACACTCACCGCCATCTAGTGGCGACCTTCCTCGCGGCGCCAGCCGGGCCGCTCCGTTGTCGCGTCCCGCAGTCCAATCAGCACGCTCATGCTCCGACCTTGGCGGGTGCCTCGGCACGCGCGGCCGCGGCGATCATCTCCTTGACCTCGCGGTTGGGCCCCGGCTCGGGCTCGCGGAGCGTCGGCAGCGTGCCGCTCACCGTGACAAACGGCGCACCGGCGATGAGCAGTTCCTCGGCGGGGAAGCGCGTGATGACCTCGTGTCCCGTCGGCGTAACGACGATTTCTTCCTCGATGCGCGCGGCGCTCCAGCCGTCGGTGGACGGCCAGAATGTTTCGAGCGCGAACACCATGCCTGGCTTGATCTCGTGCGGGTGGTCGAGCGAGACGAGCCGGCTGATCATCGGCTTCTCCCAGATCGCCAGGCCGATGCCGTGGCCCATCTGCAGCGCGAACGCCGACTCTTCGTCGGGGAAGCCAAACTCCTTCGCCTTCGGCCACACGGCCGCAATCTCGGCCGTCGTCCGGCCCGGCTGAATCAGTTGGATCGACGCGTCGAGGTAATCCCGGCAGCGCTTATACGCTTCGTTCAGCGCACGCGATGCGGAGCTGATCGCGAATGTCCGGTAGTAACAGGTGCGATAGCCCATGTACGAGTGGAGGATGTCGTAGTACACCGGGTCGCCGGGACGCATCGCGCGATCGGAGAAGATGTGCGGATGCGGGCTGCAGCGCTCGCCTGAAATCGCGTTCACGCCCTCGACGTACTCGGATCCCATCTCGTAGAGGCGCTGCGCCACCAGGCCGACCGCCTCGCTCTCGCGCATGCCCGGCTTCATCGCCTTGTAGAGATCGTAGTACGCGGCATCGACCATGCCCGCGGCCTGCGTCAGGAGCGAGATCTCATCCTCGGTCTTGATCTCCCTCGCATCCGACATCAGTTGCTGGCCGTCGACGACGGTGATCCCTTCCTTCTGCAGGGCGAACATGATTGGCGGCTCGACGACGTCGACGCCAAGCGGCTGGTTGAGCAGGCCGCGCATTTCGAGCTCGATGCGGATCTTTTTCGCGACGTCTTCCGATCGGCCCATCTCCGGCGTCATCGCGCCGCGCATCAGCGGGATGCCGGCGCGCGAACGTTCGCCCATCCACGGGCAGTTCTGCTGATGGTGCCGTGCGGCGGATCCGAAGTCCCAGAGGATCGGCTCGTCGTTCTGCGGCAGCAGCGTGAAGCGGCTGATCTTGTCCTGCGCCCAGCTGCCGATGTTGGTCGACGTGATGTAGCGGACGTTGTTCATGTCGAAGCAGAGCAGCGCCCCGAGCTCCGACTTCGCCAGCAGCGCCTTGATGCGTCCCAGCCGTTCGCGCCGCAGCCGATCGAAATCGATCCGCTGCTCCCAGTCGACGGCCATCGTTCCGTGAGTCTTAATCGCCACCCTGGTCTCCTAATTCGATGCGCTGGCTACCCACACGACACACCGAGACTCCGAGGCACAGAGGCCTATTTTGTGTGACCTCGGTGTCTCGGTGCCTCGGTGTGCCGTGGGGGTGACCATCGCTACTTGTTGCACATCTTACGTGCCAGCTCGAACACGTCGCGCTCGGTCGGCACGGTCACATCTTCGAGTGACGGTGAGAAGGGAATCGGCACGTGCATCGCACCGAGGCGGCGCACGGGGCCGTCGAGGTCGTAGAACGCGCCTTCCTGGATCACCGAGGCGATTTCGCCGGTGACGCCGTAGCGGAAGTAGCCCTCGTCGATGACCATCGCCCGCGACGTCTTCTTGGCCGACTCGACCAGCGTCTTCTCATCGAGCGGCCACGTCGTGCGCGGGTCGACCACTTCGGCGCTGATGCCGATGTCTTCGAGCATCGCCGCGGCGCCGAGCGCCACCTGCACCATGCTGCTCGTGCCGACCAGCGTGATGTCGCGTCCTTCGCGCTTGACGTCGGCGACGCCAAACGGGATCGCGTAGTCCTCGTCGGGCACCGGCCCCTTGACCTTGGTGTAGCTGATCTTGTCTTCGAAAAAGACGACCGGGTTGTCGTCGCGGATCGCGGTCTTCATCAGGCCCTTGGCGTCATACGGCGTCGACGGAATGACCACCTTCAAGCCCGGGACGTGACTCGGCCACGCATGCAGCGACTGCGAGTGCTGCGCCGCCGAGCGCCGCGTCGCGCCCATCGTCGCCCGCAGCACCATCGGCACCTTCCACTTGCCGCCCGACATGTAGTGGATCTTGGCGGCCTGGTTGACGAGCTGATCCATCACCAGGGTGAGGAAGTCGCCGAACATCAGGTCGATGACCGGCCGAAGTCCGGTCATCGCGGCGCCAACGCCGAGACCCGCGAATCCGGCCTCGGAGATCGGCGTGTCGATGATGCGGTCGGTGCCAAATTCCTCGACCAGGCCCTTGAGCACCTTGAAGGTAGTGCCGGCCTCGGCGACGTCTTCGCCCATGAGGAGCACCGTCTTGTCGCGGCGCAGCTCCTCGGCCAGCGCCTCGCGGATCGCTTCGCCGAAGCTGATCTCGCGCACGGAAGTTGCTGTCTCAGGCATAGACGTCCTGGCCCACCTTGTCGGGATCGGGATACGGCGAGTTGACCGCGAAGTCGACCGCGGCATCCATCTCTGATGTCAGCTCGGCCTGGATGGCCTCGAGCGTTGCCTGGTCGGCATGCTTCTGTTCGAGCAGCCACGACGACATCAGCATGATCGGATCGCGCGTCGAGGACCAGTGCTGCTCCTCCTGCTTCGGCCGGTAATACTCACGCGCGATGTCGCCGACGTGGTGGCCGCGATACCGGTAGGTGTTGAGCAGCAGGAATGCGGGGCCCTCTCCGCGGCGGGCGCGCTCGACGTACGTGGTCGCGGCGGCGTGCACGGCGCGCACGTCCTGGCCATCCACCGCCTCGGCGGCGATGCCGAATGCGGCGGGCCGCCCCAGAATGTCTCCAGCCGTCGTCTCCGAGAAATGCGTGTACTCGTTGTACATGTTGTTCTCGCACGCGAAGATGACGGGCAGCTTCCAGAGCTGGGCGAGGTTCATTTCCTCGTAGAGCAGTCCCTGGCCCAGCGCCCCTTCGCCGAAGAAGCAGACGACGACGCGGTTGTTCTTGAGGTACTTGGCGGAGAAGGCCGCGCCGGTGGCGATGCCCGCGCTGCCGCCGACGATCGCGTTCGCGCCGAGGTTGCCGGTGGCGGGGTCGGCGATGTGCATGGAGCCGCCCTTGCCCTTGCAGTAGCCGGCCTCTTTGCCGAGGAGCTCGGCAAACATCAGCCTGGGTGACGCGCCCTTGGCGAGACAGTGGCCGTGACCGCGGTGCGTGCTGGTGATGTAGTCCTCGTTCGTCAGCGCTGCACAGATGCCCACCGCCACCGCCTCTTCACCTATATATAGGTGCGCCAGGCCCGGCATCAGCGCGCGGGTATAGAGATCGTTGACCCGTTCCTCGAACAGGCGGATCGCCAGCATCTGCCGATACATCTGGATCAGCTTGTCGGTTGGCGGGGTCATGCGGATACTCCGGAGAGTTGAGCGAGCAGGTGGAACACCGCCGCAAAATCCTTGTCGCCGAGCCCCGCGCCGCGCGCGGCGGTCAGGAACTCGTTGGTCACCGCCGTCGTCGGCAGCGGCACCGTCAATCGACGTCCCATCTCGAGTGCCAGCGAGACGTCCTTCTGCATCAACGTCACGGTGAACCACGCCTCGTCGGGGAGGTCCAGCACCATCGGACCACGATATTGAAGCATCGGCGACGCGATCACGCTGTTGTTGAATACCTCGACCGCCGTCTTGCGGTCGATGCCGCTCTTCTCGGCCAGCAGCACGCCCTCGGAGAACGCGAGCATCTGTACCGCCAGGCTCAGGTTCATCGCGATCTTCATCGACACCGCGAGGCCCTGGTCGCCGACGTGGGTCACCTTCGGGCCGATATCGTCGAGCAGCGGCTTGACGCGTTCAAAGGCGGCGCGCGTGCCGCCGACCATCATCGAGAGCTTGCCTTGCTCGAGCGTGGCAGGGCTGCCGGATACGGGTGAGTCCACCATCTCAGCGCCACGTGCAGTGACCTCCGCCGCCAACGCGCGGCTGACCGCCGGACTCACGGTGCTCATGTCGATGACGAGCTTCCCCGAGCCTGACCCGGGCGAAGTCGATGGGCCGAGACCCGCCAGTATACCGTCCGGTCCGCGCATCACCGCGTCGAGCGCGGCCGAATCGGTCACCATCACGAACACGGCATCGGACGCCTCGGCCACCGCGCGCGGCGTGTCGGCCCACTTCATCCCGTGGTCGATCAACCACTGCGCCTTCTGCCGTGTGCGGTTGTAGCCGGTGACGGTGTGGCCCTTCGAGATCAACCGGTCGGCCATCCGGCCGCCCATGACCCCGAGGCCGACGTATCCCAAATTCGCCATGTGTACCTCTTATACCCCATCTGATATATTGCCCGCCCAATGCCACGTGTTGATGACGCGCGCGACTCGCAGACATTTCTTGCTCGCCTCGGGCTGAAGCTCTCCGATTTTTTCGAGGAGTGGTTCCCCGACGCCTTTTCGCTCGCGCTCGTCGCCGTGGCGATCGTCTTTGTCGCCGCGGTGAGCGTCGGCAGCTCGCCCATGCAGACCGCGCAGTGGTTTGGCGCGGGCTATTGGGACCTGACGGCGTTTACGCTGCAGATGTCGCTCATCATCATCACCGGCTACGCGGTGGCGGTGGCGCCGCC
>CAMCNL010000023.1 GCA_945876205.1 Candidatus Sulfopaludibacter sp. SbA3
CGATCGACGCGCCGTGCGCCTCACGTCCGCGGGCGCGGTCATCGTCGACCGCGCGACGCAGGTATTGATCGCGGCGCGCGACCTCGCCGACGCCGCACGCCACCAGGCCGATCCCTTCCAGGGCGAGCTGCGCATCGGCGTCATCCCCACCGTGTGTCCGTACCTGCTCCCGGAGATCGCACCGGCACTCGCCTCCGCCTACCCGCACCTGTCGATCGCGTGGACGGAGGATAAAACGACGGCGCTGATGGCGCAAATGCGGGAAGGCGCGCTCGACGCAGCCGTCCTTGCGACTGACACGCCGGCGCCCGGCTGCGAGCAGGTGACGCTGACCGTCGATACCTTCGTACTGGCGGCGTCTCCTGGCCATCCGCTCGTCGCCAGTTCGAGACCGCTCGATCCGGCGCGGCTCGAGGGAGAAGACGTCCTGCTGCTCGCCGACGGCCACTGCTTCCGCAATCAGGCGCTGGCGCTGTGCGCTCGGGCGGGCGCGGCCACGAGCGGGTATGGTGCCACCAGCCTCTCGACGCTCGTGCAGATGGTGGCGAGCGGTTCGCGGGTGACGCTATTGCCGTCGCTCGCAGTGCCGGTCGAGAACCGGCGAGGCCAGCTCGCCGTGCGGCCGTTCATCAAGCCGACGCCCGGCCGGACGCTGGCGCTTGTGTGGCGGCGCGGCGCGGCGACGAAGACGACGCTCGAGGCGGTGGCGACGACGATCCGGGAGGCGATCGCGTCCCCCACGGGCCACAGAGACACTGAGACACGGAGGACCAGGATCACTCGGGCCGATTCACCAGCATCTCCGACACCGCGCCGAAAAACTCGCGCAGCAGCGCGTCAGCCTCGGGTGGGAGCTTCGCTTCATCGAGCGCAGTCGACATCAACTGCATCCACCGGTCGCGCGCGGCGGCGTTGACGGCAAACGGCATGTGCCGCGCGCGGAGGCGGGGATGGCCGCGCTGCTCCATGTAGCGCGGCGGGCCGCCGAAGCGCCCGACCAGAAAGTCGCGAAGCCGCTCCTCGGCGCCCGGCAAATCGTCGGCCGGATACATGGGTCCAAGAATCGGGTCGCCAGGAACCTGGCGATAAAAGGCGGCGATGAGGCGAGTAAACCCCTCCTCGCCCACAAGGCGGTACACGTCGAGCTCGTCCACGGAAATGATGTTACCCTCCGTGCTAACCTCCGAGCGATGAAACCATCCGACTGCATCCTGTTCAGCGGCGGCGCGCCAGGCGCCGAGGCGGCGTTCGGCGAATGCGCCGAGCGCCATGGTGTGGAAGAAGTGAACTTCACGTTCGATGGCCACACCCTCGACCGGCATCGCGGCGTCCGCGTGCTCAATCACGAGGAGCTGCTGGCTGGCGACGTCAGCCTCGAGTACGTCTCGCGCCTGATGCATCGCCGCTACACCGACAGCCCCACCATCCGGAAGGTGCTGCAAACCCTCTGGTACCAGGTCAACAACGGCCAGGACATCTTCGTCGTCGGCGTCATCCAGGAAGACGACACGGTGCGCGGCGGCACCGGGTGGGGCACCGAATTCGCCAAGCTCTGCAACAAGCCGCTCTACGTGTTCGACCAGGAACGCGACGGCTGGTACCGCTGGAGCGGATCCGCGTGGAACGCCACCGGCGCCGCCAATGCCCCGCGCATCACGCATCCGCATTTCACCGGCACCGGCACGCGGCACCTGAAAGACAACGCCAAGCGAGCGATCGACGAGCTCTTCGACCGATCGTTCGACTAACCACGAAGGCCACGAGGATCACGAAGGGTACGAACACCTCTCTTGGCTTCGTGATCTTCGTGGCCTTCGTGGCCTTCGCGGTTAAGAGGTTTCAGCCGGACCCGTCTTCGCGGGCCCTTTTGGAGTCCGCTGCATCGCCTCGCGGGCGATGCGATTGATGTTATCTATTACTGAAGCGACCATGAGACCCACGTGCGAGAACATAGGACTCCGACAACGGCGGGCGCGAGCGAACGTCGGGATCGCGTCGGCTGCGGTGTCGGCCGTGGTCGTCGTCGGCCTGATCGCCTTCGATGCGGCGCGCGGATGGCGACTGCTAGCGATGCCGAGTATCTGGCTCGGAGCGCTCTGCCTCATTGAAGCGAAGTCAGGCACGTGCGTGGTACTCGCCGCGCGCGGCGTCCGCAACATGGACGCCGGCAACGAGCCCCTGACTGATGCGGATGAGCGAAGGATGGTGGCCAGGCAATCACGTCGCATCCATCTCTGGACGCTGCTCGTGACACTCCTCATCGCCTCCGCGGTTCTCTGGCTGCCCTGAAACGTTAAGAACGAGCCGACCTCCGTGTCTCTGTGTCTCGGTGGCCCGTCGCACGTGAACACATTGGCCGGCCTGACGCTATTCGACCAGGCGCGTCCGCAACGACATCACTTCCGCGTCGGTCAGCTTCAGTCCGTTGGTCACGAATGCGTCGAACGATCCGTACAACCGGTTGATAGTCTCGAACGTGCCGGTGATCGCCTCGGGGTGCATCGTGTAGATGGCTCGAAGCACGGCCGGGTCGGCTGGCTCGCTGCCACCGGTCGTCTTCTGCCAGTCCACCGCCGCCCGCTTCAGGTTCGTCTCCGACAGCATGTACTCGCCGGTCAGCAGGTAATCCTCGACCACGTATTTCTGCGGGACGTTGAGGATGGTGAGCAGGATCGCGCTGAAGACGCCGGTGCGATCCTTGCCGGCGGTGCAGTGCGTGACCGACGGCAGATCGCCGTGCGCCAGCCGCCGCAGCACGCGGCCATATTGTTCGGGCGATTCGGTCACCATGCGGTCGTAGGCGGTGCTCAGCTCTCCCCCCGCCCGAGGGGAGGCGAGCTGCTTGAGCCGTTCAGGCGTGAGCACGACGTCGGTCTCTTTCAGGATCGACGCGGTCATGATCTCGGGAGCCTTGCGCCCCTGCCACACGGTCGGCGAGCGATGGCGCTCACCGTCGGTGCGCAGGTCGCACACCAGCTTGATCCCCAGGTTATTGAGATAGGTGTAGTCGGCGGCGGTGAGATCCACCAGGTGGTTGGAGCGGTAGACCAGACCCCACTTCACGTGGCGGCCGTCGGCGGTGGGATAGCCGCCGATGTCGCGGAAGTTCGCCGCACCCTCCAGTGGAATGTGGCGTACCTGCGCGAGCGGATGCGCGACGACAAGCAGGAGCAGAAGGCACGGGAACGCAAGGGCGCGGTATCTCATGAGGTTCTCCAGCGTCAAAAGGACAGGCGCGCGCCGAACTGAATCTGCCGCGGCGTGTTCACCTGCCGCAGGAAGATCCGCCCGAAGTCGGCGGAGGTGATGCTCGTGCCCGGTCCGGCAAACTGCACGTAGTTGAGCGCGTTGAAAATCTCCGCGCGCAGGTCGAAGGCGGCCGAGCCGGGCAGGTCCACGCGCTTCTCAATCAGCAGGTCGACGTTGCGGTTGCCCGGGTTGCGCACACCAGGGATGTAGCGCGGCGCGTTGCCGAAGGTGAACGGCGCCGTCCGCGCAAACGCGTCCGGGTTGAAGAACAACGCGCCATCCTTCCATTCGCGGTTGTCGATGACCGGCGAAATGCCCGTGGAGTTGGGCCGCATGCTGGTGCCGCCGCCGAACGAGTTCGAATCGTTGGGTGACGTCAGCCGCACCGGCGTGCCGTTGTCCCACGTGACAAAGCTCGCCACCGCCCATCCGCCAAGCAACTGTGACAGCGGGCCATCTGAGAGCCGCGCCCGCCCGGGCCCGAACGGCAGGTCGTACCGCACGCTCCAGCGAATCACGTCCGGCACGTCCTGCGCCGACAGCGACCAGTCACAGTCGAAGCAGTGATTGTTCTGAAACCCCGCCGCCTCGCCCACCCAGATGCCCGCTTCGCCGACGTTGTCCCGCATGCGGCTGTGCGTGTAGGCAAACACCATCCCCAGGCCGTTCGAGAACCGGCGGTCGAGCGTGAGCTGCAGCCCGTGGTAGGTGGAGCTGCCCACCGCGGAGAGCGCCTGGGTGACGTTGAGAAACTGCGGATACGGACGCATCAACTGGCCCGCCTGCACGGTCGGCCGGCTCAGGAGCGAGGTCGGATCGGTGATCACTCCAAAGAACGGATTCGGCACCTGCTGGAGCAGTTGGCTGCCCAGCGCCAGCGCGGAATCTGGCAGTTGGTTCAGGTTGACCGGCGACAGGAGGTTCCGTCCGAGGCTTCCGGCGTAGCCGACCGTCACCACGAAGTTCGAGGCCAGCTCGCGCTGGATGTCGAACGACCAGTTCACCTGGTGGCTGTTCTTCGCCTGCGTCGGCGCGCCGACGATGTTCTGGCCGAGCAGCGTCGAGAGCCCCTGCGAGCTGCCAATCGGCTCGAGGAGCCCCGTGGGAAACGGGTTCGCGAGGTTGAAGAGCGGCGTCACCGTGTCGGCTTCGGTCACGACCGACGTGGTGGTGCGAGACGATCCGATCGAGGTGCCGGTGCCGAGAAATGACGGTGCGGGGTGGTGGAAGATGCCGGCCCCGCCGTGCAGCACGGTCCTGGCATTCCATTGGTACGCCGCGCCGATACGGGGGTCGAAGTCGGTCTTCGCCGCTTTCTGCGTCGGTGCTCCGGCGCCGACAAATCCCGCGCCGCCTTGCAGGTTGAGCTGCGGCACCCGCGCGGCGATCGGCGACGGCGACTCCAGATCGAGATTGACGAGCTGCCCGTCACGCTCCGTCCACGGCAGTTCCAGGTTGTAGCGCAGGCCGTAGGTCAACGTGAGCTTTGGATTCAGCCGGAACTCGTCCTGCGCATAGGCCGCGTAGTAGCGATGATTGATGTAGTCGGGATCGATGATGCCGTTGCTGACCGACGCCGCTCCGAGCAGCAGGTCGGCTACCCCGGAACCCGACGCCGCCACCGCCGCCTGCGGATTCGGGCCGCCTGTGAAGTTGTTCGCCGCCTTGATCGTCAGCTGTGCGGCCGACGACAGCCGGATCGGATAGGAGCGCATGTCGACGCCGGTCTTGAACATGTGCCGCCCGTGCAGCCACGAGACGCTCGCGAGGTACTGAAAGACCTTCGAGGCATTCCGCTCGAGCGCCACCTGCGTCCCGACCTGGCCAATGCCGTTGGCTGTCACCAGCGGAAACGTCGTCACTGGGTTGCCGGCGATGACGGATTGCGGAAAGCCAAGACTGGTCGGGTCGAAGCTCAGATTGCCGGACGTGCGGTTCGACTGGCTCTGAGCAAACGAAAAGTGATGCTCGACGACCATCGACGGCCCGGCGATCCAGGTGTGCCTAGCCATCGTGTTGACGCCGGGGATGCGGTTGTTCGCGATCAGCGTCATCCCGGTGCCGTAGACATCGGGATTCCTGATCCGGTTCTGGAAGAAGTTGAAGCGCAGGGCCATCCGGTGTGCGCCGGTAATCGAATGATCGAACCGCGTGTCGATGCGATCGGTGTCGAGACCGCTGGGCGCGTTGGAGTAATAGTTGTTGGTGCTGCTGGCGCCATCGCCCGACTGGTTCGGCAGCGGGTAGTACGCGAGGATGCGCAGGGCGATCGGGCTCAGCAGCTCAGACGGAATGCGGTTTCCCGGAAACGGATCCCGGATGTAGCGCGTCGTCCCGGCCGGCCGCGCCGGATCGAGTCGCGTCGTCCGCGGGTCGTACATGACGATCAGGTTGCCGCGCGCGTCGTAGGTCTGTGAGAAATCGCCGATGCGCTGCAGCGCTGTTGGCACCGAGCCCGTATACGACCCGGCCCTGGTCTCGCGCAGCGCTTCGAACCCGACAAACAGGAACGACCGGTCGCGGCCGTCGTAGCCGGGAAGGCGGACCGGGCCGCCGAACGTGAACCCGTACTGATTGCGCGAGAAGTCCTGCTTCTGCTGTCTCGCCTTGTTGGCGTTGAATCCGTTGGCGTCGAACCGCTCGCTGCGGCTGAACTCGTGGAGCGTGCCGTGCATCTGGTTCGTGCCGGAGCGAAGGCCGAAGAGCGCGAGGCCGCCGCTCGTCCGTCCGTACTCCGGCGCATACCCGGCGGTGACCACTCGGAATTCCTGCACCGCGTCCACCTGCGGCACTGACGCCGCCTGGTTCGCGTAGGCGGTAATGTTCGCGGCGCCATCGAGCTGGATGTCGGTCGTGGACGCCTTGGCGCCATTGATGCGAAAGGTGTTGGTCCGGCTCTGGCTGACGTTGTTGTTGCCGGAGTCGGCGCTCGCCGGCGTCACGCCGACCGCGTTGTTAATCATCTGCAGCGGATTGCGGATGTTGAGCGGAATACTCGTCACGAAGGTGTTTTCAACCACCACGCTCCGCTCGGCTCGCGCCGTCGCCAGTCGCGTGGCCGACGCATTGACGGTGACGGTTTCTTCGAGCCGGCCGGGGGCCAACGTGACCGCGATGTTTCGGTTCTCGCCGACTTCGAGGCGCAGCGCCTTGAGGGCGAACGGCGCAAACCCCGGGAGGCTGACCGTCAGCTCATAGTTGCCTGGGCGCGCCGACGGAAACCCGAAGAGCCCGTCGTTGTTGGTAAAGGAATCATTCGCCACCGACGTGTCGCTGTTGCGCAGCAGCACGCTCGCGCCGGGCACCGCGGCGCCAGAGGTGTCGATGACCCGACCGGTGACGGTCGCCTCCTGCGCGTACGCGATAGAAGCGATCGACGAGAGTGCGATGAAACACGTGAGCAGGATCTTGTTCAGGTGCATACCACCACGTTAGCGGCGCAGGACGACGGCTCTGCGTCAGCGACGTAACGGTGCGGTCACGTTCGTGGAATGTTTTTGATCAGCCCGGAAGACACCTAACCACGAAGGCCACGAGGATCACGAAGAGTACGAAAGTCTCTTCTTGGCTTCGTGATCTTCGTGACCTTCGTGGTTAAGAGATCCGGTGCTCGACGATCGGCAGCGTGACATTGCGGTCGGCGATCGAGATGTACAGCTCTCCCTGCGACACGGAAATGGACATCGACGTGCGGCGATCGAGGATGGCGGCGAGTTCCTCGATCAGGTGTCGATCGAACGTGCGGATCGGGATCTCGGCGCTGCGCTGGATCTTCTGGCCCTCGAACTGCGCCATGACCTGACGTGGGTCGCGATGCGTGTAGACCGCCGCGCGACCGGCAAGCTTGCTGCCGCGGTGCAGCCGATTCGCGTCCGGCATCCCGACCTCGATCCAACCGGTAATCCGCCCGGTCAAATCCCGAACCACCAGCGCCGGCTCGTCGGCTGACGACACGCCTTCGGTGAACTCGATGCCTTCCTGGTATTCGAGACAGTACGCAAGAATCCGCACGACCATATATTCGACAGTCTCGGACGGATGCCGCGCAACGCGAAGGTCGAGCGTCTCGTAGACGCCGCGGTCCATGTCGGAGAGGTCGATGGTGAGGGTGTAGATGGTCGCGGTTTGCGCCATCAGGGCCGCGTCCGATGGCGATCGATCCACATGCCCCACACCGGGAACAGCCACATCGCGAGGCCGACCATGGCAATCGCCGTCGGATGCGGGGGCGGCGGCGACCACGGTCCACTCACCCAGATCACCGTCGTCAATCCAATCAGCGACCAGAAGGCCCAGCGGCCCTGCGCGTCGCGCTCGCGCGTGCCGCGGCGGTAGTACTCGATCGCGGCGAGGAAGAGCGCGCCCTCGACGATGAACGTCCCGGGGATGGAGTTCCAGAGGCCGAGGCCAACGACCGGGCCGCCGGGCCAGAGCGGCAGGTCGGGCCGATGCGTCACGTAGTCGAGCACCCAGTGGCTGACGACGACGAGACCGACGATGAGGCCGGCGCGCGCGCTTCGCAGGATCGGCGCGGCAATGCGTCCGGCCGCGATGCCCCAGATCACCGCCATGCTGAGACTGTGACTCCACGGATAGTGAACGAAGGCGAGCGGCGTGAACGCGGTGTTTCCCGGATCGATGCGCACCGTCTCGACGCCGGCGAGGAGCAGCAGCGGCCAGAGCAGATCGAGCCCGAACGCGGCGCCAATCAGCGCGGCGAGCGGCGCGCGGGGTTCGACGCGGCGGACGCCAAGAGCAACAGCGAGATGGCCAACGAACATCGCCTCGGATTCTGCCACAATGTAGCCCGCCGGTCTGGAGGAGATCTCATGAGCATCCGCGCGGGAGTCCTTGCCGCAGGTCTCGTCGCCACGCTTGCGTGCGCTCACACCGTGAGTGCGGCGGTGTCGTGCGAAAGCCTGTCGACGCTGAAGCTGCCCAATACGACATTCACATTGGCGGCGACCGTTCCCGCTGGAGGATTCGCGGCGCAGAACCTGCCCGCCTTCTGCCGCGTCGCCGCCACGCTCACACCGACGTCCGACTCGGACATCAAGATGGAAGTCTGGCTGCCGCTGGCGGGATGGAACGGCAAGCTCCTCGCCGTCGGCAACGGAGGCTGGGCCGGATCGATCGAGCACGGGGCGATGGGCCAGGGCCTCGCCCGCGGTTACGCCACGACGTCAACCGATGGCGGCCACGAGGGCGAGGGCGGCAGCTTCGCGCTCGGCCATCCCGAGAAGCTCATTGATTACGCCTGGCGGTCAGAACACGAGATGACCGTGACGGCAAAGGCCCTGATCGCGGCGTATTACGGCAACGGTCCGCGCTTCTCGTACTTCAATGGATGCTCCGCGGGCGGCAAGCAGGGACTGAAAGAGGCGCAGCGCTTCCCCGCTGATTTCGACGGCATCATCGCCGGCGCGCCGGGCGCCGACTGGACGGGACGCGCCACGCAATCGGTGCGCGTCGCCCAGATCATGCACAAGGACGCGGCGAGCTACATCCCGCCATCGAAGTACCAGGTGATCCACAAGGCGGTCGTCGACAAGTGCGACGCCCTCGACGGTGTGAAAGACGGCGTGCTCGACAATCCGAAGAGCTGCAGCTTCGATCCCGGCGTACTCGTCTGCACCCCTTCGACTTCGCTCAGGGCAGGCAATGACGAATCAGCCTGCCTCACGCCGCCACAGGTGGCCTCGGCTCGCCAGGTTTACGCCACGATGACCAATCCCAAGTCGAAGCGCGAGATTCCCGGCCTCGCGCCCGGCAGCGAGCTCGGATGGGCGACGTGGGGTGGTCCGCAGCCGCTGGGGCTCGGCGCCGATCACTTCAAGTACGTCGTCTACAAGGATCCGAAGTGGGACTACATGACGTTCAACTTCGACCGCGACATCGTGCGTGCTGAAGAAATCGATAACGGACTGATCAACGCGCTCGATCCCAACCTGAAGCCGTTCTTCGATCGCGGCGGGAAGCTCGTGCAGTATCACGGCTGGAACGATCCGCAGATCGCTCCTGGCAACAGCGTGCAGTACTACACGCGCGTGCGTGAGACGCTGGGCGGGGCGAGCAAGATCGACGCGTCATATCGCCTGTTCATGATGCCGGGCATGGCGCACTGCAGGGGCGGCGAGGGTCCGAACACATTCGACGCGCTGGCCGCCCTCGAACAATGGGTGGAAAAGGGCAAGGCGCCCGACCAGATCGTGGCGTCGCTCGCGCGCGACGGCAAGGTCGTTCGCACGCGTCCGCTCTGTCCGTATCCGCAGCAGGCGGTTTACAAGGGAAGCGGCAGCACAGACGAGGCGGCGAACTTCGCCTGCAAGATGCCATGAGATATCTCTCGATCGTCGCGGTGGCTCTCATCCTCGGTGCATTCACGGCCCCCCTGCCCGCCCACCGGTTGCTTCGATGCGGTCCTGGGGAAGCACTTCCTGAATATCGGCTGGTGTCCACGTCGGGTGGCATCCATCCCGTCTGGCGGGCCGACGGCAAAGAGCTGTACTACCTCAACCCTGCGGGTGCGATGATGGCGGCGTCGATCACCGTCACCGCGTCCACGCTGGCGCAGGGTGCGCCGGTCGTACTCTTTCCCACGCGCATCTACGGTGGCGGTGCGGACGCGCAACAGGGGCGGCAATACGACATCACCCGCGACGGCCGCTTCTTGATCAACGCGGAACTGGACAGCGCCGCGGCGCCAATTACGCTGCTGCAGCACTGGAACCCCGAGGCGAAGAAGTAGCGTCGAGCGGGATAGGTCGCGGGAAGGCAGTGTTTATTGATCCGGCCAAAGCCACCCACCCGACGGGTGCCGATTTGGGGGTCTTGTTACAGGCTCTCAGGAACCCGCGCTACAACCGCGGGTTGTGAATCGCGATCGGGAGCACCCGTGCGTAGCGGGCGAAGTCGTCATCGGTGGTGAGAATCGGCAACCTGTGGAGCTCGGCGACCGCGCAGAGCAGGAAGTCGGTGTTCGAGCCTTGGAGGCCCTTCGCGCGGCACGCGTTGAAACACTCGGCCGCCCGCTCGTAGTCGGCCTCCGTGATCGGCTCGTCGGAAAAGGCCCGCAGGTGGTCCCGAAGTCGCTCGAACGTGGCGACCTCGCGGATGCCGCTCAGCACTTCCTGCCGGATGGGCCCCACGATCGCCGCTCGCCCATGAGCGATAAGACGACGCAGTTCGTCGACCGCCGGGTGGGCGGGCGCTCGCCGGCGGAACGCCAGCGACCACACGGACGTGTCGACCAGCACCTTCATCGTCGGCGGCGCTGCTTCTTGTAATCGTACTTGGGGTCGTAGCCGATCGTGCCGAAGAGATCCGTCACGCGCGCCTGCTTGCGCCGGCTGATGTACTCCTGCAGGGCCTCGGTCACCGTGTCCTTCTTGGTGGCCCGACCGCCAATCTTCAGCGCCTCGTCGAGGAGGCGATCGTCCAGCGCAAGGTTGGTCGCCATCCACACACAGTATCACACATCATAATGTGTGGCCCTTGCCGAGTAGCGCGCGTCATCGGCGTTGAGGTGTGACGCTCACATCGCCCACACTCAACGGCGGCGAGGTCGTTCAGCCTTCGACGATCCGTGCGATTGCCGCACATACGCGCGCCGCGATGGCGACCGCGGCTTCGGCTTCGACGCGTTCGGGCCAGAACTCGATGTCGTACCGGGCCGCCACCGCGAAGGGTGTGAGATCGCTCAGGTCCAAGGCCTCGAACCCGCTCGCGACCTCCACCTGTCGCAAGGCAAGACACTGCGCCTGCAGATCCTCGAGATTGTGCGTGCGCGGAATCGGAACGTCTGCGACGGCCAACCACGCCTTCGGCGCCTTTTCCGCGGCCTGCTGCGCGTGGAAGCACACCGCATCGTACGGCCCACCCCCATCGAGCAAACGCCGCGAGGCGGTCAGGTCGCTGTCAGCCTTCGCCAACCACTGGCGGGCATGGCTGGCCTTATCGTTCATAGAGCGTCACGCCCTCGCGAAGGATCGTCGAGATGAACGCGTGGGGCACGCGGCTCCACTCGGCGATTTCAGACGGCGTCCACACAATCACATCCTTTGCAGGGAATACGCCCACAAGAGCCCGAAGGTAACGCGGGGCCCGACGATGGCGCGGAAGATCGGAGTCCTCGACGATGAGGAGATCGAGGTCGCTGTCCGGCCGCCCACGGCCATGGGCGCGCGAGCCGAAGAGCACCACGCGCTGTGGATCGCCGGCGCGGCGAATCCTGGCGACGACCTCATCCAGGAGCTTCCCGTCGACAGGTGGGAACGCGGGCGCCTCTCTCATGGGGTATCTACCTCGAGCACAAGGATGTGAGTCTTGATACTTGCACATCAGGAGCGTGGCTCGGCAATGCCCTCGTAGGCGCCGAGTCGCGCACCGGCGGTGAGCGTCATGGCTTCACCTCGGGATTCCAGTGCTGCAGGAGCGTGATCGGTGCGGAGGCATCATCGAGCACCGTGTTGTACACCTCCCACATCCCGCCCACGCCAAGGAGCGACTGGATCTCGTACGGACCGATGGGTGTCCCTGACACGAGGCTCATCGTGCGAACGGATTATAGCTGTGCGAGGTCGAGGTCCGTCGTCGCGAACTCCCCGCAACGTCTACCAGTCAGTCGGGCGATAGTCCTTCAGAAACTGTCCCCACACGTGCACGCCGGTGTTGAAGCCGCTGATGATCGGATCGACGATCCGCGCGGCGCCGTCGACGATGTCGAGCGGCGGATGAAAGCGGTGCTCGGCCGTCTTGCGCGCGGCGATCTCCACCGGATCCTCGTCGGTAATCCATCCCGTATCGACGCTGTTCATGTGGATGCCGTCGGTCTGGTAGTCGGTCGCCGACGTCCGCGTCATCATGTTGAGCGCCGCTTTCGCCATGTTCGTGTGCGGATGGCGCGTCGTCTTGAAGTTGCGGTAGAACTGCCCTTCCATCGCCGACACATTGACGATGTGCTTGTCGCGCTCGGGCGTGCGCAGCATCAGCGCTTTCAAGCGCGCGTTGAGGATGAAGGGGGCGACGGCGTTGACCAGTTGCACTTCGAGCAGCTCCACTGAGGAGACTTCCGCCAGCAGCAGGCGCCACGAGTTGCGGCCGCGCAGGTCGATCTGCTGGAGATCCTGATCGAGGCGCCCTTCCGGAAACAGATCCTTCTGCGCGGCAAGTTCTTCAGGCAGCAGCGGCACCTGAGACAGTTCCGCCGCGCGCATCAGCCCAGCCACCGCCGCACCCTCGTCCCCAGCCCGCCCACTCCGCTCACTCTGCCCACCTGCTTCCGGAAGCATGTGATAGCCGCGCAATCCTTCGTAGTTGCCCAGCAGCTTGCGGACATGTTCGGGCATGCCGTGCAGCGCGCCTGTCTCCTCGTCCATCATGTGCGCGTAGAAGTCCGGCGGACGTCGCACCGTCTGGCAGGCGTTGTTGATGATGAAGTCGAGGCGATCGCGCGTCGTCAGCAGCTCGTGGCAGAACGCCTCGACGCTTGGCGTGTGGCGCAGGTCGAGACCGAAGACCTCGAGCCGGTGGCCCCACTCGCCGAAGTCTGGCTCCTGCGCGTAGCGCGAGGCCGAGTTGCGGGGAAAGCGCGTGGTGACGATCAGGTGCGCGCCAGAGCGCAGGAGCTTCAGTCCGGTCTGGTAGCCAATCTTCACGCGTCCGCCGGTCAGCAATGCGACGCGGCCTCGCAGGTCAGCCAGCTCGGTGCGCTTGGCGAAGTTGAAGTCCGCGCACTCGGGACACATCTGATCGTAGAAGTGATGGATGGTCGTGTACTTCTGCTTGCAGACGTAGCAGTGCTGCAGCTCCGTCGATTGGCGAGGCGCCGCGTCCTCGTGCACATCCTCCGGAGTGAACTCTTCCGGTGGAAACACGTTCGGCGTCGTGAACACCGGTTTCCGCCGCAGCGTGCGAATCCCCGTCTCGTGCAGCACGCCATCGTCCTGCCGAATGCGCGCCTTCTCTTCCTGGCGCTTCCTCGCATCAGCCAGCCGGCGTCCGAGACGGTCGGGACGATGAATGCGGGCGATCGCCTTCAGGAAGCGCTTCGCCTGGTCCGGCGGCACCTGGTCGAGCAGACGACGGTCCGCGACGAGCGATTCGAGAAGTTCCGTGGCCTCGCGCAGGAGCTCGGTGCGCGAGACGTCTTTCGCCTGGGTCATTGGATTCAGGATAGCGCAGACGGCAAGGGTGAGCCGGCTTCACACTGCGTGCATCGGATCTCGGTGCCTATGAACCTGGCTCGGCCTTCTTCGCTCAGCACCCACGCACGGTTCTGCCAGGGCGGGTCGTGGCGCATGTGCTGGTTGTGGCCGCACGCGAGCTCCGCCACCCAGTGCCCTTCGGCGTCCGCGTGAAATCCGACGATGTGCGACGTCACCACTACTTGATTTAACGCTACTCCACACCCTTGTACCAGCGCTCGTCGAGCGGGCTCCCCGACATCGGCTGGAGCAGGTCGCGATACTGCTTCGTGTGCGCGGCCGCGCGATGCGCGTCGATCGACTTCCGATCCTGCCAGACCTCGATGACGGTGTAGTGATTCAGGCGCATCGCGTGCTGCAGCACGTCGAAGCGCAGGTTCCCCGGTTCGGCGCGGCTCGTTTCAGCCAGCTTCCGAAGCAGCCCCGGCGCCTCAGCCTGCGCCGCCGCACCGGCGATGTCCACGTGCGACACGACGTGCACCGCCTGGCCCGAGCCTTCACGCGGAGGCGCGACGGTGAAGACCTTATAGGGACGCTCATCGTAGCCGGCCACACGAATCGGCCGAATCGCATCCTGGTACTGCTTCGTATGCGCCGCCGCCGCGTGCGCATCGGCCGCCTTCTGGTCTCTCCACGTCTCGACGACAGAGAAGAGGCCAGGCCGTCCCGCCTGCTCGCGAAGGTCGAAGCGGATGAATCCGTCTTCCTTGCGGCTCGCGTCGCGGTACTGCTTGAACGCGTTCGCCATGGCGCCGCCGGACGAGGGAGCCACCTCGGCGTAGGTGACCGCATACACCGTGGTGTCAGCCGGCGCCTGGGCACCGAGCGGCGCGGTGACAGATGAAGAAAGAGCAACGACGGTGAGGAGAAGGATGGCAGCGCTGCGCATGACGCGAAGGCTACCACAAGGGCTTTGGAAGGTGACCGGCGGCGCGAGGGGCGCCGCCGGTCGATCGGTGAGGCGGTCTAGGTATTGGCCGCGACGTACTTCTTGAACCACGCCACCATGCGCGTGTACGCATCGGTGGCCGCGGCTTTGTTGTAGCGCTCCGGCGTGGCGTCGTTGTTGAAGCCATGCACGGCGCCCGGATAGATGTGCGCCTCGTGGATGACGCCGGCCTTGGTCATGGCCGCATCGTAGGCCGGGTAGGCGTCAACCAGGCGCTTGTCTTCGGCGCCGTGAAACACCAGCACGGCCGCCTTGATCTTCGAGACGTCCGCCTCGGGCGGCGCGCCGCCGTAGAACGGCGCGATCGCCTTCATGTCCGCGCCCATCCGCACGGCGAGGTTGTTGGCGATGCCGCCGCCGAAGCAGAAGCCGGTCGCGCCGAGGCGGCCGGTGCTATCGGGACGATCCTTCACGTAGACGGCGGCGGCATACAGGTCCTCGCCCATCTTGGGACGATCGACCTTGCCGAACATCTCTCCGCCCTTCACATCGTCGCCGGGATACCCGCCGAGCGAGGTGAGCGTGTCTGGCGCGAGCGTCATGAAGCCGTCAAGCGCCAGCCGGCGCGCGACGTCTTCGATGTGCGGGTTGAGGCCGCGGTTTTCGTGCACGACGAGGATGGCGGGCAGCTTGTTGTTGCCGGCGCTCGTCGGACGGACGAGGTAACCCTTGATGCTGCCGTTGCCGTTGGGCGACGGGATCGTGACGCGCTCGGTCTTGATGCGATTGTCGGTCGGCGAGACCTGCTGAGCTGCCGCGTAGTCGGGCATCAGCTGGTCAACGAGGGCCGCGGCGGCCGCGGTGGAGACAGCCACCTTCTTCACGCGGTCCATGAACGCGCGGCGATCGATCTCGCCGTGAATGAACAGGTTGTAGGCGTCGATCGCCTCGCGCGGAATTGCTTGTTTTGTGGGCTCCATAGGCAGGCGCTCCTCTTGAAATGACGTGGGAATAGGACGGTTTGGAGGGCGAAGAATACCACACGTGTACTAGGTTGGCCCGTGCGAAGAATAGTGCTCACCTGGGCCGTCATTGCCGCCCTCCTTCCGTCGATTCTGGCGGTTTCCTCCCATGCACAGGGCCGCGGCGCGAGCTCCGTGATCCGGGTCACGCCGGAAGGCCTGATCCTGATCGACACGAAGAACCCGGGAGTAATCCCGTGCGCGCGGAATTCAGAAAGGGCTGGGCTGGCTACTTGCCCGGTGCGAGGCGCCGCAGAGAGGGCTCGATCTCTCGGGCGAGTCAGGGCCTCGGCCTACCGATTGGCCACCGTGGGCGGTATGATGCGACCATGCGTCGCGCCGACGTCATCGCCTTGGTTTCCGCCCAGCGGGACGAGATCGCCCGCCGTTTCGGCGTGCGCTCGCTCTCGCTCTTCGGCTCGGTGGCCCGCGACGAAGCTCGACCCAACAGCGACGTGGACGTGCTCGTGGAGTTCGACGGCCCGACAACCTTTGACAACCACATGGGCCTGTTCGTCTTTCTGGAGGATCTCCTTGGCTGCCACGTCGATGTCGTGACCGCCAACGGTGTCAAGCCTCGGCTTCGCCCGCTCATCGCCCGGGACCTCGTGCGTGTCGCGTGACGCGCTACTCTACGTTGCAGACGTCGTCGCTGCCGGAGAAGCCATCCTTCGCTATATCGACGGCGTGACCTTCGAGGCCTTCGCCGCCAACGACGAGAAGACGACGCGCGATCAGACCCGCGCCGTCAAGTACGAGTGCGGCGGCGGATGCCTTGCGTCAACCGCATCGGACTACATCCGGTTTGCCCAGATGCTGCTCCAGAAGGGTGCCCTCGAGAACACGAGGATTCTCGGTCGAAAGACAGTCGAGTACATGACGTCGGACCACGCCACGCCCGACATCGACCTGCGGTTGCTCCACAGCTTCCCGTCGGATCACGAAGCGGGGTTCGGGTTCGGCCTCGGCGTGGCCGTTCGGCGCAGTACCGGCTACGGCGGAACGATGGGATCCGAAGGCCAGTTTCACTGGCCGGGGTCGCAGGGCACGGCGTTCTGGGTGGATCCGAAAGAAGATCTGGTCATCGTCTACATGGCGCAGACGCCTGGCGCGATGCGCCGCTACTATCGGCAGCTGATCCCGGCTCTCGTCTATCAGGCAATTGTCGACTGAACACACCCCATGACCGGTGCATCGTATGGGCCGAAGCTGCTGCGCGAGTAGGTGCAGAACAGTCACCGCAACTCGCCCGAGGCCGGAAACCTGTAGAGGACTTCTGGATTCTGCACAAGAATCCGATTCCGTACGGCTTCATCGGGTGCCCACTCGGACAGCAAGTCGAACAGCACAGCGTCGTTGGGCCGCTCTGTCGCGGTGGGATGGGGCCAGTCGCTTGCCCAGACGAGACGCTCCGGTGCGACCCTGACAAGGTCTTTCGCCACATTGGCCACGTCCGCGTACGGTGGTGCCACCTTCGAGGTGCTGTACGGGGCGGACATCTTCACCCAAGTCTGTCCCTTGTCCAACAACGTCCGAATCGTTCGATAGGCCTGATGCTTGATGCCGTCTGGCTGCGGCACGCGTCCGAAATGATCGAACACGAGTGGTGTCGGCAGGCGAAGAAGAACGTCTTCCAGGCTGATCAAGAGTTCTGGCGCCATGTTCAGTTGAAGATGGCGGCGATGTTCGGATGATTCAATGAGGCCAGCGTCTAGGAGGATCTTGATCGCGACGTCGCGATCCAGTTTCGTGTCGCGGGCGCGAAGGACCTGACCCATGCCGCCTTCACCGATCGGCGCAATCACTTCGTAGACGCCGAGGCGCGTGCCTGGTGTGAGGCCCAATTCGCTGTGGATTATATGGGCGAGACGGGAGGGCGGAGGCGATGAGTCCTCGTACGGGCAAGGGTTTACCGTTCCCCCACCCGCCCCCTGGGACGCTTCTCGCGGTTCAGGGTTGCCCGAGAACTGGCGGACACCAGCGTCTCCGCCCGATGCCGCTAGAGCAGTGCGTCCTTGGCCGCCTTCACAAACCGGGCCTTGAGCACTTTGCGGGCCGGCTTCGCCTTGAAGATCGTCGGCTCCTTCGTGAAGGGATTGATGCCCTTCCGTGCTTTGGTCGCCGGCTTCTTGATCACGACGAACTTCGCCAGGCCAGGAACGAGAAACGCGCCAACCTTCTTGAGTTCCTTGTGGCCGATCTCCACCAGCCCTTCCAGGAGGTCCTTGACGTGCTTCTTGCTCAGCCCTCCGGAGCGTCCCGTGAGCTTCTCAATCAGTTCCGACTTCGACATCAGCTTTGCCACTTGTTGCTTCTCCTTGTTGACGAACGTAGGCAGTCTACACAGGACCGCGTGGACCCTCGGCCCAATTCTAGAACACTACTGGATCGCTCTACGCTGTGCGACCAGGCAGGAGTGATCCGACCTGACAGATCTTCGGCGCGAGAGCGGTTCATTCGAGTCGGTGAACGGCAGGAGGCCACGACGGTGACGCCGCACGAGATAATCCGCAGTTTCATGCCGCGCTCCTCCTGGCTGCCGCGAAGGCGACCACAGTGGTAAAGTGCGGTCTTCAAATCCGTTCTGGAGGCTTTCGATGCACCGAATCACGATCCTTGCTCTGCTCCTCGTTTCGGCGTGGTCCGCCACGGCGCTCGGCCAGGCGCCTGCCACCGGGGTCACGGTGTTCGAAGGCGCGCGCCTGATCGTCGGCGATGGCCGCGCCCCGATCGAGAACGCCGCGTTCGTCGTCAACGGCACCCGTATTACTGAGGTCGGCCGCGCCGGCCAGGTGCGCGTGCCCGCCGGAGCCACCCGCGTGAACCTCGCGGGCAAGACGGTGATGCCGGCGATCATCGACACGCACACGCATCTCAGCCAGACGCGCGAGATGCTCACCAATGACTTGAAGCGGCGCGCCTACTACGGCGTCGGCGCCGCACAGAGCATGGGGCAGGATACGGCCGACGTGCCGTTCGAAGTCCGCGCCAACCCGATTCCTGGCGCCGCGCGCTTCTTCACCGCCGGCCGCGGCATCACGCGCCCGGAGCCTGGCCGCACCACCGCACCGTACTGGGTGACCTCCGACGCCGAAGCGCGCAAGGCCATCAACGAGCTCGCCGCAAAGAAAGTGGACATCGTCAAGATCTGGGTCGATGACCGCATGGGCGCGGTGATGAAGATGACGCCGGATCTCTACACCGCCGTCATCGACGAAGCGCACAAGCGCAACCTGCGGACGATCGCCCACGTCTACACGCTGGACGATGCGAAGGGCCTGCTGCGCGCCGGCATCGACGCGTTCGCGCACGGCGTCCGCGACAAGGTGCTGGACGACGAAGCGGTCGCGCTCTACAAGGGCCGGCGCAATCTCGTCGTCGGACCGAACATGCCGGATCGCGGCGTGGCGGTGGACATGAGCTGGCTGAAGGACAGCCTTCCGCCAGCGGAGCTGGCGAAGCTTCAGGCCGGCGCGACAGACCGGCCCGAGGTGAATGCGTTCTGGAAGATCCAGGCGCAGAACCTGGTGAAGGTCAACGCCGCCGGCGTGAAGATCGTGGTCGGCACCGACGGCAACACACCGTGGGCGCCGCACGTGGAGATGGAAGACATGGTCGCCGCGGGGATGACGCCGAATCAGGTGCTCACGGCCGCGACGAAGAACGGCGCCGAGTTCCTGCGGATGACAGATACGGGGACGCTCGAAGCCAACAAGAGCGCCGACTTCATCGTGCTCGACGCCAACCCGCTCGACGACATCAGAAACACGCGCAAGATTACGTCGGTCTATCTGCGAGGCGCCGTGATCGACCGTGCGCCGTTCACGATCCGCCAGACGGCGCAGCGTTAGAAGCTGCTTTCGCTTCCACATAGCCACGGAGGCACAGAGACGCGGAGTCTCCGTGCCTCTGTGCCTCCTATCCTACCGAGACCAGAGAAAACCGCCGCTCCTGTGCGTGCACCATGGCGACGACACCGGACGGCACGATCCGCGCGCTCGGGATCAGGTTGGCGCCCATTTCCTTGAGTGTGGCTTCCACGTCGCCGCCTTGTCCGGCGATGCGGCCCGCGAGTCCGCGACTGGCCGTCCCGCACACCATGAACAGCACGCCGCGCTTGGCCAGCGCCGCGAGCTGCGCCTGCTCGCCAGAGTTGTAGGGGTTCTTCGCGGGCACCGGCGTCATCGTCGGCGCCATGGTCTTGCCGTACTTCGACCAGATGGCGTCGGCATACCCGAAGGGGGTCGCTCCATGACGGAGACAGACGAGCACGGCGACGTCCGACTCCTCGACGCCCCACCAATTCTTGTGGCCCATCAGCAGGTTGCCGGCAAACCGGATGGCATCCGGCACGCCATCCGGCGAGGTCACGTCGAGGACGATGCGGTGCTTGCCGCCCATCGCCGACATCCAGTCATCCTGGGCGTGCATCATCGGCGTGAACGATGCGGCCCCCTGCGCGCTCGCGGATCGCACGCCGAGCGCGCCAGCCGCGGCCGCCGCGCCAAGGCCCGTAATGATTGACCGTCGTCGCGTCATGTTCTGCTTCGCCATGTATCCTCCAGAAGTCCTTCCTCGCGCTCACGCCCCACGATGGCCCCGATGATCGGCCGCGCATCGCCGGCTGTCAAGCACACGACGCGTTACCGCACGATTTCGCGAACGATCCCGTCCTGCTTGTTCAGCAGGAACACCCGGTTATCCGGTCCGGTGCCAAAGCGGAGATCGGCGCGCGTGGCGCCGGCGTTCTTCTCCTTGATCAACTGCATCAGCGTCCTGGTCGTGCCGCCGCTGTTGAAGAGGATGCGGTGGATGGCGTCCTGGCCGCCGCTCGGCAGCCGGTCTGCGTTGAAGTAGAAGACCTCCCCGCTCGGGTTGTCGCCGAAGATCACCAGGTTCGCGAGCTGCGGAATCGCCGTGCCGCGATAGACGACTATGCCCGTCGTCGCGACCTGGGCGCCGAGCAGCGGATCCTTGTGGTCGTACTCGACGAGTGGATAGGTGACCTTCGGATCGAGCCGGCGCTCGTTGAGCCGGATCTCGGTGCGGCTGATAAAGCGGAAGCTCGCCTCCCACGTATTCCATCCGAGGTTCGCGCCCGGCGTGATCTGGCTGATCTCCTCGACGATGTTCTGGCCGATTTCGGCGAGGAACATGTTGCCGTTCTTCGGATCCCAGCCGAAGCGCTGCGGATTGCGGACGCCATACGCGTAGATTTCGCCGAGCGTCTGCGCGTTGTTGTCGTTCACGAACGGGTTGGCGGCCGGGATCCCGTACTTGCCGTTGGCGCTGTTCCTGCCGAGCGGATCGATCCGCAGGATCTTGCCGAAGGGCGTGCCAAGGTTCTGCGCGGAGTTGAACGGATCGCCCCCGCTCCCGCCGTCGGCGAGGCCAAAGTAGAGCAAGCCGTAATCGGCGCTGCCGGACATCGCCAGCGGGTTGAACGACGCGTGGCCGGCGTTGTGATTGGCGAACGGCTGGCGGATACGCAAGACCTCGCGAGGCGGGCCACCGTCGTAGGTTGCCGCCGCCGCATTCCTCGCCGTCCATTCGAAGAGCACCGTGTCGTGCGTGTTGTCGCCACCGGACGGTACGAAGTCCGGCTTCGGCGTCATGTTCGACGAGTCGGTATAGGTGTAGAACTTGCCGTAGCCGCGCGCGCCCTGGCGGCCGAACTCGGGATGCAAGGCAAAGCTCTGGAAGCCGCGCTCCCTCCCCTGCGACTGCACCTTCACGCCCCAGTTCGCCGCGTTGATGTCGACATACGGCGTCACCGTCTTGCCGTCGTAGCTGACGGTGTAGAGCGGGCCGCGCATGTCGTTGACGAAGAGGCGCCGCGTGCCAGGCTCGTTGACGAGGAGCATCATGCGCGCCGCTTCGCCGCCCACCTGCGGAACCGTGGCGAACTCCGCGATGCCGACGCGGATGACGCCCTCGGTGGCGGCAATCGGCTGCGGAAACGGATCGATGCTCTGCCCGAAGGCGCAGGAGGCGGTCAGCAGCATGACTGCGACCAGTCGGGTAAGAAGGGTTGTCATCATCAAATCACCACTTTCGTCATGATGCCTTTAGGGAAGATTTCTTCCGGCTTCATCAGCCGGTGCGCGATGCCCTGCTGCGTCGTGTAGAGCGCCATCTGCTCCCACGTCGGACGATTCTCCTCGATGCCGTAGGGAAACAGATCGCCGCCGAACTGGTCGCGTCTCTTCCGGGCGTACGCCGTGAGCCACGGCACCGGGTAGCGCGACACGGCGGGGTCGAGGATGCGCTCGATAGACCGCCGCTTGGATTCGAGGAACGCGTTATAGAGGTTGCGCGCGGCCCACGGATGCTCGTCGACGATCGACTTCTTCATCGCGATGATGTGCATGATCGGCCAGACTTTGGTGCGCGCGTAATATTCTTCCTCCATCTCGACGTAGTCGGGAAAGAGGCGCACGACGTCGGGATGGCCTTCGAGAAAGCAGGTTGGCGGACGCGCGATGATGGCGCAGTCGATTTCGTGCGACGCCAGTAGCTCACTCAGGCTCTTGTCGGCGACGCGGGTAAGCTTCACCCCTTCCGGAAGGCTCAGCTCGACCGTCTCCTCGCGGCCCGGCGAATTCGCTCCCGCCTGGTACCAATGGACGTCGGTGAGCTTCACGCCCATCTCGTTGTGCATCCAGCCGCGCATATAGACGGCGGCCGAATGCGCCCATTCAGGCGACCCGATCTTCTTGCCCTTCAGATCCTCCACCGTCTTGATGCCGCTCTTCTTGTTCACGTAGAACGAGGAGAAGCGGAACAGGCGCGAGCAGACCACCGGCAGGCCGATGATGTCGGGGTCGGGGCGGCTGATCTGGGCGGAGAACTTGGCGAAGGAGAGCTCCGACAGATCGAACTCGCGATTGGCGGTGAAGCGCGCGAAGCATTCGTGGTGGCCGAGCGTCAGCCAGTTCTGGTCGATGCCTTCGGCTTTGACCAGGCCGAACCGGAAATCGCGGAAGTGATCGTAGTCAGTCGTCGCGATCGTGAGCTCGAGATTAGACATTCAGTCTCCGAAAACACGGACGAGATTCAGTCTCCAAAAAAATGCCGCAGGCGGCCGACCGCGTCGGCGAGGTCGGCCTGGGTCGCATAGCCATATGAGAGGCGCAGGAACCCCTCGCCGCTGGGTCCGAATGCCGCGCCGGGAATCGTGACGAGGTGCTCGCGCTCGAGCAGGTGGTTCGACAACCGCGTCGACTCCACACAGCCAAGGATGCGCGCGAAGGCAAACATGCCGCCGCGCGTCGGCGTCCACTCTATGCCGGGAATCGTCGCCAGGCCATCGGCCAGCACGCGCCGGCGCTGCCGCAGCTCGTCGTGGAAGGTGAGCGGGTAGGTCCAGCTCTCGCGGACCGCGGCTTCGGCCGCCATCTGCGAGATCACCGGCGCGCAGATGATCGTCGTGTCCTGTACCTTGACCAACTGATCGCAGATCGCCGCATCCGCCAGCACGTATCCGACCCGCCATCCCATCATGCCGAACGATTTCGAGAAGGTGCCGATGACGACGACGTTCTGGCGCCAGCCGGGCACCGACGCCGCGCTCCAATGCGCATCGTCGTAGACGAACTGCATGTAGGTTTCGTCGCTGATGACGACGATGCCGCGCGTGGCTGCTTCGCGAACGATGCGCGCGCCTTCGACGGCGCTGACCGGCGCGCCCGTCGGATTGCTGGGATTGCAGAGCACGATCGCCTTGGTGCGCTCGGTCAGGCGAGACTCGATGTCCGTCCATCGCACGTCGAACGTGGCGCGATCCGCGATCGGCGCTTCGACCGGTATCGCGCCGAGATTCACCACGGCCATCTGGTGATTCGTGAAATAGGGTGCCGCCAGGATCACCTCATCCCCCGGATCGACGAGCGTCGTCAGCGCCAGCGTGAAGGCATGGTTCGCGCCCGCCGTGACGATCAGATCGTCGCCTGTCATCGTCGCACTGAGGGTCTCGCTGAGGCGATCCGCCAGGATGTCGCGCAGGCTCGGCAACCCGGGATCGGTCGCATAGCGATTGACGTCGGGTGTGTCGACCGCCGCCCGCGCCGCGTCGAGCGCCGATGCCGGTGGCGGAAAGAAGGGCACCGCCTGGCCCAGAGAAATGACGTGATGCCCCGCCGCCCGAAGCTCCGCGGCGCGGCGGTTCAGCGGATCGAACGGCGGAAGCTCGAGGCCCTGGATGCGTGAAGGGATAAGGTCGCGCACGAGCGCACTATGTTAGTCCGCGTTAGGACAGCAGCAGTGAAATCCGCGTCGCGGGCGTGCCGGCCAACCGCCTCTCGGCTCCGCCCGCCGGAAATCTCCCTCCGCTCGTACCCTTCCGCTCCCGCCGCGAGTAATCGCTCCGCTCGATTTCAGGCGTGAGGTGTCGGCGGGCTACGCAGGTCGGCCGGCTGTCCGGCACGCCCGCGACGCGAATACAAGGAATGATGATCCATTCAGACCGGCTTCTTCTTTTCGATCAGCACGTCCCACCATTCGAAGTGGACGGCGAGGACGTGGTCGAGCTCCTTGGTTTCGGCGCTCGTCTCGGTCTGGCCGATCGTGGGCAGGCAATAGGCCGCGTGGCGGGATGCGGCGAGCATGTGGAGGACGCCGGCGGAGAAACCCTGACCGGCGTAGGCGATGCACCCGGCCATCGGGAGGGCGCGTAGATCGTCCAGCGCGTACGGGATCTTCTCGTCTACCGTGCCCTGGCTGTCCTGGAATTTGCACTCGATGGCAAACGCCTTCCGCGTGTCGTCGCTGACGCAGAAAATGTCGATGCAGCGGTTCTTGCCGATGATCGTCTTGCCGACCTTGATCTCGCGGTAGACCTTCA
>CAMCNL010000024.1 GCA_945876205.1 Candidatus Sulfopaludibacter sp. SbA3
CGAGGATGGCAATGGGCGGATCGGTCGTGCCGTGGCCGAGCAGGCGTTGGCGCAGGACATGTGCAGTGATCGGCGCCTGTTCAGCCTTTCAGCGCAGCTAGCGCAGGATCGCGCCGGCTACTACGCACAGCTACAGGCCGCCACCGGCAGCGCGCAGCTGGACATCACGCCGTGGGTGCAATGGTTCCTCGGCCGCATTCAGTCGGCGTTCGACGCTGCGACCGGCCACATGCAGAAGGCGCTTGCACACAGCCGCTATTGGGCGGAGGTGAATGCCAAGCATCCCGGCTTGAGTGCATCACAGCGCAAAGTGCTGGCGCGCCTTCTCGAATCCGGGCCCGAAGGATTTGTGGGCGGCATGAGCACCGAAAAATACGTGAACTTCACTGGAACGTCGCGTGCGACTGCGTATCGGGAGCTGACGCAGTTGACTGAGTACGGGCTGCTCGAGAGGACGGGACAGGGGAGGGGGACGCGGTATGGGTTGGTGGTGCCGCGAAGAGGCGAGAGATAACACAAATTGGAAGCCTCGCGCTGCCATGCGCTCCCTGGCGATGGACGGTGATGACGACCGACAACCCAAAGCGCTGGCTGAACATGCCTGTTTTCCAAGGAATCCTTCATGCCCGTCATAGGAAGCATTAGGCCGCGTTGCGCACGAGACGCGGCCGTGTTCAACCTTCATCTCATGCGCGGGCACACGATCCTGGCACGGCCCGTCCAGCGCACGGCCGGCCCGGCTCGGCTTCTTTGCGGAACTCGGCCTGCAGTTTTCGCAGTTCCCGTACATCGCCCATTCGCGCGGCTGGTCGGCGGAAGACATGGAGAACAACGAGCGGCACGTGCAGCGGTCCACCGTGCTGCACGAAGGAGCGGCGGCGTTGGTGGAGCGCTGTGCGGTGATGGCCCGAGGCCTCGTGGAAGCCGCGGAGGGCGCGAGCGCCCTCGTGCGCGGTGGCCGCAAGGGCTTGAGCCTCGGCTGAGGGGCTGCGGCCGTCGCGACCCGAGGGCCGAGCCCAGGTGTCTCTAGCGGAGGACGCCGGGGAACAGCAGATCCACGAGCGACTGGCGGGACCGGGTGGCCGGATCGAAACCGGTGGCCCGTTCGTATCGATCGATGACCGTGAGCGCGTCAGGAACCGACGCCTGACCGGTCGCCTCGAATTCCACGCAGCGCAGGGCACGGTCGCCGCTCGTGGCCACGTAGTGCACCACTTCGCAGTCCGCGAAGTACCAGACGTCGAGCGCCTTCAGCAGGTCGCCCCTCCACACCACGCCCATGCGGCCGACGAACGCGTCGACCACCGCCGCCTGATCGCCCTTGTGGTGCCCGAGATCGAGGTTGATTTCGTCGCGCACCTGCGGGTCCGACGCGAGCGACTTGATGGTCAGCTGGTGCAGCTCGCGGTCGAACCGGTGACGCAGGACGTAGTGGCGCGCCCGCCCGTCGCCGGTCAGGAAATACCGGTCGCGCACCTGCAGCGCATCCACCCGATGGGGCCGCAGCGCCTCGAGCGCCCGCGTGAACAGTACCAGATCGAAGTCCGCATCCAGCACGAACTTGTGTTCGATTTCGATGAAGCGCATCACATCCACCACTTGAACCGGCCGTATCGTGCCACACGCGCCGCCACCCGCGCCGGCAATTGGCCGAACGACTCGCGGGTCACGCGCAGGTTGTCGGGATGCCGGCGGAGTCCGTCGAAGATGGTCTCGAGCGGAGCGATGGCGCGCGGGTCGCGGCTCGCCAGCATCAGCTCGCCCAGCCGATCGTGGGCCGCATCCTCGAAGTTGTAGCTGCCGAAGGCCGCCCACGCATCGTCGATGAGCACGAGCTTCGAGTGTTCGCCGTGCAGGTTCTCGTAGATCTGCACGCCCGCCTCGATCAGCGCCGGATAGCTGGCGGCGGCGGCAATCCACGCCAGGTCGGTCGCCGGCAGGGCCTCCCGGTGCGAGTGGAACACCTCCACCCGCACGCCGCGCCGGGACGCGCGCAGCACCGCTTCGAGCAGCCCACGCGCGGGCTTGAAGTAGAAGCTCGTGATCAGCGCCGACCGGCGCGCGCTCTCGACCATCTCGACCATGCGGTCGGTGATCTCGTTCGCCCCGCGCCAGCCGAACGGCCCCGCCCAGCCCTGAGCGATGTTCGGGTTGCAGTACCAGTAGTCGAGCACGAGATCCGCCGGTGCCGGCTCTCGGTCCGCCACGACGCCCAGCTGCGTGAGGTGCGCCGGCGCCACCGTGGCGCCGAAGGCGCGGAGGCTCTCGAGCAGCGCCAGCGTGACCGGTCCGCGCACGGCCACGGCGTATTCGTTCCACGCCTCGAACGACGTCTTCGTCAGATTGCTGCTGCCGACGATGGCCTCACCGCCGTCGGACACCTGGATCTTCACGTGCTGACCACCGCCGAGCAGACGCTGCACCTGGTGCGGCGGCGCATACACCGTGACGACGCCACCCTCGGCGCGCAGACCGTCCAGCTCCCGCGCCAGGGCAGAGCGATGATCTGCCGTCATCAGGATGCCGCCCAGCCGCTGTCCGAACGCGTCCACGAGCAGCGTGACCGCGACCCCGCGGCGCTGGGCACGGCGCAGCGCTGCCAGCATGCCCGTGCCGTAGGCATCGTGCTCGATGTAGAACGTGGAGAGGTAGACGAACGACCGCGCAGCCTCGATCATCGACAGCCGCCGTTGCCATTCCGCCGCCCGATCCCAGACCGGCACGAGCGCCGACGCCTGCAGCATCAGAGCCGGTAGCCGCCCGCCACGTCGATGTTCTGGCCGGTCACATAGGCGGCGTCCAGCAGGTACTGGACGGCCTGCGCGATGTCGCCGAGGGTGCCCGATCGGCCCATCGGCACCCAGCGGCTCAGTTCTTCGGGCGGCGGCAGGTCCACGGAGTTCTCGAGCTGTCCGGGCGACACCATGTTCACGCGGATCTGCCTCGGCGCGTAGGCCGCGGCCAGCGCGCGCGTCAGCACCAGCAGACCGGTCTTGCTGACGTAGTAGTCGGCGCCGCGCGTGTTGGCACGGATGCCTTCGAGCCCCGCCATGCCGATGTTGATGATGCTGCCGCCGTCGGGCATCAGCGGGAGCGCCCCGTAGCAGCAGTAGTACGCGCCCGAGAGGTTCGATGCGAGGGTGTCGTCCCAGACGTCGGGATCGAGCGCCGTGACGTTCTGCGGGTTGTAGTTGCCCACGTTGTTCACCAACAGGTCCACGCAGCCCTCGCGGGCGCCGATGCCCGCAAAAGCCGCCGCCACCGCGCGCTTGTCCGCCACGTCCACCTTGAGCGCGCGGGCACGGGCGCCGCTGGCCGTGATCTCCTGTTCGAGCGTGCGCGCATCGTGGTCCGACGACCGGTAGACGATGATCACGTCGAAACCGCGTGCGGCGAGCGACAGACAGAGCTGCCGGCCGAGCCGCCTGGCCCCGCCCGTCACCACCGCCACCCGCCGGTCGGCCGCAGGGTTCATCGCCGGCGCTCCACGCGCACGAACGAACAGGCCGCCGCCGGCACCGCCGCCGGTTTCCGCACCTCGACGCGTACGGCGGTGGCCACTGGTACCTCCGCGAGCAGCAGCGCCGCGGCGCGTTCGGCCATGGTCTCGATCAGCTGGAAGCGCGCCGTCTTCAGCAGCGCGGTGATGCTCACCGCCACGGCGTCGTAGTCCACGGCATCGGCAATCGCGTCGGACGAGGCCGGGGCGGCGAAGTCGTAGTCGAGTTCGACGTCGAGCACGACCGTCTGCTCCGCGGCCCGCTCGTTCGGGTAGATGCCGATGATGCAGTCCACCCGCAGGTCTTTCAGTCCCGTCGTGCCGGTCATGTGGCCGTGTCCTTCCGTGCGATCCAGATTTGTTCGTCGGCCGTGTCGGCCTCGAATGCCGTGCGGTCGAACCTGCCGAAGCAGGCCTCCACCGTGAAGCCCGCGTCGGCGAGCAGCCCGGCCGCCTGGGCCGGCGTCATCCAGCTGAGGGAGAGCATGCGGTATCGGCGGCGGATCATCGCCCCGTCCGCATCCAGCTCGTCTTCCCAGGTGACGACGCGCATGGTCTGCGCCGGTTCGTCGATGAGCGAGGTGACCCAGAGAAGCGTGTCGTGCCCGTCTGGCGAGACGTATTCCGCACGCAGCTGCACGCGCCGCATGTGTTCGAGACGGGCGGGCGTCATGACGAAATCGTCGAACATGAAGCGCCCGCCGGGACGCAACTGCGTGTGGATGTGGCATAGTGCGTCGCGCTTCGCGCTGAGCGAAGTGAGGTGCCCGAGGCTGTGGTACGGCAGCGCGATGAGTGCCGCTGGCTCGTCGAGTTCGAAGCTGCGGAAGTCGCCCCTCAGCAGGGTGAGGCGGTCGAGCACCCCGGCACGCGTGGCGCGGTCGCGGCACAACTGCAGCATCGCCGGCGACAGGTCGACGCCGATGACGGACCGGCCGCGCACGGCGGCCTCGACGGCGATGCGGCCGTCGCCCACGCCCAGCTCCACGACCGGGCCGTCGGCCGAGAGGTACGCCTCGACGTAAAACGGCTTGTTGGCGCGCGTGGAGGCGGCCGTCGCCGTCCACACGCTGTAGATGTCGGCAAAGCGCTCGTATTCCAAGTCGTCCATTATCGCCGTGAGCCACATCTGGACGCACTTCTACGTATCCGACTGCCGCTTGCACCCGCAACGCCGGTCCAGCGCGGATCGGCGGCGATGGCGTTGCCCACGAGAGGCCGCGCCGGCCGTGTCAGGGTCAGGCTGGCCGGTGATCGCGAATCGCTGCGAGGAAGATGTCTCCGAGGTCATCGGCCTTGCGCGCGCCGATGCCTTTGACGGACAGCAATGCATCGATCGAGGTGGGCCGGATGCGAGCCATCTCGCGAAGCGTGGCGTCGTGGAAGATGACGTAGGGAGGCACGCCGCGTTCGCGCGCAGTCTCCAGCCGCACCGCGCGGAGGCGATCGAAGAGCGCGCGGTCGACGTCCTGCCACGATTCGGTTTCCACGCGCGACCGCAGGCGCGGTACGTCCTTTCGTGGCGGACGCTGGCGAGCCAGCGTCAGTCCCGGAACGCTGTGTTCATCCTTGAGCAGTCCCAGGCCCTTCGCCGTCAGCGCGAGCACGGCATAGGCATCGTCGGTGAGCCGCAACAGGCCGAGCGCGGTGAGCTGCTGGATGTAACCGCGCACTTCGGCCACCGAGGCGTTCGGCAGCAGGCCGAACGTGCTCAGCTTGTCGTGCGCCCTGGCGACGACCTGGTCGCTCGCGTGCCCGCGCAGCACGCTCGCCACGTGCATCGCGCCAAACCGTTGGCCCACGCGGACGACGCACGAGAGGATCTGGCGGGCCAGGACGACGGGCGAGGCGGCGGTTTCGAGCTCGTCGAGGCAGTAATCGCAGGCCCCGCAGCCATCCTTCCCATAGCGATCGCCGAAGTACTCCGAGAGGTGCTGATGACGGCATCCAACGCTGGCCGCGTAGCGCTCCATCTGCCGCAGCAGCGTCGTGTTGGCCTCGTTCAGCTCGCCGTTGCTTTCGAGCATCACGCGCCACTTCATGAAGTCAGCCGCCGAATAGATCAGCAGGCATTCCGCCTCGAGGCCGTCGCGGCCGGCGCGTCCGGATTCCTGCTGGTAGTGCTCGACCGACCGCGGAGAACCGGCATGGACGACGAAGCGGACGTTCGACCGATCGATGCCCATCCCGAAGGCGACCGTGGCGACGATGACGTCGACGCGCTCGCTGAGGAACGCATCCTGGTTCCGGCTGCGTTCGGCCTCGCCAAGGCCAGCGTGGTACGGCAGCGCGGGGGTGCCCTCGGCCGTCAGCCACGCCGCCAGCGCATCGACCTCGCGGCGCGACGTGCAGTAGATGATGCCGGCTTCCTGCCGATGGCGAGAGAGGACGTCGAGCAGTTGCCGCTTGAGAACGGCGCGCGGCAGCACGCGGTAGACCAGGTTGGGCCGATCGAAGGAGCCGACGTGCTCGACGGGATCCTGGAGGCCGAGCTGCGTCGCGATGTCACGCCTGACGCGAGCGGTTGCCGTGGCGGTATAGGCGTGGATGCTGATGCCCGGCAACAACTGACGCAGCCGCGCGAGCTGGCGGTATTCAGGCCTGAAGTCGTGGCCCCACTGGCTGATGCAGTGCGCTTCGTCCACCGCGACGAAGCTGACGTTGCATGCTGCGAGCAGCGAGAGGAATCCCTCGCTCCCTTCGCCAACGAGGCGCTCCGGTGAGACATAGAGCAGGCGGAAGCGTCCCTGTCGAAGCCCGGCGACCATCGCGCTCTTCTCGGCCGACGTCAGCGAGCTGTTGTAGAGACCCGCGGGCACGCCGTTGCCGACGAGCGTGTCGACCTGATCCTTCATCAGCGAGATCAGCGGCGAGATGACGACCGCGAGGCCGGGCCGGACCATCGCCGGCGCCTGAAAGCAGAGCGATTTGCCGCCGCCGGTCGGCAGCACGAGCAGCGAGTCGCGCCCCTGGAGCACGGCGTCCATCGCGTCGCGCTGCAGCGGGCGGAATGTCGTGTAGCCCCAGTAGCGCGCGAGGGCGTCCTCGAGAACAGGGATGGTCACCGTGTGACATGATCCCATGTATGCCCGTCGGAGCGGCAGTCGACGATTCCCCGACAGTCCCGTGGTACCGCACGCTCGACCGCGTGCAGTGGAACACGCTCATCGCGTCGAACCTCGGGTGGCTCTTCGACGGGTTTGAAACCTACGGCCTGGTCCTGACCGTCGGCGTCGCGATGCGGCAGCTCCTGCCGCCGGAGCTCTATCCGCAGATTCCCGCCTACGCCGGCCTGCTGATCGCGGTGACGCTCCTGGGATGGGGTGTGGGCGGGATCGTGGGCGGTGTCCTCGCCGACTACATCGGGCGCAAGCGGATGATGATCATCGCGGTGCTGGCCTACTCGGTGACGGCCGGACTGAGCGCGTTTTCGTACGATTGGATCTCGTTCGCCGTCCTGCGATTCCTCGTCGGCATCGCGATCGGATCGGAATGGGCGACGGGATCGTCGATGATCGCCGAGCTGTGGCCCGATCGGGCGCGGGGCAAGGGCGCCGGCCTGATGCAGTGCGGCCTGGGCGCCGGCTTCTTCCTGGCCTCGCTCGTGTGGCTGTTCGTCAGCCCGCTGGGACCAGACGCCTGGCGCTACATGTACGTCATCGGCGTCGTCCCCGCCCTGCTCACGCTGTGGATCCGGCGGGCAATCCCCGAGTCAGCCGTGTGGGAGCGGGCGGCGGCTCGCCGCAAGGCTGACAAGGCGCGATTTACCTTGTTCGACCTGTTCGCCGATCGGACGCTCAGGAAGCGGACGATCCTGGTGTTTCTGATGTCACTCGCCAGCACGTTGGGGTTCTGGGGCATCTCGACCTGGGTGCCCCCGTTCATCGGCGGGGTTGCGGCGGCCTCCGGACTCGATGCCGCGCGGTGGTCGAGTTATGCGGGCATGGCGTATACGTTCGGGGCCGTGGTCGGCTACGTCGGTCTCGGATTTCTTGCCGATGCCTACGGCCGCAAGCCGGTGACCATCGCGTTTTTCGTGTTCGCGCTGCTGCTGACGCCGGTGATGTTCTTCTGGACGCGCGACCCGCAGCTCCTGCTCGGACTTGCCTTCGTGAACGCCATTTTCAGCAACGGACAATTCACCTGGATGCCGGCGTGGCTGCCGGAGCTGTACCCGACGCGCATGCGCGCCACGGCACTCGCCTTCGCGTTCAACGGCCCGCGCTTCATCGCCTTCCTCGGACCGCTCCTGGCGGGCACGATGATCGTGCAGTTCGGCGGCTACGGCCAGGCGGCGATGGTGCTCGCCTCGATCTATCTTGTTGGCATTGCCGCGGCGCCTTTCCTGCCCGAAACCGTCGGTCAGCCCTTACCCGCATAAACACCATGGCCGTTGAAACCACCGGAGAAATCACCGTCGAGGTCGATCGCGCGACCGCGTTCGCCGTCATCCGCAACCCGGCGCGTCTCGCGCGCTGCATCCCTGGATGCAAAGACCTGGTCGAGCTCGCTCCAGACAAATACACCGCCGTCCTCTCGAGCCAGGTGGCGTTCATGACGCTGAGCTTCAACGTCACGATCGACGTCACGCAGATCGATGAGCCCGGGATGCTCGAAGCCAGGATCTCCGGCGACGCCGTCGGTCTTGCCGGCCACGTGGTGGCGACGGCGCGGGTGAACCTGGAAGCCACCGCAGAGCACCGCACCACCATTCGCTACGCCACCGAGGTCGGCTTGACGGGCAAGCTCGGTGGCCTGGGCCAACCGGTCTTCAAGGCGACGAGCGCCAAGATGGCCCGCGAGTTTGGCGCCAACCTGAAGAAAGAGATTGAGGGGGCGTGAAGAACTTCGAGTTAGTGGAACCGGCGACGATCGACGAGGCGGTGGCGTTGCTCGATCCCGACGACGCCGGCGTTCGCGCGATCGCGGGCGGCACCGCGTTGATGTTGATGATGAAGGCGCGGCTCTTCGAGCCGGTTCGCCTCGTCAGCCTGCGCCGCGTGAATGGCGCGCTTCGCGGCGTGCGTGAGAACGCCGGCGGTGGCCTCACCGTGGGTGCGATGACGACACTGACGGAGTTGGAACGGTCGCCGAAGATTGCCGCCGCCCTTCCGGTGATGAGCCGCGCGCTGCACACGCTGTCGAACGTTCGCATCCGCAACGTGGCCACGCTCGGCGGACACCTGGCGCATGGCGATCCCCACATGGATCTGCCGCCCATTCTCCTGACGCTCGGGGCACGCGTGCGCGCGGTCAGCCGCCGCGGCGAGCGCTGGATCGACATTGCGGATCTGTTCGTCGGCTACTACCAGGTCGCGGTCGCGCGCGACGAGTTGATTACCGAGATCGACGTGCCGGCCCAGCCAGCAGGCGTGCACACGTGGTACGCGAAGTTCGCGGCGCTATCCGCAGATGACTGGCCGTCGGTCGGCGTCGCGGTCTGGTACCGCACCGATGGCGAGCGGATCGCCGAGGCGCGCGTCGCCGTGAGCGCGGCGACGGAGATGCCTCTCCGCCTGGCGGGCGCCGAAAGGGCGCTCGTGGGGAACGCCCCGACTCCGCAGACGTTTGCGGCGGCAGCGGATGTGGCTGCCGAGGCGATCGAACCGGTCGCCGACATCCGCGGCACCGCGGCCTACAAGCGCGAGATGGTCCGTGTGCATACGCGCCGCGCCCTCGCGCAGGCGTTGCACACAGGAAGGGCGGCGCGATGAGAAGCATTGGCCAGTCGGTCCCCCGCCTCGAGGGCCATGCCAAAGTCACCGGCAGCGTCGAATACATCCACCACCTGCGCCTGCCGGGCATGCTCTACGGCAAGATCCATCGCAGCGCCCTCGCCCACGCGCGCATCGTCTCGATCGACGCCAGCGCCGCGCTCGCGCTCGACGGCGTGCACGCCGTCATCACGATCCAGGACGTGTTGTCGCTCGTGCCGAATCCGTACTACGGCCCGGCGTTTCACGACCAGCCGATCCTGGCGCACGGCAAAGTGCGGCACGTCGGCGAGCCGGTCGCGGTGGCGCTGGCCGTCGATCCGCACATCGCCGAACAGGCCGCGGACCTGATCCACGTCGAGTACGAGCCGCTCGACGCCGTGTTCGACGAGATCGAGGCGGCTCGCCCGGACGCGCCGATCATCCACGACGTGCTGAAGCCGGCGGGCATGTTCACCGATCTCAAGCACCTCGGCGGCCGCTCGGGCACCAACGTCGCGCTCGACGCGCGCGTGCGCCGCGGCGACATCGCGAAGGGCTTCGCCGAGGCCGACCGGATCTTCGAGCACACGTTCCGCACCGGCAAGGTGATCCATGCGACCTTCGAGCCGATGGTGTCGCTGGCCGAGAAGCAGGGCGACGGCATCACCATTCACACGGCGTCGCAAAGCCCCTCGTTCGTCCGCGCCGAGGTGAGCCGGCTGCTTGGCTGGGCGGAAAACCGGGTGCGCGTGCGCACGGCGTTCCTGGGCGGCGGGTTCGGCGCAAAGCTGTACATCAAACTCGAAGCGCTGGTCGCCGTCTGCGCACTTCTCACCGGCAAGCCCGTGCGCATCGGGCTGTCGATGGACGAGCAGTTCTACACCATCACCAAGCACGGCGCGACGGTGCGCATCAAGACTGGCGTGACAGACGACGGCCGCATGATCGCCCGCGAGGTCGAGACCTACTGGAACGGCGGCGCCTACGCCGACATCGGGCCGCGCGTCACGCAGAAGTCGGGCTTTACCGCCGCGGGCCCCTACGACATCGAACACGTCGCCCTCGACAACTACGCGGTCTACACCAACCACCCGCCCGCCGGCGCGCTGCGCGGCTTCGGCATCTCGCAACTGGTGTGGGCCTACGAGCGGCAGGCCGACATCATCGCCCGCGAGATGGGCATCGATCCGCTCGCTTTCCGCCGCAAGAACGTCCTGCGCGAAGGGCGTCCTCATGCGACAGGCACCGTCGTCACGGACATGGAGATCGATGCCGTGCTCGACCTCCTCGAGAAGCGCATGGACTGGCGGCGCCCGTTCGACCGCGGAACCGGCGTCATCCGGCGCGGCCGCGGCCTGGCCATCGGCCTGAAGGCCTGCATCTCGCCCACCACGTCGGTGGCGACCGTGCTGCTCTACGGCGACGGCAGTTGCGCGCTGCACTGCGGCACGGTGGACATGGGCCAGGCCTCGGACACGGCCATGGCGCAGATCGTCTCCGAAGTGCTCGGCATCCAGACTCAATCCATCCGCGTGGTGCGTCCTGATACCGACGTCACGCCGTACGACATGGCGACGTTGGGCTCCAGATCCACCTTTCACATGGGCAACGCTGTCCGCGCCGCCGCCGAAGATGTGCTCGCGCAGGTCTTCCACATCGCCGCGACGTCACTCGACACCGAGGTGTCGAGTCTCGAGTGCGTGGACGCCGAGGTCGTGTCGAGCCGCGGTGCGCGGATGACGCTGCGCGAGATCATGCTCGCCCGCTTTGCCATGCAGGCCGGCACCATCGTCGGCACCGGCTCATTCGCGCCGCACTACAAGAAGCCGGACCCCGCCACCGGGCAGTCTCCCGACGTGACCCCGTTCTGGATGCTCGGCGGCGCCGGCGCCGAGATCGAGGTCGATACCGAGACCGGACGGATCGAGGTGACGAAGCTGGTGAACGTCGCGGACGTGGGACGCGCACTCAACCCCGCGTCGGTCGATCGCCAGCTCACCGGCGCGGCGATCATGCAGGTTGGGTTCACGCTTTTCGAAGAGATGGTGTTCAGCGATGGCCAGGTGGTGAACGCGAGCCTCGCGGACTACAAGATCCCCGGCTTCCTCGACGTGCCGCGCGACATCTCGGCGGGATACGTCGAAGTGCCGCATCGCAACGGCCCGTACGGTGCGAAGGGCGTTGGCGAAACAGGCGTCTTCAGCCCTTCGCCGGCGATCGCCAATGCGCTCTACGACGCGCTCGGGGTCATCGTCCATGACCTGCCGCTGACGCCCGAGCGCGTGCTTCGCGCCATTCGCCAGGCGGAGAACCGTCCATTGGGAGACGAATGATGACCGACGCCACGCGAACGATCCGATTCACGCTGAACGGCCGCGCGGTCACGGCGAGGATCGCGGTCTACGAGACGCTCGTCGAAGTGCTGCAACGTGAGTTCGCGCTGCTCGGCGCGCGCGAAAGCTGCGCGCAGGGGCTCTGCGGATGCTGCACCGTGCTGGTCGATGGCACCGCGGTCTCGGGCTGCCTCTATCTCGCGGCGTTCGCGGACGGAGCGGAGCTGGTGACGGTGGAAGGACTGCCGAAGGATGGCGTCCTGCATCCCGTGCAGCAGGCCTTCGTGGACAAGGGCGCGTTCCAGTGCGGCTTCTGCACGCCGGGGATGGTGCTGATGACGAAAGAGCTGCTCGAACAGCACCCGCATCCCACTGAGGATCAGATCCGCCACTACCTGTCCGGCAATCTCTGCCGCTGCGCGTCGTATCCCGAGATCGTCCAGGCCGTGAAGCTGGCCGCCGACAAAGTACATATTTGAATCGGCAGCTCACAAGCCCCACACTTGTGTCGTGACGCGGCGGCGAAAGCACTGCCGGCCGCCTGAAACACCAGCAACTTTCCGCATTCCCCGCGGGTCGCGGAGTTGCAAGCAGGACGACATGATTCACCGTAGCCACGAAGATCTCGCCACGAAGAACACGAAGCTCACGAAGGTACGTTCGCCAAAACCCTTCGCGTTCTTCGTGCCCTTCGTGGCCAAAAGCTTCGTGTTCTTCGTGACCTTCGTGGCCAAAAGTTTCGTGGTCTTCGTGACCTTCGTGGCTACGCTCCTGCTTCTTGTCTTCGTGGCGCGCGTAGACGGCATCCGGCAGCCGGTCTTCGCGCGGCATGCGATGGTGATCGCGCAGCAGCCTGCGGACGAAGCGGGCCTCGCTGTCCTCCGCAAGGGCGGCAATGCGGTCGATGCGGCGATCGCCGTTGGCTTCGCGCTGAATGCGGTGTATCCGTATGCCGGCGCGCTCGGCGGCGGCGGCTTCATGCTGGTGCGCATGGCCGATGGCCGCACGACCTTCATCGACTTTCGCGAGAAGGCGCCGGGCGCTGCATCGCGCGGCATGTATCTCGACGCCGCAGGCAACCTGACGCGCGACAGCGTCGAGGGGTGGCGATCGTCCGGCGTCCCCGGCACCGTCAAGGGCTTCGCGCTGGCGCACTCGAAGTTTGCGAAGCTCCCCTGGGCCGCGGACCTTGCGCCGGCCATCGACCTGGCGTCCAAAGGGTTCACGGTCTCATACGGATTCGCCGAGCAGCTCAAGACCTCTCGCAGTCTCGCGCGAGACCCCGAGTCGACGCGCATCTGGCTGAAGGGTGGCGCGTTCTACGAGGCGGGCGACCGCATGGTGCTGCCCGACCTCGCGCGCACGCTCGGGAGGATCGCGAAGAACGGCCCTGACGAGTTCTACACCGGCGACACCGCCGCGATGCTCGAAACCCAGATGCAGGCGCACGGCGGCCTCATCACCCGCACGGACCTCACGGCCTATGCGGCCGTCGAACGCACCCCGCTGACGGGCACCTACCGCAACTACACGGTGATCGCCGCGCCTCCACCAAGCGCCGGCGGCATCGGTCTGCTGCAGATGCTGGCGATGCTCGAGGGCAGCGGTTATGAGAAGGCCGGCTTCGGCTCGGCGGCGTCAATCCATTACGTCGCAGAGGTAATGCGCCGCTACTACGCCGACCGCAACACCTATCTCGGCGATCCCGACTTCGTCACCAACCCAGTCACGGCGCTGCTCGCGCCGCCCTACATCACGCAGCGCCGATCGTCGATCGATCCGGAACGCGCGACGCCCAGCAAGACCCTCGGTCCCGGCCTCTCCGCTTCAGCCGAGCACGCGGAAACAACGCACTACAACATCGTCGACGCCGACGGCAACGCGGTGGCGGTCACCTACACACTCAACGGCGGCTTCGGCAACGGCATCACGGTGCCCGGCCTCGGCTTCCTCCTCAATAACGAGATGGACGACTTCACGTCGCGGCCCGGATCGCCGAACCTGTTCGGCCTCGTGCAGGGCGAGCCCAACGCGATCCTGCCTGGCAAGCGCCCGCTGTCGTCGATGGCGCCGTCGATCGTGCTGCGCGACAACGATCTCTACATGTTGATCGGCGGCCCGGGCGGCTCACGCATTCCGACCGCCGTCCTCCAGGTCTTCCTCAACGTCGTCGATTTCGGCATGAACCCGCAGGAAGCCGTGGACGCGCCGCGCTTTCATCACCAGTGGTTGCCGGACGCGATCTCCGTCGAGCGCGGCTTCTCACCGGATGCGATCGCCCTGCTCAAATCGCGCGGTCACGAGGTGCGCGAGGAACAGGGCGCCGTCGCAGCCGTCGTCGAACTGCTGGTCAAGGACAAGGAATGGCTGCAGGGCGCGGCTGACGGCCGCCGCTTTGGCCGCGCCGCCGGTTACTGACATCGCTGTCGGCGTCTGCCACTGGTCTCGACATCTTTGTCGTGACTGAATCGTGACCCACACCAACGAATCGACGATTCTTCTAGCAGATCGAGCCCTCCTCAATAGTTGGCCGTGGACCCCGGATTGCTAAGTATCGGAACCCTCATGTCCCGATACGCCGCAGTCTTTCTCGCCCTTGGGGTCTCTCTCTTCTCCGCGGCTGACGCAGGCGTTGAAGCTTGATGGTCGCCTCGACGAGGAGGTCTACACCACCGTCAAGCCGGAAGGCGACTTCGTCCAGGTGACTTCACGGCGCGCCTGCTCGGCACGCGGCTGGTCGTCACGCCAACGGCGCGGCTCGGGTTCAGCGGCTTCGTTCAGTTCAACGCGAGCGCGCACACGATGACCGCGAGCGCGCGGATGCGGTGGGAGTACGTCCCGGGCAGCGAGATTTTCGTGGTCTACAGCGACGGCCGGGACACCGCTACGCCCGGACTCGGACGCCTGATGAACCGGTCGGTCGCCATCAAAGCGACGCGCCTGCTGCGCTTCTGACGGTCAGGGGTTGTCCGCGCGCGAATCGAACCAGAACACCCGGTTAGGCTCGCTCAGCGGCATCGGCTCCCGATCGAGCCGAATCTCCACCAACGTCGTGGTATACGGCCAGAAGAACGCCACCTCCCTGGTGCCAATCGTCGAATCGAACTCGATGATCGCGTCCCATTTGCCCTGGTCGCGCTTGCGCGGGGCGATCGACGGCGTTGAGCTGAAACCCTGATAGCTCACGAGCTCCGTTCCGGACTCGGCGATGATGCGAAGCGCGATCACCGCCGTGTCCTGCTGCTCCAGTCGATCGAGATCGACGTGAAAACACCGAAAGCTCGGATCGTCACGATACGCGTGCACGTCGAGATCGAAGGGCAACGACGCGAACGCCCCGTTCTGAATCGTGCCGACTTCGAGGAAGTAATCGCGAATGCCGTCACCGCGCTCGTCGACGGCGTGCGTCACGAACTGCTGCCAGCGCTGCGCCTTCGCCGACTTCAATGCCTCTTTGCTCTTGCGCTCCCACTTGCGCCACCACGCTTCGTAGGCCGGCTTTGAGCTCACCTCCAAAGCCTCGAGCACCATGGTGACGACATCCTTGCTCGGCGACTGGAGGATGGACCCGTGGTTGACGCCGGCATCGAACACCAGCGGCACCGTGGTGTTGCGCCAGGGCTCGATCCGGATCCGCTTCTGCCCGCTTGGGCGGGATGGATCGGCGGTGAGATCCGCAGTGACCTTGCGCACGTTGAACCCTGCGCCCGCCCAACGCACGGTTCCGTCGGTACCGGCCTCAGACACGGCGCGCTTGAGCCACCCGTAGTCCTTGAGACCGACGATGATGAAGGGGTACGGCGTTCGGCTGCTCGGTCCGTAGACGGCCGTCTCGTTGAGGAAGTCCTTGTGCGCGAGATCCCAGGTGTATCGGCTGCCGAGCTCGAGCCCGGAGAGCACCTGGTCGCCCGCCTCCATGAAGTCGGGACCGGGCTCCTTGCCTCCCTTGAAGATCGCGCCAAGCCAACTGCGGCCCTTGTGCGCCATCGGGCTGCCGAACGTCGCCGGCGCAAGCCCGATCAGGTGCTTGAGCCGATCCTGGCGCGCGGAGTACGCGGTGAGCCATTCGCGAATCACCAGCATCCCGGTGGAATGGACGATGGCGTCGAACGGTTCGCCCGGCTTCAATCCCGCGCGCTCCCGCAGCGCGCGATCGAAGCCCTCGGCGATGTCCTTGATGGTGACTTCGTTGCTCAGCGAGACGTAGTTGCCGACATGGATGGTCGTCGCCTCGTATCCGCGCGCCTCAAGCAGATCGCACCAGCCAGCGAAGCTCGCGCCCTTGTCGCTGTAGCCGTGAACCAGGACGATCGGCAGCGTCGCCACGGCTACTTCCTGGTCTTTTCGATCTCGTTCAGCTTCTCGAGCTGTCCCGGGTTCTCGTTGTTGGTGCAGAAGCTCTCGAACAGATCTTCGTCGTTGGCCGACAGCGTGAACGTCCTCCACGCCGATGTCCACGGCTTCACCAGGACCTTGGGATCTTCGATGGTGAACTGGTACTCGAGATAGTTCTTAGATGGGCGCCGCAGGCGCTCGATCACGTGCAGTTGGTCGCTGTGGAACCATCCGTCCTCGATCTGGGAGCGTTCGTCGATCGAGATCGAGTCGATCACCAGCGTGTCGCCCTCCCAGCGCGCGGTCTGGTCGCCATAGAACAGCGGTTCCAGTTCCTCGACGGGTTTGTGCGGCCGGCCGTCGGTATGGACGACATGCCACCTGTTGTTTCTCTCGATCAGGTGAATGAACTGCCCGGGCTTGGTGCTGATCAAGTGCGCGTAGGCGTTTTCGGAAAACATGCCTGGCGTGCCGACGGGCCCGCAATTGACCGCCACGCTGGTCAGCTCGAGGTCCACTCGAGTCATCGCCTTGCGTTTCGCTTCGGCCCAGGGCTGCCACGGGATCGGGTCTTCCTTGACCGGGGACTCGGGGTCGACGCTCCAGTTATTCGCCTTACCGGTTGGTCCGGCAAACCACACGCCTGAGAGGTCTGGATGGCCGTCGGACATGCGCGGCGTCGGGCCGCCGGGCGGCAGCGGCACCGACTTCACGCTGCCACGAGCCTCGACGAAGGGTTTGCCCGCTTGGGCGTGAGCCGCAGCCGGCAGGAGCAGTGCCGCCGCGAGCGCCACGCCGATGTAGGTCTTCATCGTCATCTCCTATGGCGCCTGAGGCGAGCCGATGAAGACCCGCTGCCCGGTGCTCGTCAGGACGATGTTCTTGGCGTTGGCGTTGTTGCTGCCGTCACGTGAGCGGCTGGCGTCGACGGTCACCATGTCACCGATCTTCATCGAACTGCGCTTCCAGCCTAACCGTACCAGCTGCGCCGAACCCGCCAACTCGAATCCCCAGTTGGTGACCGTGCCGTCCTCGCCCTTCACGTCGATGAAAAACCAGATGTGAGGATTGGCCCATTCGAGCTTGGTCACGACCCCACTCAGCGTGACCGGTTTGCTGGCGTCGAATTCAGCGGTGAACGAATGGTGTGCGAGCAGGTCTCGCGACAGGACGATCGCGGCCATGCAGAGGATGATCGCAAGCCGCCTCTTCATCAGCGTCCTCCCACCTCTCTGTTGTTCTCGCAGAGATGCTCGAGCAGCTCGGTGTCGGGCTGCAGGTTGAACCGCATTATGTCCGACGTCCACGTCCGCGAGTAGGCCTTCGGATCGTCAATGGTCGCCACCATCTCCATGCGGCCGAAGTTAATCCGGCGAAAGCGCTCGGTCAGGCGCAGCGCCTCGGTATGCGGGTGGCCGCTGTTGTCGAGCCAGTGGCCGTCCTTGAAACCTGCGGTGTCGACGACGAACGTGTCGCCGTCCCAGCGGCCGACGGAGTAGCCGTACCAGGCCGGATCCGGATCGTCGGGGAGCTTCCGTCCGTCGGTGTGAATCTGGCGGTAGACGTGGAATTCCTCGTAGAGGTGGATCATCACGTTCGGCATCTGGATGATCTTGAACGGCAGGGTGGGAACGGTCATCGCGTCGGGCACGGCGTGCGGCATGCAGAAGCGGCCAGGGCGGTCACGGCCGAGCGTCGCCACGCGCTGCTTGTAGACATCCGCGGCCCACGGCAGCATCGGTGCCTCGGTGCCAGGGACCAGGAGATTCTCGTTGTAGCGCGGACTATCGACCCTCCAGATGCCCGACAAATCCGGCTTGCCGTCCGCGGTACGCGGCGCCGGCGCATTCAGGTTGGGTTGTCCGTCAGCGGTGCGCGGCGTGCCGGCAAGCGGGAGCGACACCCACTGTGCGATGGCCGTGCTTGCCGTGGCGCTAACCAACGCGAGCGCGACCATCGCACCGCGGAGGGTCATTTCTTCGACTTTTCGATCTCGTTCAGCTTCCTCAGCTGCTCGACGTTCTCGTTGTTGGTGCAGAAATTCTCGGTCAGATCCTCGTTATTCACCGACAGCGAGAGTCTCTCCCACGTCGAGGTCCACGGCTTGGTCAGCACCTTCGGATCCTCAATCGTGTACTGGTACTCGAGATAGTTCATCGACGGACGCCGGAGCCGCTCGATGACATGGAGCTGGTCGCTGTGGAACCAGCCGTCCTGGATGTGGGCGCGTTCGTCGATCGAGATCGAGTCGATTACCAACGTGTCGCCTTCCCACTTGGCCGTCTGGTCGCCGTAGAACAGCGGCTCCTGCTCGTCGGCCGGCTTATGCGGCCGGCGGTCGGTGTGGATCACCCGGTAGCGGTTGTTGTTCTCGATCAGGTGAATGAGCTGCCCCGGCTTCGTGCTGATCTGATGCACGTAGGCGTTGTCGGTGAACATCCCGGGCGTGCCGACAGGCGTGCAGTTGACGTTCGGGCTCGACAGCTCGAGGTCAACTCTCGTCAGGGCCTTGTACTTGGCTTCCGCCCACGGCTGAAACGGGATTGGATCCTGTTTCTCCGGGGCCTCACGCTCGGTGCTCCAGGCGTTGGCCTTGCCGGTCGGTCCGGGAAACCACACGCCCGAGAAATCGGGCTTGCCATCGGCCATGCGCGGCGTGGGCCCGCCGGGCGGCAGTGGCACCGGCTTGACGCTGCCCCTCGCTTCGACGAAGGGCTTACCTGCCCCGGGGGATGTGCTAGCGGGGTTTTGCGCGCTGGCCGCGACTGGCAGCATCAACGCCGCTGCCAGTGCGAAGCCGATGTAGGTCTTCATGCTTATCTCCAGACCTTGGTACCGAAGACGCCTTCGACGTCCTGCCCGAGGCGCTGCACGGTGCCGTCGGCGAGCTTGATGAACGACGCCGCGTAGCGGTTGTCCTCGCCGTTCCTTGACGCGCAACCACGGACGAGCACTTCCTTGCCGACGCTCGCATTCATGACCGGCAGCGTCGCGCCGCCGCGCTTGAGGTTCGAGGTCGACGAGAGCTGGAAGGTCTTCGCAACCGTCTGCCCGTTCTCCTTCGCGTCAACATAGATATAGGCGTGCGGATTCTGGTAGTCGACCTTCGTCAGGACGCCGGTGATGTCGGAGCAGTTCTTCGCGTCGAATTCGACGGCGAAGGCATGGTGCGCCGATGCGGGCACGGCGGCCAGCAGTGCGGCGAATACGAATCCAAAAGTCATTTTCATTTGAGATCTCCCCCTAGAAATCGTACTTGATTCCGAGCTGAATGATGCGCGGCGCCCCCGCCTGGGTGGTGATGCGGCCGAACGTCCCGGCGTTGAAGTTCAGGTTCGTCGCGATCGGGTCGCCCCAGTTGAAGTGGTTCAGCAGGTTGAACGCCTCGAGCCGGAGCTCGAGCCGCTGCGTCGCCGTGACGCCAACCAGCCTCGACACTGCCAGGTCGACGTTCCAGAAGTTCGGGCCGATCACGGAATTGCGCGGCAGATTGCCCAGCGTGCCGGCCGCCGGCTGCGCGAATGCCGCGCGGTTGAAGTAGCTGGCCAGCGAGTGCCCGTAGAAATCATCGCTGACCTGGTTGGGCCGCTGGTTGCCGATCCCGGTAAATGCGTTGTCGATGCCGCTGATGATCTCGAGCCGGTTGCCTGAGCGCGCGCTGAGGATCCCGGACAGACGCCAGTGCGACGCGACCGCGCGGAGTGCCGCGCTCCCAAACTCCGGGGTCTCGTATCCAGCGGTCATCGTCGCGATGTGCCGGCGGTCCTGGTCGCAGTAGCCCTCATCGAAGGAGGGGTTGTTCGGATCCAGGTAGCCGGCGCTCGACTGGTTGAAGCGCGGATTCTGCGGCGTGCCGGTGCACTTTGACAGCGTGTAGTTCGCGTTGAGGCTGACACCACCCGTCGAACGCCGCTGCGCCGCAAACTTCACGCCGGAGTAGTTCTGGTAGCCGACGTCGGTGTTGAGGTCGAGCGCACCGAGACCGATCGCCTCCCGCGGATTCTGCTGGTAGAGCACCCGGCGCTGATTCAGGTTGGCGTTGGTCGAGCACACCGGATACGCGACGCCGTTGATCGTGCACGGCCCGAGTCCCATGTAGACGCCGGGGTTGAGCGCAATCGCGTTCCACAGGCGGTCGGAGTGGCTGCCGAGATAGGCGACGCTGAGGCCCCACTGCGTGCCGAGCTGCTGCTCGATGGTCGCATTCCACGACTGCACGCGCGGCGAGTTGATCCCCGGATCCATCGTGCCGAAGGAGCCAAAATTCACGAACGCCGTGTCCGGTCCGGTGACGATCGGGTGCGGATCGCGGCCGCTGTAGGGATCGTCCAGCAGACCCACCGGATCCTGGATGAGCGAGCGGTTGCCGAACGGCGGCGCGCCGGCGTTGATGTTGTGGTACTCACCGGACATGAAGTCGTAGCCCATTGAGTACGACGAGCGCACGGCGAGACGGCCGTCACCGTGCACGTCCCACGCGACACCGCCGCGCGGTGAGAAGTTCGTCCACTGCTTGTTCAGTCCCGTCTGACCCTTCGGGAACCCGGCATCGCCCGGATACGTGAGGCCGGCGGGCGCATTGCGGAACACGCTGCTCTTGATCCCCTTCTGGAAGTTCTCCATCCGGAAGACGGTGACCGCGTTGTTCTCGACGTTCTGGCCGAAGTACGGCTCCCAGCGCATCCCGAAGTTCACGGTGACGCGCGGCGACACGCGCCAGGCGTCCTGCGCGTAGGCGCCGACGTACCAGTTGTTGACCAGCACGAAGTTCCGTCCGCCATGCTCGAGCGTCGTCACGCGGCCAACCAGGAGGTCGGCCAACCCGAGGCCGGTCGCCGAGCCATTGATGATCCAGCTGCCGTTGGCGCGCGACGTCGACGTGTAGTGCCCCCGCCAGAACTGCGTGTTCAGACCTACGCCGAATTGGTGGTTGCCGCGGACGAGGGTCAGGTCATCGCCGAGCTGGTAGGTGTCGTTATCGAAGTAGGCCCGCGCCTGGTTGGCCGGGTAGAGCTGGAACCCGCCGGTGACGTTGAGCACCATGTAGCCGGGGTCGTAGCTATAGACGTTGGCGCCGATGTCCTTCGGCGAGAAGAACGGCGTCTGGTAATTGTCAACCGTCGCCTTGTTCACCGCGAAGCGCAGTGCGTTGACGACCGACGAGCTGATCACCGTGGTCGCGCCAAACGTCGTCGAATGCGACCAGTCGTTGGCGCCCTGGTTCACCGTCTTGAGGACGTTGTCGTCGCCTCCGGCATAGCCGGACGGCTGCGTATAGCGCGTCAGGAAGTAGCGGCCGAAGAAGGACTGGTTCTGGCCCATCTGGTAGTCCACGCGTGCCAGCGTCTGCTTCTCGTCGCGGTCGGACTTGACCTCATAGGTGATCTGGCCGCAGGGATCGGTGCTGCTCGGCAGCCGCTTCGCCAGGTTCAACGCCGCCTTGCTGTACAGCGCGGGATTGATCCGGTTATTCACGTACGGCGCGCGAAGCGCCACCTGGCGCCCGCCGTTGCACGCCGGCGAGGTGAAGGCGGTCATATCGCCTGCCAGCATCGCCGCCGTTGGCACGTTGGCGATGTTCGACGCCGGCCGCTGCTTCAACACGGTGCCCTGGTAGGCGCCGAAGAAGAACAGCTTGTCCCTGAGCACCGGACCGCCCAGCGTGCCGCCGAACTGGCTGCGCTTGAGGCCGTCGTCCAGGCGCTTGCCGTCGCGGCCGTTGCCCGCAAACGGACTCTTGGCGTTCAGCGAGTGGTGCCGCAGGAATTCGAATCCGTTGCCGGAGAACCGGTTGGTGCCCGACTTGGTGACCGCGTTGACCGCAGCCGCCGAGTGCACGCCGTTCTGCGCGGTCAGGCCGCTGGTCGCGACGCGGAACTCCTGAAGCGCGTCGGGGAACGGCAGCGGCAGGTTCACGTTCTCCTGCGGATTGTCATGCGTCGCGCCATCAAGCGTGTAGCCGACACCGTTCGGCAGGCCGCCGGCGACGGAGATGCGCACGCCGCCCGGTGACGTGCGGTTCGTGGCCTCGGCGGTCTGCACCGCGGCGCCGGAGAGGACGAGCAGGTCGGTCACCTGCCGTCCCTGCAGCGGCAACTCGACGATGCGCTCGTTTTCGATCACCTGGCTGATGCCGGCGCTGCGCACGTCAACAATCGGCGCGGCGGCTTCAACCGTGACCGTCTCCTCGAGCGAACCGAGCTCGAGCGCGGCGTTGATGGTGGGCGTCGCGCCGACCTGCAGCACGATGCCGGTCTGCACGTAGCTCTTGAATCCTTGTAGTCCGACTTCGAGCCGGTACGGCCCGGTCGGCAGGTTCGACAGGAGATAGTTGCCGTCGGAATCTGTCACGGCGGAGCGGACGAGGCCGGTCGCGGTCTGCGTCGCGGTCACGGTAACCCCGGGGAGGACGGCCCCGCTCGAGTCAGTCACGCGGCCATTGAGTTCGGCCGTGGCAAGCTGCGCCGACACCGGTGCAGCCGAAAGTACGATGGCAATAACAACGAGGGGCGCAAGGATAGAGAGCGCCCTCGATAAACGGTTCATATTCTTGATTCTCCCGAATCTGCGGTTTGCCTGGACGAACCTGGCGGCGGTGAGTTGGAAATTAGAGCATCTGGCCGTTCGCCCTGTCAACGGCCGAGAGCCCGCGTTTACTTGGCTTTGCCGGCTTCGACCTCGATCAATTTCTGGAGCTGCCGGGCGTTTTCGTTGTTGGTGCAGAAGTTCTCGATCAGCGGTTCGCTGCCGAGCGAGAAGGTCTTCCACGCCGAGGTCCACGGCCTGGTCAGCACCTTCGGATCCTCCACCGTGTACTGGTATTCGAGATAGTTCTTCGACGGACGCCGAACGCGCTCGATCACGTGCACCTGGTCGCTGTGAAACCAGCCGTTGCCCTGGATCATGGTGCGTTCGTCGAGCGAGATGGTGTCGATGACGAGCGTGTCGCCTTCCCAGTGGGCGGTCTGGTCGCCGTTGAAGAGCGGCTCGAGCTCCTCCTTCGGCTTGTGAGCACGTCCGTCGGCGTAGACGACGCGCCAGTTGTTGTTGTTCTCGGACAGGTGGAGGAACAGCCCCGGCTTCATGACGATCTGATGCGGATAGGGATTCTGGTTGAACATGCCAGGAGTCCCGACCGGCTCACATCGCACGTTGGCCCTGCTCAACTCGAGCTCCGTCCTGGTCATGCCCTTGATCTTCGCCTCGGCCCAGGGCTGAAACGGAATCGGGTCCTCCTGCAGACGCACGTCCGGTACGACACTCCACGCATTGGCCTTCCCGGTCGGGCCTTCGAACCAGACACCCGACAGGTCGACCTTGCCGTCGGCCATGCGCGGCGCAGGGCCGCCCGGCGGCAGCGGCACGGGCCTGACGTTGCCTCGCGCCTCGATGAAGGTCTTGCCCTCGGCGCTCTGCTCACCGGTCATCCCCTGGTTTCCGACCGCGGCGCTGGCGATGGCCGCCGAAGCAGCGACCTCGGTGACGACTTCCCACACGTACTGGACGAACGGATAGAGCGAGGATTCAGCCAATCGCTCGACGTCGCCATGGGGCGGGTAGTTGAGGGCGTCCGACTCGGTCGAGGCCGGCCCGATGCCGTATGACTGGATGCCCTTGGCGCGCAGCTGCGCCTGGTCGCTGGCACCGGTGGACATCGACGGCACCACGGCGGTGCCTGGATAAATCTTCTTCGCGACGCGCTCCATCGCCCGGTACATGTCGGTGTCGAGCCTCGAGGCCGGTGACGGAGGACGAGCGGGAGGAATCGGCACGACCTTCACCGCAGGGTCGGCAATCACCTTCGTCATCTCGGCGTAGAACTTCTCGATGTCCTCACCGGGAAGCGCGCGAATGTCCAGCGTCGCTTCCGCCTCGGACGGGATCACGTTGGCGCCGACGCCCGCCTTCATCATCGTCGGCACCACCGACGTGCGCAGCCTGGAATATTCGCCGGGCGAGTGTTCGCGCAGGTA
>CAMCNL010000025.1 GCA_945876205.1 Candidatus Sulfopaludibacter sp. SbA3
AGTCATCGCGCTCCCCGACGAAGAAGGGCAGCACCTGACCCGCGTGCTGCGGCTCAAGGCCGGCGCCGCGATTCGCGTCTTCGACGGCCGCGGCCACGAATTCGACGCCTTGGTGGAGAAGGCGGGGAAGAGTGAGGTGCTCGTTGCCGTGGGCGCACCCCGTGCCGCCGCCACCGAGCCTCGCATTGCGATCACGCTGGCCCAGGCGGTCCTCAAGGGCGACAAGATGGACGAGGTCGTCCGCGACGCAGTGATGATGGGGGTCGCAGCCATTCAGCCGATCGTGACCGCGCGCACCGAAGTGAGCCTCGTGACGCTTCAACGGGGGAATCGGCGAGAGAAGTGGCAGCGCATCGCCGTGTCGTCGGCCAAGCAGTGCGGAAGGGCCGTGGTGCCGGACGTGCGCGAGCCCATCGCCTTTGACGCCGTTCCCTCCGCGCTGAGGGGTCTGACCCTGCCCGACCCTGGCCTGATGTTCGTCGAGCCGGCCGCTTCATCCGATGCCGCCTCGCTCGCCGAGCTGAACGCATCCGCTCCCCGGGAAGCCACCGTCGTGATTGGTCCGGAAGGAGGGTGGACGCCAGAGGAGGTGACGCAAGGCGCCACGGCGTGCCGGCTGGTGACGCTCCGGTCGCCCACGCTCAGGGCCGATGCGATGGCCCTGGTGGCGGTCACCGCGCTGTTCGCGGCGTGGGAAGAGCTCTGAAGGTGCTAGTGCCGCTGCAGGGTGACGCAGACCCATTCTTCTTCCTGGGTGCGGGCGCGCGTCGCGAACGTGGAGAAGGCGGCGAGCACCTCCGGCTCCTCGTGCTGCATGAAGCCGCTCAGGATCAACTGTCCCGAGTGTCCGGCGAACTCCTGCAGCCGGCCGGCGGTGTGAATCAGCAGCCCCCCGGTGAGGTTGGCGAATACCACGTCGAAGCGGTCGTCGGGCAGGGTGCGGAGATCGGCGAGCCGTATTTCCACGGCCACCGCCGCATTCAGGGCGACGTTTTCGCGCGCCGCCTGCACGGCATCGGGGTCGTCGTCGATTCCCAACGCGTAGGTGGCGCCGAAGACGCCTGCCGCAATCGCCAGCACGCCTGACCCAGTACCCACATCCAGCACACGCGCGCCCGCCAGGTCGACCCGCTGCAACGCCGCGAGGCATAGCCGGGTCGTCGCGTGATGCCCGGTGCCAAACCCCATCGACGGCGTGATGACGATCACTTCTGGGACGTCCCACGGCGGCGCGACGATGAGCTTTCCCACGCGGATCGCCTGGAGGCTCGCCTGCGACCGGGCGGCCCAGTCTTGGTCGGCAACGTCGAGCGTCGTGATGGAGCCGTCGGGAAAGTCTGACGCCAGCGCCGCTGCGGCCTGGTCGCGTTCGTCGGGTGTTTGGAAGAAAACGCGCCAGGTGGTTGGCGCCACTTCCTCGATCGCGGCGATCTGGTAGTCGGAAATAGCGGCCTGGAGCAGTTCGTCGGAGGCTGGATCGTTGAAGGAAACTTCGAGCGCCGGCCAGGTGCGCGCCACGCTAGCCGAAGATGTCCTTGACGCGATCGAAGATGCCTTTGTCGTCGCCGACATCGGTCACCGGAGTCGGCGCGAATTTCTCCTTCGGCAGGGATTCGGCGAGCTGCTCGAGCAGCTTCTTCTGATCCTTCGACAGCTTCTTCGGCGTCACGACCTTCACGGTGACCAGCAGGTCGCCGCGTCCCCGCGCGCTCACGTCGGGCATGCCGCGTCCACGGAGCCGGAACGTCTCGCCGCTCTGCGTCCCTTCGGGGATGGAGAAGCCTTCCTCGCCTTCGAGCGTCGGGATCGTGATCTCGCCCCCGAGCGCGATGGTCGTGAAGTTCAGCGGCACCTCGCAGAAGAGGTCGTTGCCATCACGCTGGAAGAACTCGTGCTCCTGGACGTGGATGACGACGTAGAGGTCCCCGGCGGGACCGCCCGACGTCCCAGCTTCGCCCTCGCCGCTGACACGTAGCTGCTGGCCAGTGGCGATGCCAGGCGGAATGCGGACGCTGATCTTCTTTTCCTTCCGAACGCGGCCGGCGCCTCGGCAGTTCGTGCACGGCGTCGCGATGATCGAGCCCGTTCCGCGGCAGGTCGAGCAGGTGCGGGCCATCATGAACGGCCCCTTCTGGAAACGCACCTGGCCTCGTCCCTGGCATTGCGCGCAGGTCGTCGCCTTCGTTCCCGGGGCGGCGCCGGTGCCGGTGCAGGTCTCGCAGGTTTCCTGTCGCGGGATCTGGATGCTCGTCTCGGTGCCGTGGGCCGATTCGTCGAACGAGATCTCGAGGTCGTAGCGCAGGTCGCTCCCGCGCTGCGGTCCGCCGCGCCGGCGGCCACCGCTCCCACCGAAGATGTCGCCGAAGCCGAAGATATCGCCGAGGCCGCCGAGCACGTCTTCAAAGCCGGTAAAGACGGTGGGATCGAAGCCGGTGGCCGCGCCGCCCAGGCCGGCGTGCCCGAAGCGGTCGTACATGTGCCGCTTGTCGACGTCGGCGAGGATGGCGTACGCCTCGGCCGCTTCCTTGAAACGATCTTCCGCGCTCTTGTCGCCTGGATTCTTGTCCGGATGGTGCTTGATGGCGAGCTTGCGGTAGGCGCTCTTGATCTCGATCTCGGTTGCCGTTTTCGTGACTCCGAGTACCTCGTAGTAATCGCGCTTGCTCACGCCTTTGCCACCTTGACCATGGAGGGGCGGAGCAGCCGCTCGCCAAGCATGTATCCGCGCCGCAGCTCCTGCATCACTTCGCCTTCGCGATGGTCGCCACTGACTTCGTGGACGACTGACTGATGGAAGCGGGGATCGAAATCGGTGCCGACCGCGTCGATCGCCTTCACACCGCGCTTCTTCAGCAGGTCGGCCATCTGCCGGTGAATCAGCTCGACGCCCTTCCGGTACGCGCTGGCATCGTCGCCGGCAGGCGCCGAGAGTGCGAGCTCGAGGTTATCCATGATCGGGAGCAGGTCTTCGAGCGCGTCGGCCATGGCGTTATCCGCCTGGTCGCGACGTTCCCGGTCGATCCGCTTCCGGTAGTTGTCGAACTCGGCCGCCGTACGGAGCAGGCGGTCCTGGAGGGCGTTCTTCTCGAGACGCAGCGTCTCCGAGGGGTCGGGGTCGGTCGATTCGGGAGCCGTAGCGGGGTCGCGCTCCTCGTCTTGATCAAACTGATCGTTCATCTAATCCTAATTTGCGTCGCGAAGTACGCGAGACACGGCCTGGGTAGTTCCGTCCACCAGCGTGATGGCCCGCGAGTAGTGCATACGCGTCGGGCCGATGACACCGACCGTCCGAATGGTGCTGCCGTCGATAACCGTGGAAGCAATCAGGCTGAAGGGCCGCAAGCCCGGAGCGGCATGCTCCGCGCCGATGACGATGGTCAGCCCGGGACCGTCGATGTACTGGTTCAGTAAGTGAACCATGCGCTCCTTTTCCTCCATCATTTCGAGCAGCGCCCGGAGCGTTGCCATCGAGATGCTGTCCTGCGCGGGAGACGCGAGGAGCGACGCCGCGCCCTCGACGTGGAATGCGTGTTCGCGCGGCAGCTCCTCGAGGGTCGATTGCGCCAGCCGCAGCGCACGCGTCAAGAGCTGATCGTACAACGTCCGCTCCTGCTCGAGGCGGGCGGTGACGGCCTCGCGCACGTCGAGCAGCGGCAGGCCGGCGAACTCGGTGTTGAGGTAGCTGGCGGCTTGTGCAAGCTCATCGGTCCGAACGTCCTCGCCGGCATCCACGACCTTCTGCGTGATCTGGTTGCCCTGCGAGACCACCACGACGAGCACGCGACCGGCGCCAATCGGCACGAACTCAATGCGTTGCAGGACGGCGCCGGGGGTGCCCGCGAGCGCGAAGCCGACGTGGCGAGCGGCCTTCGAGACCAGGTGCGAGACGCTGGCGAGCAGGTCGTCCATCAGGGGGGAACGGCCCGCCTGCTGACGGATCTGGCTTTCGACGTTGGCGGCCGGACGCGTGGGCTTGCGGCTTTCGAGTAGAAGGTCCACGAACACCCGGTATCCGCGGTCGGTGGGGACGCGTCCTGCCGAGGTGTGCGGCTGGTGCACATATCCCGCGTCCTCGAGCTGCGAGAGGACGTTGCGGATCGTGGCTGACGACACGCCGAGGCCGCTGCCGCGGGCGAGCGTCTGGGACGACACCGGCTCGCCGGTTTCGATGTACTCGTGCACCAGGGCAGCCAGAAGACGCCGCGGCCGATCGGTTAGTTCGAAGGAACCCATTGCAGTTAATAAAGTTAGAGCTGTTATCGATTATAGCGCAGGCCCCCTGCCGGCCAGGGCCGGCTGTTCAGGCGCAGAACGTGCACTCCTCGCGCGCAACAACCCCGTTTCGTGTCAATTCGTGAAGTTTCTACCCGCGGCCTCCCCGCGCGATGAGGGATCACGATGCTCGCTCTTCGACTGCTCGCAGTGGCTCTAGTCGTACTCACGTACTCAGGTACTGCGCTTGCCCAGCTCAGCACGCCAACTGTCTTCGGCTCGACGCGCTTTGTCCGGACACATGGGCGTCCCGACACGTTCGAGCGCACGTTCGTCGTCCCGGCCTGGGTCGTCGGTCCCTTCACGCTTCGCGTGGAGAACGGCGCCCCGGACGGCTCCAACCGCCAGGTGCTCGGCTGGATCTGGATCAACGGCAAACGGGTGGTTGCGCCGTCCGACTTCCGCCGCAACCGCAACAAGCGGTTGGACGAGGAGCACGAGCGTGGGTCGTTTGCCGATCGTGAGGACGATGATGACGACGAGCAGATGGAGCGAAAGCGAGGCCGTCCAGTGTCAGACGGCGTCATCGTCCGCGAGGTGACGCTGAAGGCCACGAACACTCTGCGGGTGCGGCTGTCCGGCCGTCGAGCTCGCTACGTCACGGTGACTATCACCGGCACCAATGGCGACCGCACCGGACCGCAGTTGACGTTGCTGGAGCCGGCGGTGACGACAATCAGCAGCGCGCCGGTGCAGGTGCGATGGCGATACAGCGATGGCGTCGGCGCCGGGGAGCGCGGCGCGTCGGGGGTGGTGCCGTCCACGTTGCGCGTCACTATTGATGGATTGGACAAGACGTCCAGTTTCGCGGCGACAGCGACCGAGGCTTCTGCCTCGCTCGTCCTTGGCGAAGGCTCACACGCTCTCGAAGCCACGGTGAGCGATCTGGCCGGCAACGCCTCGACGGCATTGTCAACGTTCACGGTCGATCGCACGGCGCCGAATCTGACGCTGACATCACCAGAGGAAGGCGCGGTCGTCGCGAATGTGCCATTTCTCGCGCGCGGCACCGTCGTCGACTCGGCCACCGTGAGCGTCACCGTGGACGGCGTCCCCGCGAGTGTAGCGGGCAACGAATGGAGCGCCATGATTGGCGCGGGGCCAGATGGCGATCGAACCATCGCCGTGGCGGCTGTCGACGTCGCGGGGAATCAGTCGGCCGTGTCGCGGCGATTCGTTGTGGACACAACACCGCCGGTCCTCACGATTCTCGAGCCTGTAGCAGGGATGTCCACACTCGCGAGCGAGGTGACGGTCACCGGTACGGTCGAGGACCTGACTCTGCAATCCGTCCTGGTCAACGGAGTCACGGCCGGCTCGTCTACCTTCCACGCCACCGTTCCCCTCAACGAAGGCGACAACGTGATTTCGGTGGCCGCTACCGACGCGACAGGTCGCACGGCCGCGGCGCAGGTGCACGTCACGCGCATCATCGAGAACCCCTGTGAGTATTCGATATCGCCATCGACTGCCGCGGTCTCTGCGGACGCCGGCAGCGGGTTGGTAGCCGTGTCGACGACGGACGGCTGTGACTGGACCGCATCGACAAGTGCGGAATGGCTGGCGATCGGCAGCGTGGCGGGCGGCTACGGCGATCAGGTGACCGCCGATGGCGCGGTCGGGTTCTGGCGGCTCGACGACATCGATGGCTCGGCGCTTCGCGACAGTAGCGGACACCACTTTGACGGAGCACTCTTCGGGGGATACACGCAGGATGTCCCGGGTGCGCTTGCGGCAGCCAACGGCGCCACGCTGTTTGAAGGCGGGGTCGTGCAGTTCGCGAACGGTCCCACTCTGCTCGGCGGGCCGTTCACGGTCGAAGTCTGGCTGCAGAACCCATCGTGGGGCAGCGTCGCTGGGGGCTCTGGGTGGATGCTGTCCATAGAGAGCGGCCATGTGCGCTTCCGTGGGGAACGCAACGAGGTCGAGCGGTTCAACGTGCGGTCTGAGCGATCGCTCGACGATGGCGAGTGGCACCATGTGGTGGCGACCTACGACCCGCCACACCAGACCGTGAGCATGTTCGTGGATGGCGTGCTTGATGCGAGCGGACCGACCCTCTTGTCTGCGATGAATGGCAGCACGTTCTTCACGATGGGGCCGATGGCCGCCACGGTGGACGAGCTGGCCGTCTACCGGCCCGCACTGAGTGCGTCACAGGTCGCCGCCCACTTCGACCTGCGGGGCGCGACGAGCGGCGGGCCCGGTTCCGTGACCTACACGGTTGAGCCGAATCCGGGGTTCCAGCCTCGTGCCGGCACTATGACTGTCGCGGGACACGCCGTCTCGATCACACAGGCTGGACGGAACTGCTTCACGGTCGCGCCGACGACCATCAATCCCGGCCCTGGCGGCGGCGCCGGCACCATTCACATCACGGCGATCGACAACACCTGTGATTGGACGGTGACGCCCGGGGCATCGTGGATCACCATCGACTCGTCATCGGGCACGGCCTCGGGCGACGTGCACTACAGCGTCGCGGCCAATCCAGCGCTGCTCGATCGCATCGCCACGCTCACGGTCGCGGGTCAGGTGGTGTCGGTTGGTCAGGGCGGTGTGCCCGTCCAGCGGACGGCATTTCATTTTTCACTCGCGGCCGGATTGCAGCATTCGCTGGCACTGAACAATGACGGCCGCGTCTGGAGTTGGGGCGCCAACAGCTTGAACCAGCTTGGGGACGCCACGCCTGTGAGTCGAGCCTTGCCGGGTCTGGTGCCGGCACCGACCAACGTCGTGGCCATTGCCGCCGGCGACACGCATTCGCTGGCGTTGAGAAGTGACGGCACGGTCTGGGCGTGGGGGAGCAACGCGTGGGGACAGCTTGGCGATGGCACGGGTTCGTTCCATCCCGCGCCGGTGCAGGTGACGGCCCTGGCCAACCTCGTGGAGATTGCCGCAGGCAGCGACCACAACGTCGCTCTCGAGGCGGACGGTACGGTGTGGACGTGGGGCCGCAACCTCTTCGGTCAGCTCGGCGACGGCACCACGTCGAATCGCACGACGCCCGCGCGTGTGACCGGCATCACTTCGCGCGCGATTTCGGTATCCGCCATTGGCGCACGGACCTACGTCGTGGACGCGGCCGGACGGCTCTGGCAGTTCGGGTTCGACGCGCCGACGCTATCCCAGATCCCGCTGGCCTCGCCGGTGGTGTCGGTGACGGCATCGTTGACGGGGTGGTCTGCGATCACACCGGAGGGCGTCACCATTGCGTCGGATGCCTCCACGCCGCCGCCCATGGTCGAATCCGCGTCACAGATGAGCGTGGGGCAGTCGCACACGCTGGCGCTCCACGCCGACGGCAGGATCTGGACGTGGGGAAGTAACGACGTCGGACAGTTAGGCGACGGCACGAGGGTCGCGCGGCCATCTCCCGTGCAGATTGCCGATGCAGGATTGGTGTGGCACACGGGTACACCGATTCTCACATCGGGCGGCGTATTCAACGTCGAAATGGGGGCGATCGCCGCGTCCGGAACGCCGGGCGCGGTGATCCACTACACGCTGAACGGTGCTGATCCCACCGAGTCCGATCCGATCATGCCTGCGGCGCCCAGTGGCATCGTGATCAGGGAAACGACGACGGTGAAAGCCCGGGCGTGGGCAGCCGGAAAACCGCCAAGTGGCATGGCGGTCGAGACATTCACGCTCAAGCCGGTGACGCCGGTCGTCAGCCCTGGCAGCGGCACGTACACCGCGACGCAGTCGGTGTCGGTAACGACTGTCACCGCCGAGACCACGCTGCGTTACACCCTTGATGGCACGGGTCCAACGGCGGCGTCACCTGCGTACGTTTCGCCGATCGCGATCGGAACGGCCACGATTTTGAAGGTCGCGGCGTTTCGAAGCGGGTGGACGCCGAGCGACGTCGTCACGGCGGCGTACACCTTCCCGGTGCCACCTCCGCCACCGCCTGACATCGATGTCCCTCCGCCTGTTCCCTGCACGTATCACGTGGCGCCTGGTGCGGTGGCCGCCCCGGCGCAGGCGACGACCGGTGAGCTGACAGTCACAACCAATGACGAGAGTTGCGGCTGGTCGGTGGCGACCGACGTCCCATGGCTCTCAGTCGATACGGCCGGCCATGAGAGTCCGTACGCCCAGGCGGTGTCGGCTGACGAGCCTGTCGGTTACTGGCGATTGGCTGACCCGGTCGGTGCGGTCGTTGCGGCAGATAGTTCCGGCTTCGGACGATCGGCCAGCGTGAGTGGCGGTGTGACGTTTGGCCGTGCCGGCCCGCTGGCCGACGGCAGCACCGCAGCGTCGTTCGACGGGCACACGGGCGCGATCGAGATTCAGCATGACGCGGGGCTCAGCCTCACGGCGCTTACGTGGGAGGCGTGGGTCAATGTCCCGTCCGTATCGAGTGAGTGGCGCTGGATTCTCGGCGAGGGCGACACCAGCGAGGTGTTCTCGCTTTGGATAGCGCCAGGCGCCCAGCGCGCCACGCTTTACTACGACCTGGCCGGCGCCGGGCGCCAGCAGGTGTTGCTGCAGACGACGCTTGTTGGCGCAGGGTGGGTCCATCTGGCCTTCGCGTTCGGGAGCACGGCGTGGCACGCATACGTCAACGGTGTCGAGGATCAGACGGGCCCAGGCGGCGGAGCGCTGGCTGCGAGCTCCGGGCCCATTCTGCTCGGGCGCGACTATGCGGGCGGGTCCTGGTATGACAGCCTGCTGGCCGAGGCGGCACTCTATCCGGTTGCGTTGAGCGCGGCGCAGATTGCGAATCACGCGGCGCAGCGCGGCGTGATGGTGCGCGGCGGCGGTCGGTTTAGCTATGTCGTCGCGGCCAATCTCACGGCGACATCCCGTGCCGCTTCGATGACGGTGGCGGGAGCCGCGGTGCCGGTGATGCAGGCGCCTCCTGGAGGGATCGCGATTGCGGGCGGCGCGTCAAGGCTGAGTCCGAGCGGATGGACCAACACCGGCGTGACGGTGTCGTTCGTCTGCGCGGGCGACGGCGCGATTGCGTGTCCAGCACCAGTGACGCTCCTGCGCGATGGTGAGTACGACGTGCCAGGTCAGGCCGTGAACGATCTCGGAGGCACGGCGTCGACCACGGTCCACGTGGGCATCGACAAGTCGGCACCGTATGTCTCAGTCAGCTCGCCCGCGCTGCATCAACTCGTCAACGCCGGCGAACTTGCGATTCGTGGGACGACGATCGATCTCGTCTCAGGGTTGACGAGCCTGACGTGCAACGACGCGCCGGCCACGATCACCGACTCCGCGTTTCTGTGCAACGTGACCGTTCCTGCGGGCACCTCGACAGTCACGCTCCGGGCGGTCGACGCCGCATCGAACGTGCGAGCGACGACCGTGTCGGTGATCACCGAAGACGCAGTGTCGTCCTCGCCGCCGACGAGCCTGCGGCTCTCGCCGCGGAACCCCACGATGCTGGCGGGAGAGACGAAGCGCTTCTCATTGCTGGACAACTTCGATCGCATCCCAAGCCAGGCCGAGTGGACGATCGACAATGCGACCGTCGCGGTCCTGAGCACGGCGCCTGACGTTCGGCTCACAGCCGTGTCGGCCGGAACGGTCACGCTCACGGCCAGATGGCAGGGGCTGTCGGCGACGACTCGCGTGACGGTGTCCGGCGCGACGGCCCCGGCCATTGGCACGACGCTGTGGTCGGCGCCGGCTGCGCGCGGGCCGGTGACGCAGATCGTGCAGGGAGCGGTGACGCTCGACAACGAGCGTCGTATGTATGCGCTCGAACACAACGGTCTGATTCCACAGGATCTGATTCGCGCGTTCGACGTGGACGGCAGGGAGGTGTGGGCGATGAGCGTCGGCGGCCACGTGTCACAGCTCTCCGGCGATCCGTTTGGCGGTGTCGTGGCGCTTCACGGTGGCACGATTACAGGGTTTACAGCCAACGGTAACGGATTTAGCGTCGGCCTCGACGCCGGGCCGGGGTTCGCGATCGACGCGGATGGTGTGACGTACTACGTCAGTCGGGGCGTGCTGATGGTCGGCAGTGGCGTGATGCCGCTGCCGGAGCCTGAGACGCCTGGAGGATCAATCGACACGGGGATCCCCACCGTGCTCGAGGACGGCCGGATCGCGTTGCCGATCCACCTGACCAATACCGGGCTTACACCAGATCGCCTGCAGCTCTTCGTGCTCACTCCCAACGGCGGTAGCAGCGTGCGCACGCTGTGGGAGTCGGGCGCCGCTGTGCTGCTGCAGGACGGAATCACCTGGTTGCGTCCGCCAGCCGACGCCGTGACACCGTACAAAGCCGTGCCCAACGGACGGGGCGATATCTTCGTGGCGTGGAGCGCCGTGCATACGGCGTTGGGCAGCGCGAACAATCCTGCGAGCGCCTATGTCGGCATCTTACGAAGCGATGGCCAAACGGGTGAGTTTCTCGCGGAGGTCGGCGGCATCTGGGGAATTCCCGACCAGTATCCGTTGGGTGACCTCGTCGTCGCCGAGGATCGCGTGATCGCCACCGCCTACCGGCTGTACGACCAGCAGAACGAAGCCGTGGCGACACAACTGACGCTCACCGGACTAACCATCAGCCAGGACGCCTGGAGCGCCCCCGAAGGCCAGGTTCCCCAGTTCCCGACCTTCCTCGCCGCCCCCGGCGGCGGCGTCATCGTCAGCCACCCCGATGGAACGATGAGCGGCCCCGATCCCGTCTTCGGCCAGATGCACCTCGCGAAGGCGCAGTACTTTCGCGGCGGCACTTGGTTCGGCAGAGAGAATCAACAGCTCGCTGCAAAGGCCGGCCCGTTTGTCGCGGAGCCGTACAGTGTGTGGGCTGGTCTACATGGAGGCAACCAAGGCGCGAATGCGGCTTCGAAGCCCGGCCGCGGCATTTTTGCCAAGAGTCATGATCTTGGCATTGGCTTCAACCATATGTCCCTGCGGATGGCGCCAACGAACATCACGAGTTGGTTTGGCGATCAGCCAGAACTATTCTTCCGTTCCGATTCTGAGAATCAGGCAATCCCCAATCTCGACTCGTACGGAAATCGATTCTTTACGATCGGCGCCGGTCCTGCGCATGGCGACACAAGTTACCTCTGCTCGGGTCCTTTCGTGGGGGCGCTGATTAGCGAAAGAAATCGTCCGGCGGACGCAACGCAGCCGGCCGACTATTTAGAAAGGCTCGACTACTCACCCTTGCTAGAAGACGAAGTCATTCGTCGCCTCAAGGTTCTTGATGAGAGGTACAGAGACGACCTGCCGTACGCGTGTCTGCCGGTTCTTTCGACAGAAGGCTACAACTCGAATTCGTATATTGCCGGACTACTCAAGACGGCAGATATTCCGGAACCTGCTTTCATCAAGACGCGGAAGGGAGAACACCCGGGTTGGACGAAACCGGTCCCGGTGCTCAGCTTTAGGTTGTCGCAATGAAGACAATGACCAGTTGGGAGAAATGTCTGTATTCCGCTTGGCTGATTGTCATTCCTTTCCTAGCGCAGTCGATGTTCGTCGCGGTGACGAGAGCGTTGAGGTACTTGGGTCCTGGCTATGGAAACATTGGGTTCGTGACGCCCGTGCTGAGCGCCATCGTCGGGTTCGTCTTTATGACGCGACTCATGAGTCCTTCGCAGAGGGTGCTCATCGCGTTGCTTTACTTTCCGGTGATGTATGTCTTGTTGGTGTTCTTTTCGCTGGGCTTCATAGGCTATGTCTACGGCGATTGGCCTTAGCCCGAACACGCACCGAGAGAGTCGGTATTGGACCCGGCCGGTCGGAGCCGGCGGGGCGGAGGTAATTGCTAGAGGCCGGCCCGAGTGGCGAGCGCCCGGGCTTCGCGATTCGCGTCCCGGGTGATCTCTGTCGCATCGAGACGCGTCGCCAACCCATCTCGCATCAGGATCTCCCCGTCCACCATCGTCATCCGCACATCGTCGGGCCGGGCCGCATAGACGATGGTGGAGAAGGGGTCGGCGCCGGGCGCGAGGTGAGGATGATCGCGGTCGATGAGGATGAGGTCCGCCCGCTTACCGGTCTCGATGGATCCGATCTCGTCTTCCAGGCCCAGCGCGCGTGCGCCGTTGCGCGTGGCCATCGTCAGCGCCTGCCGCGCGGGCAGGGCGCCGGGCCCGAGTCGCACCGACTGGAGCAACGCCGCCAGCCGCATCTCCCCGAACATGTCGAGATGGTTGTTGCACGCGGCAGCATCGCTGCCGAGCGATACGCAGATGCCGCGGTCGAGCATGTCGGGCACCGGCGCGATGCCCGACCCGAGCTTCATGTTCGAGCTGGGGCAGTGCGTGACCTTGACGCCGTTCGTGGCAAGCAGCTCCTGCTCCTCGGGGTTGACCCATACACAGTGCGCCGCGTTGAGACGGGGAGACGTCAGCCCGACGAGGTGCAGATACTCGATGTTGGAGACGCCCGAGGCTTGTCGCACAATCTCGACCTCCTCGCGCTGCTCGGATGCGTGGGTGTGGACGAGCGTGAGGTCGCGCAGCGAGAGCGATGCGACCGCCTCGAGCAGCTCGCGCGAACAGGAGACGGCAAAGCGCGGCGCGAACGCGACGCGGATGCGGCCGCCGCTGGTGCCGTGCCATTGACGATGCAGCGCCAGGCTCTCGTCGATCGACCGGCGCAGATCCTCGCGCAGCCGCGCCGGGGCATCCGGCGGCGGCGCGTCCATCATGCACTTGCCGATCGTCGCGCGCATGCCGGTGGCGCTGACGGCCTCAAACACCGCGTCGGTGTCGTGCACGGTCTCCATCGTGAGGATCGCCGTCGTCCCGCCGCGCAGAAGCTCGTGGCATGCGAGCCTTGCCGCCGCCCTGAGCGATGCGGGCGTATGCGCGGCCTCCATTGGCCAGACGCGCGTGCTGAGCCAGTCGAGCAGGCGAAGATCGTCGGCGTAGCCGCGAAAGAGCGTCTGGCACAGGTGGATGTGCGTCTGCACGAAGCCGGGCAGCAGGTAGCCGCCCGCGGCGTCGATGACGACGTCGTGGCGTCCGTCCGGTTCGGCACCGACCGCCGCGATCCGGCCGTCGCGCACCGACACCGCTCCCTGCACGACCTCGAACTGGTCGGTCATCGGGAGGATGGTCGCGTTGCGGATCAGGATTGAGGAGGGCACGGGGTCCATAGCCGAAGGCTACGGCGGACTAGCGCTTGGCGAGGGCGCCATCCCAGCGCATGCTGACGGCGGCCACGTTGGGCTCTGCAATCTTGCCGTGTTTGACGGCGATCAGTTCCGCGAGGATGCTGACGGCGATTTCCTGCGGTGTGATTGCGCCGATGTCGAGGCCGATCGGCGCATGGATGCCCTTGAGCGCTTCGGCGGACATGCCCTCCTCGTCGATCAGTACATCGAAAATGCGCTTCACCTTGGCCTTGCTGCCAATCAAGCCGAGATAGCGGAGCGGCGACGAGGCCAGCGCGCGCAGCGTATCGAGGTCATGCGTGTGGCCGCGCGTGACGATCACGGCATAGGCGCTCGGCGGCAGCGTGTGGTTGGCCAGCCAGTTGGGGATGTTGTCGACGATGACGTCGATGCCCGGACCGAAGCGCTCGACATTGGCAAACTTCTCGCGGTCGTCGATGACGTGCACCTTGAACGCGACATCGTGCGCCATCTTCGCGACGAAGTAGCCGACGTGTCCCGCGCCGAACACGAACACTTCGGGTGACGGCTCCACCGGTTCGACGAAGACTTCCATCCGTCCTCCGCAGACCAGCCCGCTCTCCTGAGCGAAGTCGTCGTTGAGCTCGAATTTGAGCGTGATGGGCTTGCGGTTCTTGATCGCCTCGCGCGCCTTCCAGAACGCCTCGTTCTCGTAGCACCCGCCGCCAATCGTGCCCACCGTGCGGCCATCCGCGAAGACGAGCATCTTGGCGCCCACGCGCTGCGGCGTCGACCCGGTCGAGCCGGTGATCGTCACAAGGGCCACTTCCTCACCGCGCTGCAGGGCCTCCGAGAGCGCGGAGAAGACCTCTTGGTTCATATGTTGATTATAGACCTCGCGCGGGCGAAAGCCCGCGCGCGACACCGCGCGGACCCCGGTCGGTCGATCGTCTGATGTAGCGCGCGGGCTTCAGCCTGCGCGGGGTGACGTGCGCGGCGTTACCAGCGATGAAGCTCGCAGTATTCCGTGGGCTCGGTTCCGCTGATGAACCCCTCGTTGTAGGTGCGCGGACAGCCCGGCAGCGCCAGTTTGCCGGTGTCGCGATCGATCTCTGCGAAGGCGATGCCTTCGGGGACTTCGAAGGGGGTGCTCGAGCGGCCGGCGGTGGCGGCTTTCATGAAATCGGTCCAGATCGGCAGCGCCGCCTGCGATCCGGTGAGGGACACGGGCTGGTTGTCGTCGAAGCCGACCCAGACGACGGTGAGGAGCTCGGGGGTGAAGCCGACGAACCAGGCATCGCGCTGGTCGTTGGTGGTGCCGCTCTTGCCGGCGGCGTCCAGGGCGAATCCGCTGGCGCGTGCGGCGGCGCCGGTGCCCTCGTTGAGCACGCTGCGCAGCATGTTGGTGACGAGGAACGTGGTGTCGGGCCTCGCGACGCGGTGGAGCGGCGCGTCTGTCGGCCGCAGGTTGCTCGTGGCGGTTTCGATCCGCTGGATCGACTTGAGCGGCCGCACCGAGCCTTCGTTGAGGAACAGCGTGTAGGCCTGCGCGACCTCGAGCGGCGTCAGCTCGAAGACGCCGAGCGTGATCGAGGGGAAAGCCTGCGGCGCCTGGCCGACGCCGACCTTCTTCCACAGGGCGGCCACGCGATCGAAGCCGACCGTCTCGCCGACGTGGATCGTCCCCAGGTTGCGCGACATTGCCAGCGCGCGGCGCCAGGTGATCTCGCCGTCGTAGTCGTCGTAGTTGCGCGGCTCCCACACCTGGTCGTCGAAGGTGAACGTGGTCGGCTCGTCCTTGGTCAGTGCGGCGGGCGTCAGGTCGGTGCGTCCTTCTTCCTCGCCGCGCTCGAAGGCGGCGAGGAACACGAACGGCTTGAAGACGGATCCGGGCTGGCGCCGTGCGTCGATCGCCCGGTTGTACTGCGACTGGTTGTAGGAGCGTCCCCCGACCAGCGCCAGGATCTCGCCGGTGCGCGGATCGATGGCGATGAGCGAGGCCTGCGCCCGCTGCGGACGCTTGCGCCGCGCGAGCAGCCGGTCGACGGTCGCGAGGCCGTTGCGCACGGCATCGAGCGCGATGCGCTGCAGGTTGAGGTCGAGCGTGGTGAAGACGTCGACGCGGCCGACTTGCGCGGTCACGCCAGGAAACGCCGTGGCGACCTGCTCGCTCACCATGTCGACGAAGTAGGGCGCCTCGTTGTCGACGGCGCGCGCCACCACCTGCAGCGGCTCGCGGCTCGCGCGGTCGGCGGCGCCCACCGAGACGTACTCTTCCGAAGCCATCGCGCGCAGCACGGTGTTGCGCCGTTCCAGGGCGCGCTCCGGGTTGCCGAACGGTGACCGGCCCCCGGGGTTCTGAATCACGCCCGCGATCAGCGCCGCCTCGCTCAGGCTCAGATTCATCACGTCCTTGCCGAAGAAGAGGCGCGCCGCCTCGGCCACCCCGTGGATCGCGAACGAGCCGCGCTGCCCGAGATACACGTCGTTGAGATACAGCTCGAGGATCTCGTCCTTCGACGCGCGCCGCTCGAGCACGAGCGACATCCACACCTCGCGGCCCTTGCGCAGGTACGACGTCAGCGTCCGTCCGCGTTGGCCGCTCTGGAGCTCGGCGTTGAACTCGTCCGAGAGGAAGAACATCCGCGAGAGCTGCTGCGTGATCGTGCTGTAGCCGACGACGTTCGGGTTGGAGCCGAAGATGTTGGTGAAGATCGCGGCGACGATGCGGAAGGGATTGATGCCGGGATGCGAGTAGAAGCCCTGGTCTTCAATCGCCAGCACCGCCTGCTGCATGTACTTCGGGATGGTGGCGATCGGCACGCTGCGGCGCTTCTGCCGGCCGCCGCTCGTCATCAGCGCCGTGAGCAGCGGGGCGTCGAGTTGCACCGCCTCGGTGCGGCCGCGTCCGACAATCTCGAGATCCTGGATGCCGCGACCCGACACGGGTGCTGCGCCCGAGCGCGAAGTCTCCGGAGGGGGGAAGGTCGCGCGGATGGTTTTCCCCGCGAGCTCGCCGGTGCGCGGTGTGATCGCGATCGCGTTGCGAAGGATGGTGAATTCGCCAGGCGACTCGGAGCGCGCGCGCTGCGCGTACCCGAGGTCGTTGAGCCTGGCGATGAGGTCGAGCTCGGTGAGCGACTGCCCACGTCGCAGCTCCACCGGCCTGGCGTAGACGCGCGGCAGCGTCCGCTCGCGCTCGCCGTGCAGCCGCGCATCGATGACTCGCGAAAACGAGATGTAGTAGTAGGTGAGGATGCCGGCGCACAGGATGGCCAGCGCCGCGGTGCCCAGCAACGCGTAGCGCCACCACGCGGGACGCGCGCCGCGTTTGCCCTTAGGCGATCGGCTCTTACGCTTCGGGGAATCGGTCAAATCGTGATGACCCAGTGCGTCCCCATCTCGATCGGCAGCTCGTCGCACAAGCGATCGACCAGGCTCGAGCCGTGTTTGTTCACGAAGTAGACGAATCCGATCTCGCGCTCCTGCGGGTGGCCGCCGGGAAAGGCCTGCGCCTGCGCGTGCTTGAACTGGCGCCGCAGCGTCTCGTCCTGCCGCTTGGCGGCGTGGATGATCTTTGAATGGAGCTTCTTGAGCTCCTCTTCCATGCGGCTCAGCGTCGAGCGCGCGGCTTTTTCGAGCGTCGGATCGATTTGCGGCACCGCCCGCGCCACCGCTTCCATCCGCTCGGTGAGCAGTCGCAGCGCCTCTTCGAGCGGCGCCTCGACGGAGGCCGGGATCTTCGCTTCGAGCAGTTGATTGAGCGCCGCTTCGTCCTGCTGGCGGAGCGTCTCGAGCGGCACCTCGTTCTTCGTCAGAAACCGCATCGCGTTCGAGTCGAGCAGGGTGGCTGATGCGCGCTGCTGAAAGAGCGGCATCGGGACGCCGAAGGAGGCGTAGACACCCTTGAGCTGACCGAGATAGGCGAGCTCGTTAGGACCCGCCACGTAACAGACCGTCGGAAACAGCGTGTCCTGCACGATCGGACGCAGCAGGACGTTCGGGCTGAACTCCTCCGGACGGCTGCGGACATGTTCGAGCAGCGCCGCCGCGGATTCCTTGCGCTCGCCGATCTCGAAGTGATCCTCGTGCCGCCGGATTGCTTCGCGGCTGGCATTCAGGTGGAAGAGCGCGACGTGGTTCTCGTGCGGGGTCGCCTGCGCGTGGTAGCCGCGCGCCTGCAGTTCCGCGCCCGCCTCGAGCGCGAGCCGGGACGTGTCGCCCGCGTGTTCAATCTCGTGCGCGAACACGCCAGCCACCAGCGGCTTGGCCGCGGGGTCAGCCGCATCAAACACCACGAGCCCGCGCGGACCGAGCACGGCTTCGAGCCATCGGCCAAACGCCTGCGCCATTCCCACCCCAGGGACATAGGCCGAGCGAAGCGTCTCGATCAGGCCGGCGGTAAATTCCGTGGGAGGAAGCGTCGAGGCGAGCTGCGCGACCGCCGCCTCCGCCGTCGCGTCCAGCGTGACTCGCGCCACCGGCTTTTCATGGGCGCCGGGAGGATTGCCGACGGACAGGTGCACGAAGTTCGAGTCGGCGTCGAGACTGCCGCAGGACTTCACCTCGTCCCAGTCGTGGTCTTCCGCGTCGATCCAGAAGATCGCCACCGCCGGCACGTTGTGCTCGGCCGTGATGCGCTCGGCGAGTCGAATCGCCGTGATCGCCTTGAGCAGGGTGAAGAGGGGACCGCCAAAGAGGCCGGCCTGCTGGCCCGTGACGACGGCCACGGTTTGCGAATCGCGGAGGCGGGCAGCCGCGGCCACGGCTTCGGGCGGCGCGCCGCGCTCACGCTGCTGGGCCTGAAGCACGGCCGCGATCGCGTCGCGTTCGCGCGGGTGGCGTTGCGTGCGGAGGATCGCGTCGCGCCAGGCCGAAGACTCGGCCGGGTTGCCGGCGAAGAAGTCGGCCACCTTCTCGAAGTCGAAGGCGTAGTCGGACGCAAGGCGCCTGATCCACGGGAAACGGCGGATATCGATAGGGAGCCGAGCGCTGGTGGCGGAAACGCCTGTCTGGGGGAGCACCAGTTTGCTACTGTCTCAGAGCGTTGCGCGCAGTGTCAAGGAAAGCCCGGGATTGCTGCGTAACGCATTGATGCACCAAGAGTTTACGTGCTACGATCGACCTCCGATCTTAACGCTCCCCTCTACAACCGCCGAGCCATTCAAGGAGTTCCGCCGCTGACCGGGGACGGTTCACAGTTCGACGCGCCTCTCGACCATACGGATCCCGGTCCGCTGTTCGACGATCGGCAGACGTCCATGTCGTCCGGCGGCCGCACGTTCGCCGTGGCGTTCGCCATCATCACGGCGCTCCTCATCGGTCTTATTGCAGGTTTTGCGGCTGGATTCTTCGTTGCTCAACAGGCCGAGTGGATCCCGGCCCCCCGCTCGGCCGCGCGGGCCGTGGCCCCGGTGCCGACGACAACGGCGCAGTCGCAGACCTATACAGACGCCCCGATAAACGACTCACAGCCTCCTGTGGGGCGCGCCGCGCCGAAGCCGCTCAGCGGCGAAGGCGGGTCAGGCGCGCCAGGCGAGCCCGACAGGGCTCGCCCCACGGTTGGATCGAGTTCGGGCTCATTGCAGATCGCCTCCCGTCCCACCGGCGCGCAGGTCTTCGTGGACGATGTGCGCGTGGGCGTGACGCCGATGTCGCTAGCCGACGTGAGCGCCGGGTCACATCGGGTGAGAATTGAGCTGCCGGGATTTCGCCTGTGGGTCACGGCCGTGAACGTCGAGACCGGCGCACGCGCGCGGGTCGGCGCGTCGCTGGAACGATGAACGCGGAAGCCCAGAGCCCAGAGCCTAAAGCCTAATGAACGCTACCCTCGCACTTGAAGACGGCACCTGGTACCGCGGCGTTGCCGCCGGCGCAAGCGGTGAAGCGCGCGGCGAAGTCGTGTTCAACACGAGCATGACCGGCTACCAGGAGATCCTCACCGATCCGTCCTACGCGGGGCAGATCGTCACGATGACCGCGCCGCAGATCGGCAATTACGGTGTCGCCTCGGGCGACGCGGAATCGCAGGCGCCGCACGTCGCCGGCTTCGTCATGCGCGAAGCGTCGCCGGTCGCCAGCAACTGGCGCGCGGACGGTACCCTTCGCGACTACCTCGTCCGCCACAACATCGTCGCCATCGCCGATATCGATACGCGCGCGCTGACGCGCGTGCTGCGGTCGGCTGGCGTGATGCGCGGCATCATTGCGACCGGCAACGTGGATCCCGCCGAGCTCGTCGAGAAGGCGCGCGCGATTCCGCGGATGGAAGGGTCGGATCTGGTGCAGGGCGTCACCTGCGATCAGCCGTTCGCCTGGCGCGACCGGTCGGCTGCATCGGGCGAGGCCGAGCACAAGGCGTTCAGCCTGGTGCCCGAGCATCGCGCGAAGAAGCGCCTGCGCGTGGCGGCCTACGACTTCGGCATCAAGTGGAACATCCTCCGTCGCCTCGACGACTACGGCTGCGACGTCCAGGTGTTTCCGGCCGGCGCGCCCGCGGCGGATCTGCTCGCCATGAATCCAGATGGGCTCTTTCTGAGCAACGGTCCTGGGGATCCGGCGGCGCTGCCGTACGCGGTCAATAACGTCCGCGAGCTGGTGAAGTCGGAGCGGCCGATGTTCGGCATCTGTCTCGGTCACCAGATTCTCGGACTCGCGGTTGGCGGCCAGACGTTCAAGCTGAAGTTCGGTCACCGCGGCGCGAATCATCCGGTGAAGGAGCTGAGCTCCGGCAAGGTGGAGATCACCTCGCAGAACCATGGCTTTGCCGTCGATCCGGGGTCGCTCCCGTCCGACGTCAGCGTGACGCACCTGAACCTCTACGACGGCACCGTCGAAGGCTTCAAGCACGTCAACAAGCCGATCTTTTCGGTGCAGTATCATCCCGAGGCGTCACCGGGCCCGCACGACGCCGACTACCTGTTTCAGCAGTTTCTCGAATCGATGGAAAAACGATGAGACGACGAGGCCACGAAGAAGAAGCCACGAAGATCACGAAGCGACCAAACCCCAAGCGCTTCGTGTTCTTCGTGGGCTTCGTGGCGTTCCGTCCTCGTGACCATCGTGGCCGTCTGGTAGTGATGACACATGCCCCGTCGTACTGACATCAAGCGCGTCCTCGTCATCGGCTCGGGTCCGATCGTCATCGGCCAGGCGTGCGAGTTTGACTACTCCGGCACGCAGGCGTGCAAGGCGCTGCGCGCCGAAGGCCTCGAAGTCATCCTGATCAACAGCAATCCCGCGACGATCATGACCGACCCGGAGATGGCCGATCGGACCTACGTGGAGCCGCTGACGCCGGAGCTCGCGGAAGCCGTGATCGCGAAAGAGCGGCCCGACGCCATCCTGCCGACCGTCGGTGGACAGACGGCACTCAACCTCGCCGTGGCGCTCGCCGAGCGCGGCACGCTCGAGAAATACAACGTCAAGCTGATTGGCGCCTCGATCGAATCGATCAAGGTGGCCGAAGACCGCCTGCTGTTCCGCAATGCGATGGACGAGATCGGCCTCGAGACGCCGAAGAGCGGCGTGGCGCGCACGCCCGCCGAGGCGCTCGCGCTGGTCGACGAGGTCGGCTTTCCCGCGATCATCAGGCCGTCGGTCACGATGGGCGGCGTCGGCGGCGGTATCGCCTACAACATCGAAGAGTTCCGCGAGCTGTCGGGACGCGGGCTCGACCTGAGCCCGGTGCACGAGATCCTCGTCGAAGAATCGGTCATCGGCTGGAAGGAATTCGAGCTCGAGGTGATGCGCGACGTCGCCGACAACTTCGTCGTCATCTGCTCGATCGAGAACATCGACCCGATGGGCGTGCACACCGGCGACAGCATCACCGTGGCGCCGGCGCTGACGCTCACCGACAAGGAATACCAGCGGATGCGCGACATGGCGCGGCTGATCATCCGGCGCGTCGGCGTCGAGACCGGCGGATCGAACATCCAGTTCGCCATCAACCCGGCCGACGGCCGCATCACCGTGATCGAGATGAACCCGCGCGTCTCGCGGTCATCGGCGCTCGCGTCCAAGGCCACCGGCTTTCCGATCGCGAAGATCGCCGCCAAGCTTGCGCTCGGCTATCACCTCGACGAAATCCCCAACGACATCACTCGCCTGACGCCCGCGTCCTTCGAGCCGACCATCGACTACATCGTCGTCAAATTCCCGCGCTGGAACTTCGAGAAGTTCCCGCAGGCGGATCGGACGCTGACGACGCAGATGAAGTCGGTGGGGGAGGCGATGGCGATCGGCCGGACGTTCAAGGAAGCGTTCCTGAAGTCGGTCCGCTCGCTGGAGCTCGGCAAGCTCGGCAGCCTGTTCCCGACCGCCGAGCAGGAAGCCGCCGACGAGGGTGAGGACGAGACCGCGCTGCGCAAGCGGCTGGTGGTGCCCAACGACCGCCGCATGTGGGCGATCTTCCGGGCGCTGCGTCGCGGCTGGACGATCGAGACGCTTCACGACCTCACGAAAATCGACCGGTGGTTTCTGCAGCAGTTTGCCGAGATCGTCCAGCTCTACGACATCGCGGCGCTCGGCGAGTTCCGCGAGATGTCGCCTGACCTGCTTCGCACGCTGAAGCGGACGGGCTTCAGCGACGCGGATATCGCGAGCGTTCACGGGATCAACGAGGAGCTCGTGCGGCAGCGCCGGCTCGACGAGGGCCTGGTGCCCGCGTACAAGCGGATCGATACCTGCGCCGCGGAGTTCGAGTCGTTCACGCCCTACATGTACGGCACCTACGAGCAGGCGTGCGAGGCGGATCCGACGGTTCGCAAGAAGGTGATCATCCTCGGCAGCGGTCCAAACCGGATCGGCCAGGGCATCGAGTTCGACTATTGCTGCTGCCACGCGGTCTTCGGCTTCCGTGAGGAAGGTTTCGAGACCGTGATGGTCAACTGCAATCCGGAGACGGTGTCCACCGACTACGACACCGCCGATCGCCTCTATTTCGAGCCGCTCACGTTCGAGGACGTGATGGCGATCATCGATCGCGAGCGCAGCGCCGGCGGCGACGTCTCCTGCGTCGTGCAGTTCGGCGGCCAGACGCCGTTGAAGCTGGCGCTCGGACTGCTCGAAGCGGGCGTGAAGATCCTCGGCACCTCGCCTGATTCAATCGATCTCGCAGAAGACCGCCAGCGGTTCTCGCAGCTGCTCTGGGACCTCGGCATCCCGCAGCCGGCGAGCGGCACGGCCGTCTCGCGCGAGCAGGCGCGTGACGTGGCCGAGCGCGTTGGCTATCCCGTGGTCGTCCGGCCGTCGTACGTGCTCGGTGGACGCGGCATGGCGATCGTGTTCGACGGTGGCGCGCTCGACCGGTACATGACGAACGCGGTCGACGTGTCCCACGATCGTCCGGTGCTGATCGATCGCTTCCTCGAGGACGCGTTCGAGTTCGACGTCGACGCGGTGGCTGACGCGACGGGCGCGGTCGTCATCGGCGGCATCATGGAGCACATCGAGGAAGCCGGCATCCACTCCGGCGACAGCTCCTGCGTGGTGCCTCCGTTCATGGTGGCCGAGCGGCATCTGGTGACGATCCGCGACTACACGCGCCGCATCGCGCGGGCGCTCAAGGTCGTCGGCCTGATGAACATCCAGTACGCCCTCAAGGACGACACCGTCTACGTGCTCGAGGTCAATCCGCGTTCCTCGCGGACGGTGCCGTACATCTCCAAAGCGACCGGCGTGCCGCTGGCCAAGGTTGCGGCGCGCGTCGCGGCAGGCCGCACGCTCTCGGAGCTCGGGCTCATCGATGACCTCGAGGCGGCGGGCGTGTTCGTCAAGAGCCCGGTGTTCCCGTTCGTGCGCTTCCCGGGGGTCGACACCATCCTCGGGCCGGAGATGAAGTCGACCGGCGAAGTGATGGGCGGCGCCGACAACTTCGGTGCGGCGTTCGGCAAGGCGATGATGGGAGCGGGGCAGCGGCTGCCCGAAAAGGGCTGCGTCTTCATCAGCGTCAACAACAGCGACAAGCAGACGGTCGTGCCGATCGCGCGCGACCTCGCGCAGCTCGGGTTCAAGCTCACCGCGACGCGCGGCACCGCGGCATTCCTGCGGGTGCACGGCATCGAGGTTGAGGTGATCTACAAGGTCAACGAAGGCCGGCCCAACATCGCCGACCACATCGTCAACAAGAAGATCGACCTCGTTATCAATACCCCGCTCGGCCGCGATTCGTTCTTCGACGACCGCTCGGTGCGCCGCGCCGCGACGATGGCCCAGGTGCCGTGTATTACGACGCTCACCGGCGCCTCCGCGGCGGTGAGTGCGATCAAGGCGCTGCGATCCCAGACGCTGACTGTC
>CAMCNL010000026.1 GCA_945876205.1 Candidatus Sulfopaludibacter sp. SbA3
GGCCTTCCGCATCAAGGCTGACGCGATCCCCGGGCGCTACAGCGCCCTCTGGTTCACCGCGACCAAGACAGGCGAGTACCACCTGTTCTGCGCGGAGTACTGCGGCACCCGGCACTCCGGCATGATCGGCAGCGTCATCGTGATGGAGCCGGAAGACTACCAGGCCTGGCTGAGCGGAAACACCGGACAGCCGCTGGCCGCTCGGGGCGAGCAGCTCTTCCAGCAATTGGCCTGCATGACCTGCCACCTCAACGACGGCAGCGGCCGCGGACCGTCGCTCGCCGGCCTCTACGGGAAACAGGTTGAGATGGTATCGGGGTTCAAGATGCGGGCGGACGAGCGCTACCTGCGGGAGTCGATCCTCACGCCGCAAGCCAAGATGATCGCGGGATATGGCCCGATCATGCCGACCTACCAGGGTCAGGTGAGCGAAGAGAGCGTCATGAGCCTCATCGAGTTCATCAAGTCGCTGCCGCCGGCCGGTCCGAACGTGGCGGCCGCCGCCCAAGGCGCCGCAGCGACACCGGCCGCAGCACCGGCCGCCGCGCAAGGGGCCCAGAGGTAGTAAAGGGAACTGCTATGGCAACCATCACCACCGCCACCACCGCGCTACCGCAGCGAGATTACCTGAACCACGACCACAGCGTGGCTTCATGGCTGCTGACGAAGGACCACAAGCGGATCGCCATCCTCTACATGGTGTTCGTCACCCTCGCGTTCCTCATCGGTGGCATCTTCGCCGCAGCGATTCGGATCGAGCTGACGACACCCGCTGGTGATTTGGTATCGGCCGACACCTACAACAAGCTGTTCACGATGCACGGCGTGAACATGGTGTTCTTCGTGCTGATTCCCGCGGTGCCGGCGATTCTGGGCAACTTCTGCCTTCCGCTGATGATCGGCGCCAGGGACGTCGCGTTTCCAAAACTCAACCTCCTGAGCTGGTACGTGTTCGTGATCGGGTTCTTCTTCACGACCACGGCGATGATTGTCGGCGGCGTCGACACGGGCTGGACGTTCTACGTGCCCTACAGCTCACAGGCGTCGAACTCGAACGTCTTCCTCACCGGCATCGGCATTTTCATCGCCGGGTTCTCATCAATTCTCACCGGCCTGAACTTCATGGTGACCATCCACCGGATGCGCGCGCCGGGGATGACCTGGTTCCGGCTGCCGCTGATGGTCTGGGCGCTCTACGCCACGGCCCTGGTGCAGGTGCTGGCGACGCCGGTGATTGCCATCACCGTGCTGATGATGGCGGTCGAGCGCGTGCTCGGCTTCGGCATCTTCGATGCGCGGCTCGGCGGCGATCCGGTGCTCTTCCAGCATCTCTTCTGGTTCTATTCGCACCCGGCGGTCTACATCATGATCCTGCCGCCGATGGGCGCGATCAGCGAAGTCATCGCCTGCTTCTCGCGCAAGCAAATCTTCGGCTATTCGTTCGTCGCGTTCTCGAGCCTGGCGATCGCCGTGTTCGGCTTCCTCGTCTGGGCGCACCACCTGTTCGTCGCCGGCATCTCGCCCTACTCGGCGATGGTGTTCTCGTTCCTGTCGTTTGCCGTGGCCATCCCGTCCGCCGTCAAGACGTTCAACTGGACGGCGACGATGTACAAGGGCGCGATCTGGTGGAAGACGCCGATGATGTACGTGCTCGGCTTCCTCGGACTGTTCCTGATCGGCGGCCTGACGGGACTCTTTCTCGCTTCCCTCGGCCTCGACGTCCACGTGCACGACACCTACTTCGTCGTCGCGCACTTCCACTACATCATGGTGGGCGGCGCGATCATGGGGTACTTCGCGGGCCTGCACTTCTGGTGGCCGAAGATCACCGGCCGGATGTACAACGACAGCCTCGGCAAGCTCTCGGCGCTGTTGATTTTCGTCGGGTTCAACCTGACGTTCTTCCCGCAGTTCGTCCTCGGCTACCTCGGCATGCCGCGCCGCTATCACGCGTATCCGCCGGAGTTCCAGGTGCTCAACGTCCTCTCGTCGGCGGGCGCGTCGGTGCTCGCCGTCGGCTACCTCCTGCCGATGTGCTACTTCACGTATTCGCTGTTCAAGGGCGAAAAAGCCGGCGCGAACCCTTGGGGCGCGACCGGCCTCGAGTGGACCACCCAGTCGCCGCCGCTCCCTGAGAACTTCGCCGAGATTCCGATCGTGAACGAGGGCGCCTACGAGTATTCGAAGCGGGAGATGAAAGTTGCCTAACGGAGTCGCCGCGCACGCCGACGAGCACGGGCACGTGCACGTGCACCATCCTGCGCACCAGCATCACTTCCAGACGATGCAGCAGCAGCAGGAGGCGTCGGCCCTCGGCATGTGGCTCTTCCTGGTTACCGAGATCATGTTCTTCGGCGGCCTGCTGGTGGCCTACATGCTCTACCGCGTCTGGTACCCGGAGGCGTGGTCGGAGGGCAGTGAAGAGCTCAGCATCGTCCTCGGAGGCACCAATACGCTGGTGCTGATCGGCAGCAGCTTGACGATGGCGTTCGCGGTTCGTGCGGGCCAGACCGGGCGTGCCCCGAAAGTCATCGTCGGCTGGCTCGGGATCACGATGGCACTCGGCCTGACCTTCCTCGTCATCAAGTTCTTCGAGTACAAGGAAAAGTTCGCGCTCGGCCACGTCCCCGGCCGGAATTTCCATGCCGAGGGACCGCACGCCGCGCAGTTGCAGATCTTCTACTCGCTCTACTTCGCGTTAACCGGGCTGCACGCGCTGCACATGATCATCGGCTTCGGCCTGCTCAGCGTGATCGCGTGGATGGCGTGGAAGGGGCGGTTCTCCGAGGAGTGGTACACGCCGCTCGAAATGTCGGGCCTGTACTGGCACTTCGTCGACATCGTGTGGATCTTCCTGTTTCCCCTGCTCTACCTCGTGGACAGGGCGCACCAGTTGTCATAAGCCATGTCAGCACACGTTTCGCCCAAGAGCGTCTACTACACGATATTCGGCTCCCTCCTGGTGCTGACCGGCATCACGGTGGGGGTGGCGTTCATCAACCTGGGGCGATTGAATTTCCCGGTCGCGATCTCGATCGCGATTCTCAAGGCGACGCTGGTCGTGCTGTTCTTCATGCACGCGAAGTACAGCAGCCGCCTGACCAAGCTGGTGATCGGCGGCGCGCTCTTCTTTCTGCTCTGCCTGTTCGGGTTGACGATGACCGACTACCTGTCGCGCGGATGGTTCTCGTCGCCCGGCGGCAACGCGACGGCCGGGTCGATTCCGTCGCTGACGCCGGCAAGCCCGCCGGCTGCGGCGCAGCCCGAACCCTAGAACACCTCGCCAAAGTAGCTCCACATCTTCTCCCGCGCGCGAATGTGCGGTGGGCGGGAGCGCCACGTCTCCAGCTCGAGCTTCTGCGACTTCTTGAGATCCGCCTCGAAATCCGCCGTCAGCCGGTCGGCCAGAGTCCGGTCGAACACGGCGATGTTCAATTCGTCGTTCAGCTCCAGCGACCGGTTATCGAAGTTCGCCGACCCGACGATGCTGAGGATGCCGTCGACGACGAGCGCCTTCGTGTGCATCATCGCAGGCTGGTATTCGTAGACCTCCATCCCCTGGCGCATGAAGCGCTCGTAGGCCGCGCGGCCTGCGAATTTCACCGGCTTCGCGTCGGTGACGTCACCTTCCACCAGCATGCGGACGCGCACGCCGCGTCGCCTCGCCTCTGCCAGGCTCCAGTCCGACGATTCATCGGTGATCAGATACGGCGACTGAATGTCGATTGACGTCCGCGCGGCGGCAAGAGCCAGAAGGTAGAGCCGTTTCATCTCGTTGGTACCGCCTTCGGGCGAGCTCCAGACGACGACCGATTGCGCCGTGCCCTCGGCCGGCGTGTGCGCCAGCACGTCGGGCTCGACGACGCCGCTGGTCTCAATCCAGTTCTCGTTGAAGGCGGCCTCGACGTTCATAGCGCCGGGGCCAAGGACTTCAATCTGCGTATCCCGCCACTGCTTCTGGCCTTCGACGTCGACAGCCCACTGGTCGGCGATGCCCATGCCCCCCACGAACGCGACGTCGCCGTCGATGACCAGCGCCTTCCGGTGCGTACGGTAGTTGGCCTCTTCGATGTTGTAGCTCGCGACCTCGTGGAACCAGGCCACCTGCGCCCCGGCCGCCTCGAGTCGTTTGAGGTGATCCGGATCGATACTCTTGGACCCGACCGAGTCCAGCACCATCCGCACGTCCACGCCGCGCCGCGCCGCGGCTTCGAAGGCCGAGGTGAACTTCGCGGCGAACACGCCGGTATCGTAGATGTAGGTTTCGAATACGACCCTGTGTTGCGCACGCGCGATGGCATCGAGCATCGCCGGAAAGGCGCGGTCGCCGTTGGTGTACACCGTGTACCGGTTGCCGGACGTCAGCTCATGGCCGATCAACCGTGCGAGGTAAAGAGGGAACCGCGGGTCGCTGGCGGCAACCGACGTCTTCACCCTGATGGTCCCCTGATCCTGCGCAATCACGAGCCCCGCGGCAATAATCAGCACCACGATCAGCGTCGCAAGCAGCACATTACGCGTTTTCGGCAGCCCCATCGGTCACGCCTCCGGGTCGACCTATACGCAAGAATCCGTCCCGGGGTGGCTGGGCGGCTTAGTTGCTGGGTAGCAGAGCTGGGGTCGTAGCTCATGCACCAAGCCCAGCCCACCCCGGGTCAGGTGATCGTGACGGGGGGCGAGCTCGATCCCGATGTCGTCGGTTGCCGGAATCTCGTCGCGGCCCCCAAACCGGCAGCGATCCGCGCCGCGTCTTGGTTGACCTGCGCAACCGGTCCGACGTATAAGCCGCTAGTCTCTTTCAAGGAGCAACAATGGACTGGCGTTCGGATGCATCGATCGCGTACGCGATCTTCAGGCTCACTTTTGGCGTCAATATCGGGTTCCGGGGCATCGTGCGCATCGCGAACGGCTTGGACAACTTTACCGGCGGCCTTCTCAAGCAATTTGCCGTCACGTCGTTCCCGCTCAGCGCCGTGAGCGCCTTCGGCCACACCGTCCCCTGGATCGAGACCGTCGTCGGCATCCTGCTGATCCTCGGGCTGTGGACGCGCGGCGCGCTGATTGTCGGCGGCCTCATGATGACGGCGCTGACCTTCGGCACGATGTTCCTGCAGAATTTCGACCTGGCCTGGCTGCAGCTCACCTACGCGATGGCGTTCTTCGCGCTGCTCGCGCTGCGCTCGTGGAACCAGATCTCGCTGGATGCCCGGCTGGGAAGTAATGGGGATGTCTCCCACGCAAAGGCCAGCGCGGGTTTCTCCCGCGACTGACACGACGGTTCGTGCGCTCGGCGTCGCCCTGACCGCCTGCCTCGCGGCGCTGGTGGTCTGGGCGTACGTGCGGCAGCCGCAGACGCTGGCCGAGGTCACCGGCGGCCTCACCGCCAGCGTCGGCGCGTACCGGATCGATCAGCAGGCGTTCGACGAGGCGCGTCAGCTCTTTCAGGCCGACCAGTTCGCCGGGGCCGAGGCGGCCTTCAACCGCGCCGATCCCGCGCGCCAGGATGCACGCACCCAGTTCTACCTGGCGTACGCGTTCTACCGCCACGGATGGGGCCGCGTCTACAACGACGACGTGCTGTTCGCACAGGGGCTCGAGGCGGTCAATCGCGCGATCGCGTTGAGTCCGGACGGCCGGCTGATGGTCGACGATCCCGACCTGCAGATGACCAGCGCCGATGAACTGAAGGCCGATCTCGAGGAGGGCCTGCATCGCGATCCCTCGGACTTCAATCCGCTCAACGTGTTCCGGCGGCGCAAATGAGCCCGGCGCGCGAAGCGATCTACCTGCCGGTGTTGTTTCTCACCGTCGCGCTGCTCGGCGGGTTGAGGATCGGCGAGCGCGTGATCCTTGTGCCACCGCCGCTCTTTACGCTGGTGCTCGCGCTCCTGCTGATCGGCGTGCTCGTGAAGGGCGCGGCGCTCGATTCCGATCGCCTGATGCATTCGCGGCGGCCCACTCTCGCGAACGTGAACGGATTCATCCTGCTGGTGACGGCGTTCTTTGCCTCGGCGCAGGCGTTTTCGATGGTGACGCCAGACGCCGGCCTGCCGCGGGTGCTGTGCGGCGGCTTTCTGTTCGTCCTGCTGCTGAACACGATCGCCGCGGCGACCGACCGCGTGCGCGTGCTGCGCAGCCTGCTGATTATTTTCGGCACGGCGTTCGTCCTCAAATTTGTGGTGCTGGCTTCGCTGGCCAGCCCGGCAGGCGGCACGGTGAGTCGCATACTGCAGATCCTGCTGGAAGGTGCGACGCTCGGCACGCTGAGTCAGCCGGTCAGCGATCCAGCCACCGGGTACGTCGCCTTCTTCGTGCTGGTGCTGTTTCTCTTCGGGCTTTCGATGCTGCCGCCCCGCAGGTCCAGGGAGACGACGGACCTGGTCGAGACCCGATGACTCCCATGTGATATTTCTGATTGGCACTACAACAAGGTCGTAATAGCATCGTCTGTCTGGAAACGCGGTTCCCGGCTTGGAGGAGGAGTTTCATGGGTTTGGCACGGACGGTGGTGTCCATCTCGGCGGCCGCGTTGTTGGCGGCGGCAATCTCACTGGCGCCTGCGGTGCATGCGCAGGGCGGAGGCGGCCTTGGACCTGCTGCGGACGCCACGCGGTCGTCCGTGAACCCGCCTCCCGGCGTTACCCCCCTGCCGGTGGACATCTTCACCAGCAAGAACTTCTATCTCGACGAGAAGTTCTGGCTCGACAAGCGCTATCAGCGCTGCAACACGCCTCGCGCGCTGACCGACATGGTCCGGGACCAGCGATTTGGCAATTGGGGCGACTGCAACCTCGATCGCGACGTCTCCAAGATCGCCAGCCCGTATCCGTACAAGACCGCCGCCGAGCACTACGCCGCACTGATGGCGGAGGCCGTGAAGGCCGGCGGACCCACCAAGCACACCCGCGCCACGCTGCCGAACTGGGACGGCCGTTATCGCCGCCTCGCGCGCGAGGAGCAGTGGATCTGGGGCCGCAACCTGCAGACGGCCACGATGCTGTCGCTGCTGACGCCCGAGTACCGCAAGCGCATGGTGCAGCAGAACTATCACGAGGTCGTGAACAACTCGCCGCAGTGGAACGCTTCGTTCTGCTATCCCGAGGGATTCATGCGGTGGTGGGCCGAGGCGGCGCTCGGCGGCGACATCGAGGTGCTGATGACGCCCAACCAGGTGCAGTTCGTCAGCGGCATCGCCGACAACTTCCTCCGCAAGATCCTGATCGGCCAGAAGCACATCCAGAGGGTGCCGCAGTGGTACGGCGAGACGGTTGGATTCTGGAACGGCAACACGCTCGTCGCCTGGACCGCGAATGTGCAAGCCTGGACGCTGACACACTCGATGTTCGAGTACAGCGCCAAGATGCAGACGATCGAGACCTTCACGCCGAGCGCCGACGGCAAGATCATCACCGTCGACACCACGTTCTACGACCCGGACGCCTTCACGCGCCCGTTGCACGCCGTCACGCCGTGGGAGTTCCGAAGCGGCCTCGACGATCCGGAGGCGCGCTTCACCTTCGTCGAGTGCCGGGTGCAGAGCACGATCGTCAACGGCCCCGACGGTAAGCCGACCCAGCTCACGTTTGCCGATCCTGGCTACGTCGATTACTTCGGCCGGCCCTGGGCGCAGAACTGGGAAGAGCATTTCGAGCAGGGCTGGCAGAAGCCCGAGACCAAGTAGCAGCGGTTCCGATACGAATCCGGAGGAGTACCGATGACACGACGAATACTGAACGGCCGGCTCGTTGCGGGACTTGCTGGCATCATCCTCACGGGCGTCCTGGCGACGCCCGCGATCGCGCACCACTCGTTCGCGATGTACGACCAGACGACCACCAAGACGCTGACGGGCAAGCTCACGCGGTACGTGCCTGGAGCCAACCACGCGCAGTTGATCTTCCAGGTGCTCAGCGACGATGGCACGCCCGTCATGAAGGACGGCAAGCCGATGCAGTGGGGCGTGGAAACTGGTTCGGCGGCCGCGATGGCGCGGCTCGGCGTCGCGCCAGACACGTTTCCCGAGGGCACCGTGTTTACCGTTCGCTTCTTTCCGCTGAGAGACGGCCGCAGCTTCGGCGCGCTCGCGGGCCAGATCATCCAGTGCGGGATGGCGGTGCCGAAGGGCGGCTGCACCAAGGACACCGGCAAGGTTCTGGCGACCGGCAACTCACAGTAGTAAGCTAGCGCCGCGCAAGATGACGATCACCGCTTCCCCCGGCGGCGTGTCGACCAGTTTGAACGAGGCGCTCTTTGGTGCGCGTGCTCCAGAGAGTGCCTCGGTCTCCACCCCGGATCTGATTTGCGCCATGCTCGATTCGGGCACGGGGATCAGCGATCTGATCATCCGGTAGCCGGGAGCTCCGGGGTTAGTTCGTCTTCGTCCCGCCTGGAAACATCGCCAGAAATTCCGCCTGGGTACCGACCCGGCCGTGCACCGGCACATGCCGCTCGGGCTGGATCTTCAACTTGATCAGGTTCTCCTGGAGCGTCCGGGCCGCGGCGGTCGGCGCTGCCGGCGGTGCGCCGGGGGCGGCCGGCGAATAGAGATCCGCGTTGAAGAGGATCTTCTCCTTCGGCAGGTAGACCATCAACATGTCCTGGCTGTGATGTCCCTGGGCCAGCGAGGGGTCGCCCAGCTCGTAGGCCATGTCCTGCACGTGGATCACCTCGACGATCCGCTCGCCATCGGTGATCACGTACTTGCCGGTCGTGTTCGCGGCGCCCTCGACCGTCTCGATTGGCGCGGGACGCCGGCTGATCCAGTACATCGGGTTGAACTCGGCCATCCGATCCGGGTCGAGCGTGCGCGGCGCCGGGCTGAACAGGATGTCCAGGTAGTACGGTTTGTTCGTATCGTGCGTGACGATCGTCGTCCCCATCGAGAGAAATGTGCGCAGTCCTCCGGAGTGATCGAAGTGGTGGTGTGTGTTGACCACGTACTTCAACTGCTTGCCTGGAGCGAGGCGCTCGGCTTCGGCAATGACCGCCAGCGAGCGCGCCTCGTTGTTCGGCGCCTCGATGACCGCCACGTAGTCCTTGAGCTCGACCAGCATGCTGTTGTGCGAGCCGCCACCGAGCAGCCAGACGCCGTCAGCGAGCTTGGTGCTCTCCACGCGCGCGGGCGGTGCGACCGCGGTGCGCACCACCTCGGGCACCGGCATCGTCGTCACCGGCGCATTGATCTTCACGCTGGTGAGCTTGTACTCGTAGTAGTTGTGCGCCGGGTTCATCCGCGGGTCGCCCTGGTGGGTGTGGAACAGCATCGGCCACTTCACGCCGTTGAAGTCGCGGTACTGGGTGTAGCGCATCTCGTAGTTCATGTCGCCGTAGAACGGGTTGGGGAACCACGTGTCGACCAGCTCGACGAGATTCTGGTCGTTGATCGTGCCGACGATCTTGTACTTGCCCAGGTAGTTGAACGAGACCAGCGTCACCCAACGGCCGAACTGCGAAAGGCCGAAGTCCGAGGCGCCGACGTAGCGGAGCTTGACCGCCTTGAGGTTGGTCGCGGCCAGCGCGGCCTTGAGGAAGCCGTGGGGCGTGATCGCCAGTTCGAGCTGCCGAAGCTCGTTGAATGGCGCACCGTCGAGGTAGGGGCGGGTGAGCGGCACGGGCATGTTGTCGCGCACGTCCCACGCGTAGGCGCCGCTGACGATTGACGTCACGCGGGTATCCGCAAGCCGCACACGGCCGAAGGCCGGATAGTTCCCCTGGCGGCGCGTGTAGTCCTCCCGCGACCACTTGGCGTCGTAGTCGATGGCCCGGGTGTAATCGGCAATCTCGATCGTGGGCCATCCGCCTTCGACCGCGAACTGTTGGCCGATCAGCGACGTAAAGCCCGCGCCGGAATACTCGACCGTCTTCACGTTTTCGCCGCCCATCGCCTTCATCGAGGCTTGCAGCGCCGCGCGCGCGTCGACCTCCTGCGCCGACGCGTTTCCAACCAGCAGCCCGATGACCGCCATGAGCACAAGCAGCGTTCGCACCATTCGTTCCTCCATGCCGGGTGGAAGTCTATACTCTTCTGACATGACGATCACCCGTCTGATCTTGTTGGCGATGGCCGTGTTTGTAGTCATATTTGCGATCCGGGTGCTGCTGGGTGGCCGAAGAGGCTGACTGAGGGGCGGCGCGCGGATCGGACCGCCAGGGCCGACAGGTGTTGCACGCTCAAGTCGAGCCGGAAGAAGTGCCATTCCCCTGGCTCGCTCGTGCCTGAGTCGAAGGCGATCACCGGCGGATCCGCCAGCGTGAAGGCGAAGCTCTTGAGCGGCATCGAGAGGCCAAGGCCGGTCGCCTTGATGTAGGCCTCCTTCAGCGTCCAGTACTCCAGAAAGGCACGGCCCTGCCCCTCGGGCGGGAGGGCCCTGAGCGCGTCCGCTTCAGAAGACGCGAAGTAGTGGCGGGCGATGTCGAGGCCTGATGCCCGCTCGTTGATTCCTTCGACGTCGATCCCCACCTCAGACTGTGCCGATACCGCGAGCGCGACCAGGCCTTTCGTGTGCGACAGGCTGAAGTGCAATTGAGGAACGCCGGAGGGACCGGTGATTTCCGGCCGGCCGTAGGGTCCATCCTTGAATGTCCATGCGTCCGGCTCGACATCGGCGTACTTCGAGAGCGTCGTCCGCACCAGCGCTCGTGCGACAAGGTAGATGTGCTGGTCGGCTGGAAACACGAACCGCGCATGCCGCGCGCGCTCGTCGGCCGACATCAACGCGCCATAGCGGCGGATCAGTCCTGGATCGGAGACAAGCTCTGGAGCGACGTGCCAGACGTGGACGTCATCGGCGGTCAGCGTCAGCACGGTCGCTGGCGATCGTATCGCAATGGCGTAATCTCCTTTTCATGGTTCACGCGAAGGCGGCTTGCGGTGGCGGAGGCGGTGGACGCCGTCTATCTCTCCGAATCCAGGCGCGTGCTTGCCTGATTGGCGGCTCGTTTGCCGAAGGACTTGCCAACCTGAAGGCGATCGCGGAAAAGCAATAACCATGTGCCGCAACATCAAGACGCTCTTCAACTTCGACCCGCCGGCGCTGGTCGCGCGGCGGCTGGTCGATTCCCTGGTGACCAACACGCCGCCCCGTGATCGATCCACGGAAGCCGCCAAGGCACGAGCGCGTGCCGTCGAACGCTTCGGCCGTCCGGGCGCGGTGGCCGTCATGAACCTGGAGTGGCATCGATGATGCTTTCGCTCGGCGCCGGAGAGTCAAACATGACGCTAAGACATTTCGACTTTAACCCGACCGGTAAATTCATCGTGTCTCTGGCGGGGGCTGCGTTGCTTCTCGCCGGATGCACCGCCTCCCCTGAAGTACAACAGACGGCGCAAACAGGAACCGTCGCGACGCAGGCCGCGCCTCCGGTGGTGCCACGGCAGAGCGTCAATGCGCTCATGGTGACCATGATCGACAACGCGGGCCACGTGTTGTGGGATGTCGAGAAACCGGGGTTCGCTCCCAAGAACGATGCAGATTGGCTCGAGATCGAAAACCACGCGACACAGCTGGAGGCCGCGTCGACCTTAATCCAGCTCGGCGGGACGGGACCGGAGGACTCCGCGTGGGCGGGGCAAAGTGCCTGGAAGGCAGATGCGAAAGCCATGGGTGATGCCGCGATGGCGGCTCTCGCTGCGGCAAAGAGCAAGAATCTGCAGGCGCTCGTCATGGCCAATGGTGCGCTCGTGGGAACGTGTGAGAGCTGTCACAAGGCGTTCAAGCCTACCCTCCCAACCGAGGGGCTCCTCCATCAATCTCCACATTCTGAATCGCACGAGACCAATCGCTGATCGGTCGCGGCCGGTGGGAGTCTGTGACGGTACGCCGTGACGTGTCAGAGACTTCCACCGGCCCGGACTCCAGGAGAGCAACCCGGTTCGGCGGTCACGCCAGGTCGTGGTCCTTCGTTTCGCGCGTCGCCAGCAGGCCCGCGAGGCTCAGGAGCGCCGCGGCGGTGAGGTAGTAACCCACGTACTGAAGGCCGTAGTTGTTGGCGAGCCATGTGGCGACGTAGGGTGCGAGCGATGCGCCGAAGATGCCGGCGAGGTTGAAGGTGAGCGAGCTGCCGGTATAGCGGACCGGCGTCGGAAACAGCTCCGACAGCACGGTGCCGAGCGGGCCGTAGGTCATCCCCATCAGTCCCAGTCCAATCGCGAGCGTCAGCACGGCGCCGGTCGTTCCCGCCTGGAACAGCGGACCCAGCCCAAGTCCAAACAGCCCAATCGCGATCGTCGCGCCAATCAGCGTTCGTCGTCGTCCACGCTCCGCGAGGATCGCCGAAATCGGGATCGTGATGGCGAAGCACGCCACGCCAATCAACTGGATCCGCAGGAACTGATCGCGGCTGAAGCCGAGCGCTGTTGTTCCCCATCCCAGCGTGAAGACCGTCATCAGGTAGAAGATGACGAAGGTCGCCAGGCACACGAGCGTCCCGGCGACCAGCGTGCCGAAGTGGTCGCGCACGACGACGAGCATCGGCAGCTTCACGCGTTCGCTCCGCTCGAGGGATTTCATGAAGACCGGCGTCTCTGAGATCGTCAAGCGAACGTAGAGACCGACGAGCACCAGCACCGCGCTCATGAGAAACGGAATCCGCCACCCGTACCGCAGGAACTCTTCGTTGCCGAGCCAGTCCGAGAGCGCCAGGAAGATGGTCGTCGAGAGAAAGAACCCGAGCGGCGCGCCGAGCTGCGGGAACATGCCGTACCACGCGCGCTTGCCTGGCGGCGCGTTTTCGATCGCCAGCAGGACGGCGCCACCCCATTCGCCGCCGAGCCCGAGTCCCTGCCCGAAGCGGCAGAGCGCCAGCAGGAGCGGAGCGGCGATGCCGATCGAGGCGTAGGTCGGCAAGGCGCCGATCGCCACCGTCGACACGCCCATCGTCAGGAGGGCGGCGACCAGCGTCGTCTTGCGGCCAATGCGGTCGCCGAAATGGCCGAAGAGCGCGGATCCAATCGGCCGCGCGAGGAACGCGATGCCGAACGTCGCCAGTGATGCCAGCGTCGCGGTTGCCGGATCGGCCCGGGGGAAGAACAGCGTTGGAAAGACGAGCACCGCGGCGGTGCCGTAGATATAGAAGTCGAAGAACTCGATGGTCGTGCCGATGAGACTCGCGAAGAGTACCTGCGCCGGGCTGTTGACTCGCGCAATTGTGGGGCGAAGGGCAGGGGTCGACACGGATGGCCCATTGTACGAAGGGCCGGGGCGCCGAGCACCGGGACACGCAGGAAATCCCTGGCGTCCCGGCGCCGCGACGACACGAAGGGCGAATGCCGGCTAAAACGAATACCGCAGCGAAAACTGAATGGTGCGCGGCCCGGCCTGATCGACAGTCTGCGTCTGGGTGATCCGGCCGAAGGCGCTCGACGTGACGTTCATACTGCCGGGGACATCGAGGTTCTCGATGTTGAACAGGTTCGAGAACGCCATCTCGAACCGGACCCGGGAGGCGCCGGTGGTTGCGAATGACTTGCCGACCGTCATCGAGAATACCCGTGTGCCAGGGCCGACAAGGGTGCCGACACCCGCGTTGCCGAAGCGCCCGATGTTGTTCGCAGGCCTGACGAACGCGGCGCGGTCGAAGTACGCGTCCGCCGTCGGGTTCGACACGTTGCCGTCGCCCACCTGGTCTGGGCGCTGCGTGGCGGTGAAGCCGCGGACGGTGGTACCCGTACCCGACGGATCGCCGTTGCTGAACGAAGGTGTCAGAAACGGTCCCGACTGAATCAGCGTCACGCCGGTGACGTCCCAGCCGCCGATCAGCATGTCCATGCCGCGGCCCACGCCGCTCGCGAAGCGGCGGCTGCGGCCAAAGGGCAGCTCGTAGAGGAACGTGCTCACGAACCGGTGCCTGCGGGTGAAGCTGACGTTACCGTAGTCCGCGTCCCCTCGAAAATAGTCGACTGTCGTCGCGCCGTTCTCGGCGGCGAACGCCGTGGGCGTTGCGCCACTCGCGTCGGATTGATGCTTCGCGAGCGTGTACGACCCGTTGAGGATCAGTCCCGCGGAGAGCCGCTTGTTCAGCTCGAGGCCGAGGGCGTGGTACTTGGAGCGCGGGTTGTTCGCGCGCGTGGTCACGACGTTCCAGTCGGTGAATGGACGGGTGTTCTTGACGGCGTCGTAGCCCCGCGTGTTGGAGGGAACCTGATTGAGATCCGGGCTCCAGATCAGATCCTTCGTGCTCGATCCCACGTAGCTGACGCGTGCGCCCATGTTCCAGCCGAGATCGTGCTCCAGCGTGGCGTTCCACTGCGTGGTGCGCGGGTCGCGCATGTCGATCTGGTTGGCGCGCCGGAAGTCGAGGGTGCCAGGCGGCAAGGCGCCCTCGGCCGATGCGGCGGAGGAGATGTTCGGGAACACGAATGGATTCGCGGGGTTGTTGACGAAGCCGACCGCCGCCGCCGTGACGGTGGCCACCATCGAATAGTTCACCGAGCCGAGCAGGGGTACCGTGTAGAGCCCGACACCGCCGCGCACGACGGTGCGGCCCGACTCCAGCGGGCGCCACGCAAAGCCCAGCCTCGGGCTGATGTTGTTCTTGTCGGTACGCCGCAGCGTGAGAGGAAGGCCCGCTTCCGCCGCCGTGACGAACGGCGTATTCGGCACCGACCGCCGGACGAAATCTGGCACCAGCGCCAGGCCGGCCGCGTCAGACACGATCACGCGCCCGCCGGGAAAGTTCGTATCGAAGTTGCCAAGCTGATTGCTGCGATCCTTCATCGGCGGGCGCAGGTCGTAGCGCAGGCCGAGGTCGAGGGTCAGCTTGCGCGAGGGACGCCACGTGTCCTGCACAAACGCCGCGTAGTAGGTGGAGAACGGGTTCACGTCGGGCGCCGGCAGGATGTAGCCGGTGGTGCGTGGCATGCCCAGCAGGAAATCGGCGAACGCGTTGCCGGTGAAGGTGCCGTCGAAGGCGTAGCGTCCGAGCTCTTCGCCGTCGAAGAACGAGATCTGGTCGGTGTACTCGACATACTGGAGGTCGACTCCGGTCTTGAACGTGTGCCGCCCTGTGAGCCACGTGACCGTGTCAGACCCCTGGACGACGCGCGAGAGGATGTTGAACGGCTTGACGCCGCCGGTTGAGATGAACGATCCGTCGGCAAACTCGAAGTGGGGGAATCCACCCTGGACCGGCGGGCCGGGCAATCCCACAAGACCGGCGGCCTTGACGAAGTCGGTGCCGCGCGATGCATTCGTATACGTATCCTTCTCCACCGTATTCGACCAGCCGCCGCGAACCTCGTTGACCAGCGTTCCGAGGATCCAGCTGTGCGCCGCGGCCACCTGGCGCACTTCCGTGCGTTTGAAGTGGTCGCCCTGGGTGGTGTTCCAGTCGCCGCCGCTCGGGCTCAGGTCGTCGACGTTCTTCCACGTCAAGCGCGCGAACACTTTCTGGGCCGGCGACATCACGAAGTCGACGCGGCCGTCGATGCCGTCGACCGTGTAGTCGCCCGGGGCATTGACGACGAAGTTGGGCGCGTTGATGGCGGCGCCGGTCGACTGATTCTGGCGCGCGTAGAACGACTCGAGAATCTTCGCCGAGACCGGGTTGACCGGAATGCGGTTGCCCGGAAACGGCTGGCCCGTGAACGGGTTGCGAATCGAGGCGGCGACGCTCGATAGATCGCCCGCGCGCCAGGCGTCAGGCGGGACCACCTGGCTGAGCGTCACTTCGTTGGGCCTTCGCGCGCCCTCGTAGGTGCCGAAAAAGAATGCGCGGTTGCGCACGATCGGGCCGCCCCCGGACAGACCGAAGCTGTTGGCGTTGATATCGGGCTTGATCGGGTTTCCGCTCGCGTCCCTGGGCGTGAAGCGGGTCGATGCGCCCAGCGCGCTGTTCTGGTTGAACCAGAATGCAGTGCCGTGCAGCGCGTTGGCGCCGCTCCTCGACGTTGTCGTGATGTCGGTCGCCTGCATGAACTCGGCGCTGCTGCTGGCGGTGGTGACCTTGAACTCCTCGATCGACTCGACAGACGGAAAGAGCTCGCGCGACGGCCCTCCGTAGCGGATCCGCTGCGTGGAGATGCCGTCCACGGAAAACGACGTCATGAACGGCATCGCGCCCGCGAGGGAGATCGCCCCGTTGCGATCCTGCTGTACGCCCTGCGAGAGCGTCGCCACCACAATCGGGCTGGTGTTGTTGGTCGCGCGAAAATTGAGCGCCAGCTTGCTGATGTCGGCGCCGGAAATCGAGCTATCAATGGTCGGTCGCTCAGTCTCGATCACCGGCCGCACAGCGGTGACCAGGACCTGTTCGGCCGCGCCCGCAAGCCGCATCTGCACATCGGCCCGGACGACCTGGCGCGCGAGCACGTCGATCTCCCGCGTTGTCTCCGCGAAGCCGTCCAGCCGGACGCTCATCACGTACGAGCCCGCATCAAGGTTCGGCAACTGGAACTCGCCCGTGTCGCCGGTGACCGTCGTGCGCTCGGTGCCGGTCGCAGCGCGGACGATCGACACCGTGGCGCCAGGTACCACCGCGCCGGACTGATCCGTGATGGTGCCTGTCAGAGTGGCGAACGTCGACTGCGCGGCGGCGCCGCGAGGCACGATCGCGACGCACAGCGTCAGGAGCAGCACGGGAAGAAAGGACGGGAACCTCGAACGCACGCATCGCTTGACCATAGGGCCTCCTGTTTTCGAGCGGGGGAAGACGCATCGTAGCGACCGCGTGTCTCGTGGCTGTGTCCGCGGTGTGTCGTTGACGTGTCTGCGTGCAGGCGTGAGCGCGTTACGCGATCGTCGTGCAATCGAGATGGCGTCGTCACGAGCGCTCCGTACACTGCCGGCTCGATTCAATCTTGTAAGGGAGAGTGCCAATGAAGTCGCGTGTCGGCCTGCTTGCGTTCGGAGCGTTCCTGTTGGGGATCGGCGCGATGATTCACGCCGGCCGGCAATCCGTACCGGCCGGCGACACCGTCGTGCTGGTCACGCTCGACGGTGCACGCACCGAGGAGGTGTTCGGCGGACTCGACGTCGGCATCCTCGCGAGCACGCTCAAGGCAGGCCAGAAGCTCGAGGAGCTGCCGGTGTACAAACGGTTCTGGGCTCCGTCACCCGAGGAGCGGCGCCGGAAGCTGATGCCGTTCTTCTGGACGCTCGTCACGGAACAAGGCTCCATCGCCGGGAACCGGCGGCTCGGGAGCGCCGTGCAGCTCGGCAACGCGCATTGGTTTTCCTATCCGGGATACTCGGAGATCCTGCTCGGCGAGCCGCACGATGCGGAGATCAAGAGCAACGATCCGATCCGCAATCCCTACGTGACGGTGCTCGAGACCCTGCGCGAGCGGCTGTCGCTGCCGCGCGACAAGGTCGCGACGTTTGCCAGCTGGTCGGTATTCAACGAGATCGTCGAGCACACCGAGGGCGCGACCTACGTGAACGCGGGCGTCGAGCCGCTCGAGACGCCTCGCACGGACATCCACTTGCTCAACCCTCTCCAGGCCGAGGCCGCGACGCCATGGGATGGCACGAGGTTCGACGCGTTCACGTTTCGTGCGGCCATGGCGCACCTGGCGTCGGCCAGGCCGCGTGTGCTCTACGTGGCGTACGACGAGACCGACGATTGGGCGCATGACGGCCGGTACGATCGGCTGCTCGAAAGCTTCGCGCGCACCGACACCTATCTGAAGGAGATGTGGAACTGGCTGCAGGGCCAGCCGGAATACCGAGGCCGCACGCACCTGCTGATCACGACCGATCACGGTCGCGGCCATGCCGCAGGCGACTGGCGGGATCACGGCGCAAAGATCGAGGGAGCACAGGAAACCTGGATCGCGTTCGCATCGCCCCGCATGTCCCGCCGCGGCGAATGGCGAAACGCGCCGGCGTTGTCAACGAGCCAGGTGGCCGCGACGCTGGCCTCGTGGATAAACGTGGACTGGAACGCCGAGCGCCCGCGAGCCGGACGACCGATTCACTGAACCACGGACGAACCCGCCCGCCGCTAAATTTAGCTCTTCGGCCTCGTGGCGGATCCGAGTGGGCGCGGCGGCGGCGCGTCGCCCGGACCGAGCACCTTGCCGTCAGCCAGTGTGACGGTGACGAGCGATCCGTTCGGGCGGCCGTCCTTCAGCGGATTCACGATCGCGACGACCTTGTCCCCAGCCTTGAGCGTCGTGCGCTTCCACCCGGTGCGCGCCATCATGTTCGGGCTGCCGCACTCGACGCCCCACTCCACCTGCCTGCCCTTGTCGTCGGCGACCATGACCTGGATCCAGGCGTGGGGATTGTTCCACTGGAATTCCTTCACCACCCCGGTCAGCGTCACCTGCTTGTCGCGGTCGAACGCGGCATACGAGTGGTGCGCGAGCGTAGGTGAGGCGCCGAGAAGAATGACGGCGGTGACCGCCAGGATAAATGCTCTCATGCGTTACCTCGTCCTATCTGGTCCCGGCGCCAGGCTGGGTGCTCTCATCGTCGGGCCGCGGCCGTTCGCCGCAGAAATACTCGAGCACATCGATGTCGGGCCGTCGCTGCCAGTAGTGCTTCACCGTGAACGGAGCGGTGTACGACTTTGGATCCGTGATAGTCATCTCGTCTTCGAGGATCTCGCCGTCGGCGACGAGCCTGAGACGCTCGACCAGGTGCAGCTGATCGCTGACGGGCAGACGCGGCTTCGTATCCTCGCTGCTGACGCCGGCATTGGATCCGACGCCGTTCATCGCCCTGGTCCTGCCGTTGGTCCCGATGGTGTCCACGATCAGGACATCGCCGTCCCACGTGCCGATCGAGTGGCCCATCCAGGTCGGCTCCAGATCCTCCGGATGCTTCCGGCCGTCGAGAAAGATCCGACGCGGCAGAGCGCTGTTCTCGGGCTTGATGACGATGCGATCGGGAGCTTCGAGAATCTCGATCGGGAAGAGTCCCATCTCCCACATCGCGAAGATCGGTCCGCCCGGCTGGCACGGCACGACATTCCTGATGTCGCCGAGACGACGGGATTCAGATTCGCCGAGGGGGGTGAAAGGCGGATTCGCCGGCCAGAGGGTGTTCGACCATGGCGGCGGGCCCGCGGGATCTTCAAACGTGCCGACCGCAACCCACACACCGGTGAGATTGAGCTGCGCTGGCTTCGACAGCGGCGTGGGCGGCGCCGATGGTGCAGCGGGCGTACAGCCCGACGCAGCGAGCAGGCCGAGGAGCGTCAGAGAGATGTATCGCATTCTCATATCGTTCTACACCCGCTCGAGGGGAACCGCGCGCGTCGCGGGATTGAGCTCTGAAGCCAGCGTCGCCGTGTCGAGCTCATTTTCCCAGCGTGCGACGACGATCGCCGCCACGCCGTTGCCGATGAAGTTGGTAATCGAGCGCGCCTCGGACATGAACCGATCGATGCCGAGGACGAGCGCAAGTCCAGCCACCGGGATCGCGGGCACGACGGCGAGCGTCGCCGCCAGCGTGATGAAGCCGGCGCCGGTGACGCCCGATGCGCCCTTGGACGTCAGCATCGCCACGCCCAGCACGGTGACCTCCTGGCGAAGGGTGAGGTCGATGTTCAGCGCCTGCGCCACGAACAAGGCGGCCATCGTCAGGTAGATGTTGGTGCCATCGAGATTGAACGAGTAGCCGGACGGCACCACCAGGCCGACGACCGACCTCGAGCAACCGAGCTTCTCGAGCTTCTGCATCAGCGGCACCAGCGCGGATTCCGACGAGGAGGTGCCGAGCACCGTCAGCAGCTCCTCCTTGATGTAGAAAATGAAGCGCAGGATGTTGAAGCCGGTGAACCACGCGATCGTCCCGAGCACACCGACGATGAACAGAAAGCAGGTCAGATAGAAGGTGGCCATCAGCGTCGCCAGCGGCCGCAACGCGTCGAGGCCGTAGCGGCCGATGGTGAAGGCCATCGCGCCGCCGGCGCCGAGCGGCGCCAGCTTCATCAACGCGTTCATCATGGCAAAGAAGATGTGTGAGGACGCGTCGACGAAGTCGTGAACCGGCTTGCCTCTCGCGCCCATGTGGGTCAGCGCGTAGCCAAACAGGATCGCCACGAACAGCACCTGCAGCACGTCGCCGGACCCGGTAAACGCGTTGAAGAACGTCGCCGGGATGATGCTGAGGACGAAGCCGATGGTGGTCTGCCCTTCGGCGCGCTTCGCGTAGTCGGCCACCGCAGTGGCATCGAGCGTGGCTGGGTCGACGTTGAAGCCGTCGCCAGGACGTACCACGCCAATCACGATCAGGCCGATGGCGAGCGCAAACGTCGAGACGACTTCGAAGTAGAGCAGCGCCTTGCCGCCGACACGTCCCACCTTCTTCATGTCGCCGGCGCCGGCGATGCCGAGCACCACGGTGCAGAAGATGATCGGGGTGATGAGCATCTTGACGAGCGCGATGAAGCCGTCGCCGAGAGGCTTGAGTTGCACCGCGGTTGCCGGCGCGACGGCGCCGAGCGTGCCTCCGGCGAGGATCGCGAGGAGTACCCAGAAATATAGATGCCGAGTCAGATTCTTCAACGGGATTCGCCCACGTAGTGCTCCGAGGACCGCTGTATGACCAATGAACCCAGCCACATTATCGCGGCGAGGGCGACCAGCGCCATCACCCACCCGAGCAGCGTCGCCATGCCGGCGGCGGTGACCGCGGGCCAGGGGAACTGGCGCAGCACGCCAAAGCGGTCGGTCATCCAGTGCCACGCGGTGTGGGCAACCAGGGCCGACAGGACGATCGTCCCCATGCGTTCGGCGACGACGAACCTGAACAGGACATCGAGCACCGGGACGACCAGCGCCAGCACCACGAGCTGACCGAGCTCTACACCCACGTTGAACGACAAGAGCGACGTCAGGAGGTGCGAGCCGGCAAACTGCAGCGTGTGCTGCAGGCCGAATGAGAAGCCGAAGCCGTGCACGAGGCCAAAGGCGAACGTGATGATCCAGCGCCGGGCGATGCCGCTACCCGAGCCGCCGCTACCCGAGCCGGTGGCGCCGACGATGTTCTCGAGCGCCATGTAGACGATCGACATCGCGATCAGCGTTTCGATGAGCGGCGGAAACCAGAGCGCATCAGGCGCGACGTTGTAGGCCGACGCCATCAGCGTCATCGAATGCGCGGCGGTGAACGCCGTGACGATCGGGACGAGCGTGCGCAGCCGGCGGAACGGAATCACCAGGCACAGCAGGAACAGCAGGTGGTCGGTGCCATCGAGAATGTGGAAGAACCCGAGGCTGACGAAGCGCCGCATCGCCTGGTGCCAGCGCGGGTCGAGCCTGACGAGTCCCGCATCGCCCTCGAGCTCGTAGGCCCGGACGATGCCGCCAGGCGGCATGAAGCGCAGCGCCGTGACCACGCGCAGCGCGAGCCGATCGAATGCGGCGTGGATCGAAAAGCGCGAGCGATCCGATTGAATCGGATATTCGAACAGGACGTCGAGCAGCCCCTGCTCCCAGAAGACCGTCGTGCTGTCGGGCAGCGCTGGGCCCGTCACATGGGCCAACGCTTCCTCGTAGGTGGCAAACGAGCGATCCGATTCGAGCGAGAGGCGCGTCGAGACGATGCGGGGATCCGCGAGGCGGGTGTCGCCTTCGTAGAGCTCGATCTTGTTGGCCAGCCAGATCCGCGCGGCGTCGCGCAGCGACGGATCGATCCGCGCGAGGTCGACGTACTCGCGCTCGCGCCGCGGGAATTCGATGTCCATGATCGCCTTGAGCGGCACGCGGACGAGCAGATGAAACCGCGTCCCCTCAGGCTTCGCGAATGCCTGCACCGTCACGTCGCGCGGGATGTCGTGAGCCGACACCCGCGCGGCCAGTGACAGCGCGAAGACGAACAGCGCAAGCGTGCGCAGTGGCGCAGAACCTCGCATCGACTACTTCGACGGCCAGACCGTGCCCTGGTGCTGCTTCGTCACCGGCGCGAGGCCCTTGTTGACGAACCGCTGCACCCGCTTGCCCTCGTAGGTCTCGGTTGTATAGATGTTGCCTTTCGAGTCGGTGGCGATGCTGTGCGCACCGTAGAACTGGCCCGGCTGCCGCCCGCCATCGCCGAACGTCGTCAACTCCTGCAGCGTCTGGCGATCGATGATGCGGACTTTCTCGTTCACGCCGTCGGCCATGAAGATGTACCGCTGCTGCACGTCTCTCGAGAAGGCGACATCCCAGACCGAGCCGGAATTCAGCGTGTCCTTCTCGTAGAAGGCTTCCCTGACGAACTTGCCCTCCGGGGTGAAGACCTGCAGGCGGTCGCCGACGCGGTCGCAGACGTAGATCAACCGATCGACGGACATGTCCGCGCAGTGTACCGGGTTGTAGAACTGCTGCGAGGGAGGCGCGGCCGGGTTGTACGGAGGGAGCGGCGTGTCGTCAGGCTTATTGCCGTAGGCGCCCCACCAGCGCTTCATCTTGCCGGTGTCGGCATCGAGCACGGCGACGCGCTTGTTCAAGTAGCCGTCCGAGATGTAGGCCTCGTTCTCCTTCTGATCGACGAAGATTTTCGCGACGCGTCCGAAGTTGTCCGGGTCGTTGCTGCCACCGACAAAGCCGGCGACGTCCCCTTCGTTGCCGCCGGCCGCGGCTCCCGCCCTGCGGCGCGCGCCCTTCTTGCCGATCTGCAGGAGGAACTTGCCGTCCTTGGTGAACTTGAGGATGTGCGAATCAGCCGGCCCGTTGCCGCCGATCCAGACGTTGCCTTTGTAGTCGATGAAGATGCCGTGATTCGAATCGGGCCATTCGTAGCCCTGGCCCGGTCCACCCCAGTGCCGCAGGAGGTTTCCGGCCTGGTCGAACTCGAGCACTGGTGGCGCACCGGCGCAGCAGTCGCCCGTCTTCATCTCGAGGGGCCGTTCGTTGACGGCCAGCGTGGCGGAGCTGCGATGGATGATCCAGACGTGATCGTTCACGTCGACCCACACGCCGATCGCTGAACCGAGCACCCAGTGATTGGGGAGCGGCTTCGGCCACAGCGGATCGACCTCGAACCGCGGCGCCCGCACGGCCCCGTTGGTCTGCGCGTCCGCCGTTCTCTCGAGCATCGCCTGGCCAACCGCGAGGGTCGCCAGCAGTGCCACAAAGCCCGCCCCGATGAAGAGGTTCCGCGTGCGCCCCTGATGTCTCATGCCATGCCTCCCAGCGGGCCGAAGGGTGGCACGAGACGCAGCGGGACGCAAGCGCCGCGTGATCGTCAGGGCGGACTGGCATTGCGGTTGCTCCCCTGGGATTGACGAGGCCGAACGTCGGTCATGGCGGGTGGTCTCGAATGAAGGTGCCTTCACTCGCGTGGCTCGCGGCTCCGCTGCTGCTCGCGTATTCCGTGTCGGCGCGCGAGACGCCCGCATCTGCGCATCTATGGGAGCGTTGGACCCCGGCCGCTGCCGTCTGTGTTGATGGCCGGCGTCGAAATCTACGCGAGCCATTACCGGACCGGATCGCTGACGCTCATCAGCGTCGTGGGCTGGAGCGCGCCGGTGGGAACTAATTCAGCACGTCTCGCGGAATATTTCGAGGTTGATCGACCGCGCACCGCCGTAAAAGCCGCGCCCGAGCACGTCGACGCCACGACGCCGTAGGGGCACTGCCTTTGCAGCCGACACCGGCGCGCCGACAGGGGCGCGGACAAGGGAATCATGAGAGCGTTGACAACG
>CAMCNL010000027.1 GCA_945876205.1 Candidatus Sulfopaludibacter sp. SbA3
CTCGGTGGCCTGCCGCCGCTTCCCCTCCTCCTATACTCGTCCAGTCCCGATGCTGCGCCGGATTCTCGGAAACCTGTCACTCGTTCGTCCCCGCACAATCGCTCACCTGGTCAAGGCCGGAGGCGATACGCGGCACGAAGTGCGTGATCTGATCAAAGCCGTGAAGCAACTCGAACGGCAACTGGGGGCGGTGATGACCCGGCAGGACGAGCTGCTCGAACGCATCGAGGACGTCCGTTCGGCGAACCTGAGCGCGGTCCTGGCGCAACGGCTCGACTCCGTCACGCAGAAGCTCGAGGAGCTCGCGCTTCGGGAGCGTCAGCTCCGCGCCGTGCAGCGGACCGACGCGCGGCTCGATCATCGCGAGCGCGAGCTCGACGCCGTGCTCCAGCCCGAGGCGATTGCCTCACACGTGCGAGCGGCGATCGCCTCGGCGACGCTGAAAATCGATCCGTTCCCGTACGCCGTCATCGACAACCTGTTTCCCGACGCGTTCTTCGACGCGCTGGTTCGCGGACTGCCGCCGGCCGAGCTCTTCGCTGACCGCCCGGTCAATAAGCAGCAGCTCCCCGTGCCCTTCGAGATCGCGCCGCGCTATAGCCGCCGCGTCTGGGAGTTCATGGCCGGCACCGTGGCCGCCGAGATCATCGCGCCGGCCATGATCGAGAAGTTCGCTCCCCACTTGAACGCCTGGCTGCGGCTGAACTTTCCCGTGCTCGGCGACAATCCGATCGGCGAGATTCCGATGGGCTGTTCCGACGGCCGCATCATGCTGCGGCGTCCCGGCTATTACATCAAGCCGCACCGCGATCCGAAGTGGGGCTTCCTGACCTGCCTCCTCTACCTGAAGAGACCGAGCGACGACGAAGCGTGGGGCACCGACGTGCTGCGCGTGACTGAAGACGAAGAGGCGCGAGGCGCCAAGCCGCACTGGATTGACGAAGCTCGCTGTGAGGTCGTCGAGCGCGTGGCGTTCCGCCGCAACCGGGCGCTGATGTTCCTCAACTCCACAGGCGCGCATACGGCACGCATCCCCGACGACGCGCAGCCGGCCGACCTCGAGCGCTACACGTATCAGTTCCGCGTCGGGGCCGAGCGCGACTCGATTCGGTTGCTCCTGGCGAATTTGCCCGAAGAGCGCCGCGTGTTCTGGGAAGGAAAGATCGTCACCAGCTACTAGATCGTCTCTCTCCCCCGCCCCCCGGGCGTATACTGCGCCCACCATGACCATCACACGTCTTGCGCTCATCGTGGGGCTTGCGATCTCCCTCTCGTCTTCGCCGGCCCTGGCCCAACTCGCCCCTCCCAACGACGCAGGCATCACGATGGGTCACGTGCACCTCAATGTGCGTGACGTCGAGGCCAGCAAGAAATTCTGGACCGCGCTTGGCGGCGTGCCGGCCAAGCTCGGAGCGATCGAGGGATTCAAATTTCCAGGCGTATTGATCCTGCTGCGCCAGGCCGAGCCGACCGGCGGCTCCGCGGGAACCATCGTCGATCACATTGGATTCCTGGTGAAGGACGGTCCTGCGAGCGTGGCGGCCTTCAGGGCGCTCGGCGCGAAGATGGAGTTGAATGCCAGCGGGCGTGGCGGCTTCTTCTATACGCCCGACGGACTCAGGCTCGAAATGCCGGAGCGGCCCGCACAGGCGGCGCCGATCGTCTTCGATCAGATTCATTTCTTTCCCGACGATCGCGCGGCCGCCGGCAAGACCATGGCCGACATGGAAGCCTGGTATGCCAGGGTGTTTGGCGTGCAGCCTGGACCGCCGGGAGGCAATCCGCCGACGGCAACGAGCGCGGGGACGCTCTATGAGGCGCAGATCCTGCCAGGCGTCAACCTGCGGTATTCCAAGTACCCGACTGCGGTTGTGGCGACCAAAGGACGGGCGCTGGACCACATCGGGTTCGAGGTGAAGAACCTCGAGGCGTTCTGCAGGAAACTCGAAGCCGCCGGCATCAAGTTCGACGTGCCGTATACGGTGCGCACCGAGATCGGACTGGCGATCGCCTTCCTCACCGATCCCTGGGGCACCTACATCGAGCTCAACGAAGGTCTCGGTAAGTTCTGACGCACCGCGTCAGGCAAAGCCAAACAACGGCGGCAACAGGGACGGCGCCTTGAATCTCGTCGCGCAGGTGGCCTTCGAGCTCTTCGAACGGCGCGGCGAAGGGCATCGTCACACGGTGCTCGTCTTCATCCAGATTGCGTGAAGGGTTTCGTCCACGACTTTCCAGCGCTCTCGCTGGGCCGCGAGCTGGGCCAGACCTTCGGAAGTAATGCTGTAGTACTTCCGCCTCCGGCCTGACTCGGAGGCCCCCCATTTTGCTTCGACCAGAGCCTGGCGCTCGAGGCGATGCAGCACCGGGTAGAGCATGCCGTCGGTCCATTGAAGGTGACCGCCGGAGAGCTCGCTCACGCGTTTGATGATGGCGTAGCCGTAGCTGTCGCCCTCCGCGAGGATGGCGAGCACGAGGGGTGTGGCGGAGGCCGCGACGAGGTCCTTACCGAAATCCATACGAAGAAGCGTTATACATTGCGCTTCTATGTATGTCAACGGAGCCCTGCGATCGGGCGTCCAGGCTTGAGCCGCGGTCAGCGCTGCTGAATTGTCTCGAGGTAGCGGACGAGCGCTTCGATCCTGGCCCTGACGACGTCAGGCGACGCTCCACCTTGCGCGCGCAGGAAGGTGTCACCCCACACTGGCATGGCCCCGCCATGTCCCTTGGCCGGGTTCCGGCCATCGATCAACCGAAACACGGTATCCGACGGAAACTTGCCGCTATTGCGTTTCGCGATGGTGGTCAAGTCGGCCGGCGTTATCTTCATGGCCGACGCCATGGGACCGTCGCCCTTGGCCTGCGGTCCGTGACAGGACCCGCAGTAGTTGACGTACAGCGCGGAACCCGACGGCGCCGTTGAACCCTGCCCAGCGAAGGCGGTCCCCGAACATGACAGGACGATGATGACGGCCGCGAACCGGGTGGCGATGGATGGTAGCGTCATAGGGAGGACTCCTCGTGTGCAGCAACGCCGTGCGTGACGGGTGTGTAACGGGCGCTAGTATCCCACAGGACTGGGGCGCGAATGAAGCGAGCCGTGAAGTCGGAACGGCGGCGCGGAAGCTAGCGCGTGACCCATGGCTTGAACTGTTCTTCTTTTTCGAGGCGGCCCGCCACGGAATCGGCTTCGCGGCGATCCGAGTACTTGCCGACGCGCACGCGGAAGACGTTGGCGGCGCCGGCGGGCGTCGTGACGAATGCGGGGTAACCCTTGCCGTTCAAGCGGCGCGCGATCGTGTCGGCTTCCGCACGTTCGCGGACGGCGGCGACCTGCACGACGAAGCCATTCCCCGTCGGTTCCTTCACGGCGATCGGCGCTGGCGTTGCCGGCGCGACGGCTGCGGCCGTCACAGGAGTTCTGGTCGCGGCAGCCGGAGGGACTGTCGCAACAGCCACGGACACGGCGGGAATCTTCGCAGCGGTCTTCGCCGGCATACTCACGGCGATCTTCGCGGGCTCAGCCGTTGGCTCAGCCGCCGGCTCCGGCAGGATGTCAACTGCCGCCGCTCGCGTGAGCGCGGGCACCTTCAAGGTCTCGGCTGGAGGATTGGAATCTTCGAGGCGACCCGGATAGGTCAGGGTTTCCTGGGAGGCGATCGGAGTGCCTTCGGAACTGGGTGCAACCGCCGAGGCCGGGGCGAGCGCCGTCGGAAGAGATACTGTCGGATCGAACGATGCCTGATCCGCGACGGCCACTTGTTCTCCGGCGCGCAGCGTGGGCACGCCCCGTCCAACCATCACGCCGCAGAGGAAGATCACGACAGACACCACCGTGGCTGCCATGAACAGGAAGACCAGTTGTTTCCCGTTCAACTGAATCTCGTGAAACGCCTCATCCTGCATGATTTAGCTCGGCATTTTAACACGGATGAGCATGAGCTCATCCTTCGGATCATTCCGATGCCTTACGTATCGGAACGGCCGGCCGACTCATTTAGGGGCGAGGCGCGCGAGTAGATCCTTCGCTTCGTTGTTGGTGGGATCACTCCAGACCGCGATCTTCAGCGCGTCGATCGCATCCTGCGATCGGCCGTTGCGCATGTAGATCTTGCCGAGCAGCAGATGGGCAGCGCTCTCATAGGGCGCGAGAAACACCGTCCTTCTCAGCTCGGCAACTGCCTCTTCGTCGCGTTCACCTTCATAGAACCGCTTCCCGCGCTCCAGGTGAAATGCCGCGGCTTCCCGCTGGTCGCGCTGCTCCGCGGCGACGACGAGGTCTTCGGGCCGCAGCGTCTGCGGCACGTCGATGTCGAGCTTGAGGCGCTCGAGGCCGCGCGGGACCGCATTGGCGCCCGGCTGCCTGGCTTCCCATTCGGCGGTGACCGACGAGAGCTGCCTCGCCAGCTCCTTCTCGCGCGTCGCTTCGGCGATGCTGCCCGACGCCTGTAGCGCGACGCCCAGCGCGTAATGCGCCTCATCGTCGGACGGATTGCGGCGAACGGCCTCGCGCAGCCAGTTGATCGCGCCCTGCGTGTCTCGATCGAGCCAGTAGGCGTAGCCGAGATTGAAGAAGATATCCGAGTCGTTGCCCTCGAGTTTCACGGCCTCGCCAAAGTACGAAATGGCGCGGCCACCGGGCGACCCTGCCGGACGCCGGAGCTGAACGATCCCCATGTTGTTGAGGAGCGCCGGATCCGGCTTCACGCGATTGAGCTCGGAGAAGGCGTTGAAGGCGTCGGCGTACTGCGCCAGGTTCAGCATCGACACGCCCGCGAGAAACCGAGCCTGCCGCGCGAGCCGATGATCGGTGGGCACTTCGCGCACGACGCTGAGCGCCTGCTGATGCTCTCCCTGGTCGGTGTGCACGGCCCAGAACGCGATCCGCGCGCGATGGAAGGCCGGAGCGATCTTGAGCGCCTGGGTCAGGAACGACGTCTGCGTCGCGGGCGCTTCGGCGAGCACGCCCTTGATGTATTGCTCGAAGGCCGCGAGCGGTGGATGCCCCTGCTCCATCTGCTCTTCCGAGACGGGCGAGTTCGGCGCGATCCGCCGGGCGAGGCGCCCGTAGACCGCGAACATGTCGTTCAGCGTCCCCAGCTCCACGAGCTCGGGCGACATGCGGCCGGTGTCGAGCCGGATCGTCCGCGCCTTGACGGCGAGATAGGTGCCTCGAAGCTCGAAGCTGCCGACAATCACCTGCTCGGCGCCGACGACCTGTCCAAGGCGGATGGCGGTGGCCAGGCTCAGGCTCGCTTCGGTGGGCACTCGCAGCCGCTCGAAGGCGCGCAGCCGATCGTCGCGCGTGATCGCCGGCACGCCGAGGGCGTTGAGATCGTCAGTGAGGAGCACCGCAGACCCTTCGCCCAGCCAGTAGCCGCGCGGCTCGCGGGTGGCGTTCTCGAACGGGATGACGAGCTGCTGCGACGGAGGGGCTTGAGCTGCGGCATCAGCCACTGCGCCACACACCAGCAACATCGCTCCTACGACACACCGTGGCAGCAAAGACATTATCCAGCTGCCCCCATTGGACGCACGAGGACGGTCATCAGGCACTGCCCGGCTCCCGTGGCGCGGCACTGCTCGGTCGCGACCTCGACGTCCAGGTTGAAGAGATACATCAGCCTCCGGATCCCCGACGCGTAGTACCCGCAGAGCGGCTGCTCGACGCGGTCGCGCACCTCGCAGAAGATCGATCCTCGGATGTCGACGGCGCCGCGTCCCTTGCGCCAGCGGACGATCGCGCGGCTGCCACGGTAGGTCTTGCGAATCATCGCGCGCGCCTCGCGCATCACCAGGTGCACGCGCACGCCGGGCGGCACCGCGCGCATCAGGGCACGGCGATACCCGGGCATGTCGTCCACGTGCCATTCGGCGGTGTACTCGCCCGCCCGGGCGGCGATCAATTTGTACGGCTCGCCTTCCATCCGGAGAAAGCTCAGGACCGCGGCCAGCGGCGCCAGTCCAATTTTTCCGTCACGCAGCCCGGCGGGATTCAGCCACGCCTCGTAAAATTCGAGCCGCGTCGGCAGCAAGTCTGCGATCCCCTGGTGCAGGCTTGCCACGAGCAACCGGCCAATCCCCGCCTCAATCATGCGTAGCTTTTCTGATACCGTGTACTGGTTTGTGGACTGGAGCGATTCTCGCCGGCGGGCAGGCGCGCCGGCTCGGCGGAATCGACAAGAGCGCGCTGGTCGTCGGATCCGATTCGATCCTCGATCGGCAGTTGTCGCTGCTTCGCGAACTGACCCCGCACATCCTGATCGTCGCGGGCGCTAACTCGAAGATCGCGCCGAAGACCGTTGCCGCGGATACGATGGTGGTGACGGATCGCATGGCAGGGGCTGGGTCGCTCGGCGGTCTGTATACGGCGCTCGTCGAAGCGCCAACGGAACAAGTACTGGTGATAGCCTGCGACATGCCGTTTCTGACGGCGCCCTTTCTCGCCCGTCTGGCCGAGCGCGGCGAAGGCGTGGACGCCGCCGTGCCGCGCGACGAGCGTGGACGCCACCCGCTGTGCGCGTCATACGACCGCCGGATTGCCGGACACCTGAAGGCCAGGATCGATCGCGGCGAGTTACGAGTCGGTGACGCGCTCACCGGCCTGCTCGTCCGCGAGCTCGGCCCCGATGAGCTCGGGCCGTTCGATCCGGATGGCCGGTTGCTTCTCAACGTCAACACGCCGGCCGACTACGAGCGGGCTCGGACGTAAAAAATCGTACCTTAAATGATCCTGCCCGTCCACGACCGCCTGCGCGCGCACGTCGCGCACCTTCTGACATCGCTGTACGCGCTCGCGCCGGCGGAGACGCCGCCCATTGTGCTGGACTATCCGCCGAATCGCGACCTCGGCGATCTCGGCACCCCGCTCGCCTTCGAGCTCGCCCGCCGGCTGCGCAAGGCGCCGAAAGCCATCGCCCAGGAGATCGCCAGCGCCTTTGGCACGGTCGAGGGGGTGGTGGGTGTATCCGCCGCGGCCAACGGATACCTGAATTTCTTCCTCGACCGCCGCCCCTTTCTTCTCGATCGCCTGGCGGGTCCAGCGGGCACCACCCTCAGGGACGAAGCCCGTTTCGCCGGCAAGGCCATCGTCGAGCACACGGCCATCAATCCAAACAAGGCCGCGCATATCGGCCACCTCCGTAACTCCGCGCTGGGCGACACGCTCGTCCGCGTGCTGAAGTTCCGCGGAATCCCGGTGGAGGTCCAGAACTACATCGACGACACCGGCGTGCAGGTGGCCGACGTGGTCGTCGGCTTCCGCGTGCTCGAGGGCAAGACGTTCGACGAGATCCGCGCGATCGCCGACTCGACCCGGTTTGACTACTTCTGCTGGGACCTCTACGCCCGCGTCACCGAGTGGTACGACGGCGACAAGGAGGCGCGGCTCAAGCACCGGACCGACACGCTCCACGACATCGAGCACGGCGGCAACGAGAACGCCGACATCGCCGCCTTCATCGCCGACCGCATCGTCCGCTGCCACCTCAAGACGATGGCGCGGATGAACGTCGACTACGACCTGCTCACCTGGGAAGGCGACATCCTCCGGCTGAAGTTCTGGGCGCAGGCCTTCGACGTGCTGAAGGCGAAGGGCGCGGTCTACCTGCAAACCGAAGGTCGCCTCGCTGGCTGCTGGGTCATGCCGATCCAGGAGGATGAGGAGCCCAAAGCTCAGAGCCAGGAACCTGAGGAGGCCGAGGAACGCGAGAAGGTCATCGTCCGCTCCAATGGCGTCGTCACCTACGTTGGCAAGGACATCGCCTATCAGTTCTGGAAGCTCGGACTGCTGGGCAGAGATTTTCACTACCGCGTGTTCGCGTTGCGGCCGAATGGCGATCCCCTGTGGGCCACATGCTCGACTGGTGGCGAGAACGACCATCCGCTCTACGGTGGCGCGGCCTACGTCTACAACGTCATCGACGTCCGGCAGTCGTACCTGCAGAAGCTGCTGAAGCAGGCGCTGGTCGCGGTTGGGCATCCTGAGGGCGCCGAGCGATCGCATCACTTTTCGTACGAGATGGTGGCGCTCTCGCATGCCACGGCGCGCGAGCTCGGCGTCGCGCCGGCTCCGGACTCCGAGGACGCGAAGCGTCCGTTCGTCGAAGTGTCGGGCCGCAAGGGTCTCGGCGTGAAGGCAGACGATCTCCTCGACACGCTCACCCGGAACGCCGGCGCCGAGGTCGGCAAGCGCAACGCCGAACTGGGCGACGAGGAACGCCTGCGGATCGCCCAGATGATCGGCATCGCGGCCGTCCGCTACTTCCTGATCAAGTTCTCGCGTGGCAAGGTGATCGCGTTCGACCTCGAGGAGGCGCTCAGTTTCGAGGGCGAGAGCGGACCGTACATTCAGTACGCGGTCGTGCGGGCGAACAATATCTTCCAGAAGGTGCAGCAGCGCTTTGGGCTCGACGAGGCGGCCCTGCTCACGTCGCTGAAGGACATTCCCGCCGGCGAGCTGACCGGCGAGCACGGCACCCAGGATCTCTGGGCCCTGGTGCTCGAGGCCTCGCGGCTCGACGAAGTGGTCGACCAGGTCATCCGCTCGCTCGAGTTCTCGGTGCTGGCCAAGTACGCCTTCTCGCTGGCGCAGTCCTTCAATGCCTTCTATCACCGGTCACCGATCCTCAACGAGGAACGCGACGATGTGCGGCGGTGGCGAGCCGCCGCGGTGATCTACGTCCGGGATCAACTCACCCGCGCGCTCGATTTGATGGGCATCACCGTGCCCCCAAGGATGTAGATGCCGATCATAGGAATTGCCCCGAGCAGCAAGCTTCACGATTACGAAGAGTCCGTGCGCCGCGCCGGCGGCGAGCCGCGCGTGCTCGACTGGACCGTCGATCGTCCGGAGGACGTCGTCCGATCGGTGGACGGCCTGCTGCTGACCGGCGGCGGAGACGTGCTGCCGACGATCTACGGCGCCGCCGCGCACGCGGCGTTCGATCCGGCGGAGGCCGGCCGCGATGACTACGAGATCGAGCTGGTACGGCGCGCGATCGACGCCGACCTGCCGCTCTTCGCGATCTGCCGCGGCATCCAGGTCCTCAACGTCGCGCGCGGCGGCACGCTGGTGCAGGACATCCCCGACGAAGTCGCCGGCGACATCGAACATGTCATCAAGGAGCCGCGATTCGCGATCGCCCACGACATCTGGATGGCGCCGAACAGCTTGCTCGAGCGGTTGATGAAGACGCGCACCGAGAACGCCTCAGAGGAATGCGCCGTCAACAGCCGGCACCACCAGGCGGTCAAGACACTCGGCGAGGGTCTCGTCTCGACCGCCACCGCGCCAGACGGCGTCATCGAAGCGATCGAAGATCCGTCGCGGCGCTTCTGCCTGGGCGTGCAGTGGCACCCGGAGAACTTCTACCGGACCGGAGAATTCCGTCCGCTGTTCGAAGGGTTCATCGCCGCGAGTACCCGCTGATCGCGAGCCACAGAGACACGGAGTCACAGAGACAGGCCAGAATATCTCTGAGTCTCTGTGCCTCTGTGGCTACGTGACAGTAAGAACGGCCACTGTTTCGACGTGCGCGGTGTTGGGAAACAGATCGATGCCGGTCAACGCCTCCAGCAGATATCCCGCATCGAGCAGCGTCCGCGTATCGCGGGCGAGCGTCGCCACGTCACACGACACGTAAACGATCCGCGCCGGCTGCTGTTGAATGATGCCGGCCAGCGCTTCCTTCGACATTCCCGTGCGCGGCGGATCGACGACAAATGTGGCGTCTGAAGTGTCGGTCGTGAGGCGGGTCCCGCGCCCTGGACCCGCCGCGAGAAACCCTTCGACGCTCGCGCGGCGCACGCGCACGCGGTCGGCGAACGGCTCGGCGTTGGCCACCAGGTCTGCGCCACTGGCCGGATCGCCTTCGACCAGCGTCACGTCTTTCGCGCCCGCGGCGGCGAGCGACAAACCGAACAGCCCTACCCCCGCGTAGAGGTCAACGACCGGCCCCTCGGGCACGAGCGCGACGACGTGGCGCACGAGCCGCTCGAGCAGAAACCGGTTGCCCTGGAAGAACGACCGGACGTTCCGGCGCAGCCGCAGTGTCGTCGCCGGATCGTCTTCCCTGACGCGGAGGACGTCGGTGACCGTCTGCTCCTCGCTGACCAGCGCGCTGAAGCGCGACGCGTCTGCGCCGTCGTGCACCTCGACGCGCGTGGCACGCTCGGTGCCTGGGATGTTCTCGGCGAATTCGAGGCCGCTCAGACCGGTCAGGTTGTCGCGCTGCAGCACCGCTTCGGCCGCGGCGAGCCAGGCGACCGTCTCGGGGAGCAATTGGCCCGTCCCTTCGACGGAGCACAGGTCGTGCGTCCCCTCTCGATAGAAACCGAGGCGCCCATCACGCGCGTGCAGCCGCGCGCGCATGCGGTAGCCGTGTTCCGGAGACCCGATCACGATCGGCGGCGACGTGAGTGGAATGCGGCCGATCCGGCCGAGCGCGTCCTGGATGATCTCGGCCTTCAGCGTGAGCTGCCGCTCGTAGACGACGTGCGCGAGGACGTTGCCGCCGCACCGCCAGTCGCGTGCCGCGTCGCGACGATCGGGCGACGCCGAGAGGACCTCGGTGGTCTCCGCGTAGAGCACGCTGCGGGTCGCGCGCTCGACGCGCGCCTGGATCCGCTCGCCGGGAATCGTGCCCCAGACCAGCACCACCTGCCCCTTGTGACGCGCGAGCATGCGGCCGCCGGCTGCCGGCTTCTCGACGTCGAGCGTGAGGATCGATCCCGGTTCGATCATTCGAAGGCAATCACCGGCAGGCGCAGGCGTTCGCGCACGAGACGGTTGACGCAGGCGTTGCGCGACTGCGCGTAGGCCTCCTCCGGCATCCGCGCGCGAAACGGCAGCAGCTCGCGATCGGCTTCGACGCGCAGCTCCTGCACCGTCTCGGCGCTGCAGCCTTCCCGCGCGACGTCGATCAGATGGTCGTCCAGGTCGCGGAGCCGTTCGACGAATGCCTGACGCGCGTCTCCACGCAGGCCCTTTGCCCGGCTCCTCGCCGCGTCGAGCTCGCGAATCAGCTCATCGATGATCGCGTCGAGCGAGCGGACATCACCGGCCCGCAGCGTCGTCAGGCGAGCGACCACGCGCTCGAGATGTGCCGGCAACGAACCATGGCGGGCCTGAAGGCCCGCCTCTGCGGCATCTGGCGATGCCGCGACGCCGACCGCGCGGCGCCATTCGTCGAACACGTCGAGCACGTCGGCATCGCAGAATTCCACGCGCACCGGACGCCGGCGTGGACCCTTTGCGTAGTAACGCTCGAAGTAGCGATCGATCCCGCGGCACGCCACCTTCAACGGCACGCCCTTCGCCGCCCACCCGCAGACCTGCTCGAACGCAGGGCCGACGATCCGCACGAGGTGACCGTCATTCTTGCGACAGAGGTACGCCTCGATCTCGCGGCAGTAGGCTGGTGGATCTGTGAGGGAGTCGTTCACGCTTCCTGGTGCCCGGTTCCGGGTTCGTGTTCAGGTTCGGTTCTGGATTGGCCGTGCCCGGTTCCAGGTTCCTCGTTCCGTGGGCCGTCGAACTCCGAACTCCGAACTCCGAACCCCGAACCCAGAACCCCGCACCGAACCTGAACACGAACCAGGAACCAGGAAGCAGGAAGTTCGAACTTCTGCCCGTCTAGGTCCACCTGATCTCCCCCGAGATGACCCTCTCGAGGCCCTCTTCCGTCCGTATCAGGAGCGCGCCGTCGTCACCGATACCGTCGGCCACGCCTCGGCGCGGACCGCCAGCGTCCCACTCGACCGCTCTCCCGAGCGTCGACGCCGACCGCGCGCGCCAGGCGCTGAGCACGTCTTGCGGATGGCCTCCGCGTAGCTCCTCGTATCGGGCCGACAGGCTCACCAGCAGCTCCGTCAGCAGCAACCCGCGGTCGATGCCCCGCCCAAGCTCTCCTTCGATCGACGTCGCTCTCGCCGCAACATCTGCAGGATGCGCCGCGGGCATCACGTTGATGCCGATGCCGAGGACAACGTAGCGCAGCCGAGGACTATCGTCGGCGTCGTCTCCCTCTTCCATCGAGCCCGCTTCAGCGAGCAGGCCGGCGAGCTTCCGCTCACCCGCGTAGACGTCGTTTGGCCACTTCAGCTGGCAATCGAGCCCGGTCGCCCGCTGGATCGCGTCAGCCACGGCGACGCCCGCGGCAATCGTCAGCAGCGACAGCGCGTGGGTGGGAGGCCTGAGGATCGTCGAGATGTAGAGCCCTGCTCCCGGTGGTGACGACCACACCCGGCCGTGACGGCCCCGGCCCGCCGACTGCGCCTCGGCGATCACCGCGCAGCCTTCCCTCGCGCCGCGTTCGGCGAGGGCCCCGGCCAGATCGTTGGTCGAAGGCACGGTCGAGTACCACAGGAACTGCTGGTGCGAAAACACGCCAAGGCGATCGCTGGCGTTCCTCAGCAGCTCAGCGAATTCTTCGGGTAGCGGCGCAGGCGGGGACTTACGCGGGTTCAATTTCGAAGCTGAGATCGGCGGCTGGCGCCGAATGAGTGAGCGCGCCGACCGACACAAAGTCTGCGCCCGTGGCGGCGAGCTCCGGCATGCGGCTGAGCGTCACGCCGCCCGAGATTTCTGTTTTGGCGAGGCCGCGGCATCGCCCCACGGCCTCGATGATGTCGGAGGTCGAGAGGTTATCGAGCAGGATGATCTCCGCCCCGGCTTGCAGCGCTTCATCGACCTGCTCCAGCGACTGCGCCTCGACCTCGGTCGGCATCTCGCGGTTGGCCTTGCGCATGCGCGTGACCGCCGTCACTACTCCCCCGGCGAGCCGCACGTGGTTGTCCTTGATCAGGATCCCTTCGTCCAGCCCGCTGCGATGATTCACGCCCCCGCCGGCACGCACCGCGTACTTCTCGAGCGCGCGCAGCAAGGGCGTGGTCTTCCTCGTATCGAGCACGACGATGCGCCCGGCGGCCGCGTCGACGAACTGGCGGGTGATGGTGGCGATGCCGCAGAGCCGCTGAAGAAAGTTCAGGGCCGTGCGCTCCGCGGTCAGAAGTCCCGCGGAGTGGCCGCGATACTCGGCCACGACGGTGCCCGGCTCGCAGCGATCGCCGTCCTTGAAATGCATGACGACCGCCACGCTGGGATCGAGCTGCCGGAATGCCTCGGACGCGATGTCGAGTCCGGCCAGCACGCAGGGTGACTTGGCGAGGATGATCGCGTTCGCCTTCTGGTCACGATCGATGATGGTTTCGGTCGTGACATCGCCCCAGCCAAAGTCTTCGGCGAGCGCGCGGCGGACCAGCTCCCGGTACATCCCGGGGTCGAGCGGCTCGAATGGCACCGCCCTCATGCGCGCGGCTCCTCCGCCCCATCGCGCAGGTTTGCGCGCTGGGGGCCCCGGTCGGCCGCCGCCGGTTCCTCGGCGAAGATCAGCTTTGGCTCCTCGACCTCGCCAAATTCGAGCGCGCGGATGTGTGCGGCCGCGCGAAGGTCGTTGGCCGCAGGCGCCAGCCCTTCGAACTTCTCAGGCAGCACCGCGTGCTCGATGACCGCCTTCGTCGCCCGCTTGTCGATCGCTTTGACGCGACGGATTTCCCCGAGCGCCTGCTGGGTCTGCAGCGCCACCATCGCTGCAGCGGCATCGGCGCCGCCAATCGACGCGACGATCTCATCGGCCGTCGGCCACGTTGCCGTATGGATCGAGCCCGGACGCCACCACGACCACACTTCCTCGGTGACAAACGGCAGGAACGGCGCAAACAGCCTCAGCATCGTCGAGAGCGCCACGAGCATGGCGCTATTGGCGGACGCCGCCCCTTCGGGCGTGAAGTCGCCGTATCGACGACCCTTGACCAGCTCGAGATAGTCATCGCAGAACGACCAGAAGAATCGCTCGGTCTTTTCCAGCGCGCGCGAGTAGTCGTAGGCCTCGAGGTCCTTGGTCGTGTCCGTCACCAGCACCGAGAGGCTCGTCAGCATCCCGCGGTCGAGCGGCTCCACGATCGGTCCACGCGGCTCGGCCTGCATCAGCGCAAACCGCGCGGCGTTGAGAATCTTGATGGCGAGTCGACGTCCGACCTTCATCTGGCCGGGCTCGAACACCGTGTCGGCGCCCGGCCGGGCAGACGCCGCCCAGTAGCGCACGCCGTCCGATCCGTGCTCCTGCAGCAGGCCCATCGGCGTGACGACGTTGCCTTTCGACTTCGACATCTTCTTGCGGTCGGGATCGGTGATGAATCCTGACAACGCCGCATTCGCCCACGGCAGCGTCCCGTGCTCGAGGTGCGCGCGCAGGACGGTCGTGAACAGCCAGGTTCGGATGATGTCGTGGGCCTGCGGCCGCAGGTCCATCGGGAACACGCGGGCGAACAGATCGGGATCCTCGAGCCAGCCGCCGGCGATCTGTGGCGTGAGCGATGAGGTCGCCCAGGTGTCCATCACGTCGCGATCGCCGGCGAAGCCGTTCGGCACATCCCGCTGCTCCGCCGTATAGCCCTTCGGCACGTCGATGGAAGGATCAATCGGCAGCTCCGACTCCTCTGGCACCAACGGACGGTCGTGATCCACGCTGCCGTCGGCACGCACCGGATACCACACCGGAAAGGGCACGCCGAAGAACCGCTGCCGGCTGATGCACCAGTCGCCCACCAGTCCATTCACCCAGTTCTCGTAGCGGTGCCGCATGTACTCGGGGTGCCACTTCAGCTCGTGCCCACGCGCGATCAACGCATCGCGGAACTCCATCGTCTTCATGAACCACTGGCGGCTGGTGATGATCTCGAGCGGGCGGTCGCCCTTCTCGTAGAACTTCACCGGATGCGTGATCGGCCGGGGCTCGCCAATCATATCGCCTGATTCGCGAAGCATCTCGACGATGCGGGTGCGGGCTTTCGAGGCGGAGAGATTCGCGAGCTGGTCGTAGGCCTGCTGGGCGCGCGACGCGTCGCGTGACTCCCAGCCCTTGTCGCCCCACGTCACCGTTCGAAACGCACCGTTGGGCATGATGACCGCGCGCACGGGCAGCGCGAGCTCCCGCCACCAGATCACGTCCGTGAGATCGCCAAACGTGCAGATCATCGCCATGCCGCTGCCCTTTTCAGGATCGGCGAGCGTGTGCGCGAGCACCGGCACCGGCATGCCAAAGAGCGGCGAGATGACGTCGGTGCCAAAGAGCGGCCCGTACCGCTCGTCGTCGGGGTGCGCCACGAGAGCCACGCACGCGGGAATCAGCTCCGGCCGTGTCGTCTCGATTTCGACAGCGTCGCCGCCTGGGCGCGCGAAGCGGATGCGGTGGTAGGCACCCGGCTGCTCGCGATCTTCGAGCTCCGCTTGCGCCACGGCCGTGCGGAAGTCGACATCCCACAGCGTCGGCGCTTCGAGCTGATACGCCATGCCGCGTGTCAGCGCGCGCAGGAATGACGCCTGCGAAATGCGCTGCGCCCGCTTGGAGATGGTCGCGTAGGTCATCGACCAGTCGACCGACAGCCCGAGATGGCGCCACAGACCTTCGAAGGCCTTTTCGTCTTCGGCCGTCAGGCGGTTGCACAGCTCGATGAAGTTGGGGCGCGAAACGGAAATCGCCTGCTTGCCTGGCTTGTCCGGCGGCTGGAAGTGCGGGTCGTACGGGAGCGAGGGATCGCAGCGAACGCCGTAGTAGTTCTGCACGCGGCGCTCGGTCGGCAGGCCGTTGTCGTCCCACCCCATCGGGTAGAAGACGGCCTTGCCGCGCATCCGCTGAAACCGGGCGATAAGGTCGGTGTGCGTGTAGGAAAAGGCGTGCCCGACGTGCAGCGATCCGCTGACGGTCGGCGGCGGCGTATCGATCGAGTAGACCTGTTCGCGGGTGTGAGTGCGGTCGAACCGGTACGTGCCCTGGGCCTCCCAGCGCGCGTTCCACTTCTCCTCGAGCCCCTCGAGCGCTGGCTTCTCCGGCAGGGTGATCGGATGTGTCTCCAGTACGTCAGACATTCACTGACTAGTTTACTGGCGCTTCCGAATACGTTCGATTTCTTCCCGAACCAGGCGCTCCGCGACCTCGGACACGATCTCGGTGATCACGCCGCGGGCGGCGCCCGGCGATAGGCGTTCGACGACCCTGCGGACGACCTCGTCCAGGAATGCCTCGGTGAGGACAGGCTCCGCTGGCGCGGTCGTCAGACGTACCGGCCCGGCTCCCGGCTCGCCCCGCTCCACCGCGAGGAGCGCGGTGAACGCGTCCGCGACGATGCGGTCCGGGGAGGACGCCGGCGCAGGCGGCTGGCGCTCGGCGACGCGGTCGACGCGATGGTCAACCGGCGGCGGCGGTTCCGCTGGCGCCGGCGCGCGAGTGGGCGTGACATCGGGCGGCTCCACCGCGGGCGGCGAAACAAAGGACTTCGGCGTAAACGGCGTCACCGTCGGCGAGTGCAGCGGCAGATCGATCGATGACGAAGGCAGCGTGCCGAAATCAGACGCGAGCAGATCGTCGAGCGTCGGGACGTCCAGGCGATCGTCAAACCGGTCCTGATCGTCCGGCCGGTCGGATGGGGGCACCGGGACGCCGCTCAACGTGGCGAATGCAGCATCCAGCCGATCGAAGTACTCGTCGAGCGATTCGTCCGGGGCCTGCGACCGCGGTCCAGCCGTTTCGCCTGACGCCGTCGCGGCCTCGGCGAAATCGAAGGCATCCACGTTGTCGCGGTCGATGACGGGCGGCGGTGGCTGAGGTTCTTCGCGACGCGGGAATTCAATCGGCTTGGGCGGGATGCGCTCCTCGACCACGCGCGTTGCCGGGGCCAGGGTTGGGGTTGGCGCTTCCATCCGGGCCACCGTCTGCGGCGCTTCGACGCGCGTGGCGGCCTGATCCTCGGCGCGCAGCGCCAGCCGCTCCACCGGGCGTGCGACGTCGGCGATCGGGCGCGCGGTCGCGCCCTTCTTGCCCTCCAGCAACTCTTTCACCCGCGCGATCACCTGCTGCGGCTCGAATGGCTTCACGAGCACACCGTCGCATCCCACCAACGCCGCCAGGGCATCGTCGACCGGCTCGAACGCGCCGGCGAGCAGCAGCACCGGAATGTGCTTCAACGTCGGATCGCCCTTGATGAACGCCGAGACGTCGTAGCCGCTGCGTTTCGGCATGCCGATGTCGGCCAGCACGATGTCAGGCCGGTCGATCTGGATGCGCGCAATCGCCTCTTCCCCGTCGCTGACCGCGGATACGTCCACGTCCTCGCCTGAGAACGTGAGCTCGATGACGCGCTGGATGGTGACGCTGTCGTCGGCAAGCAGCAGCTTATGAGCCATGCGCTATACCGATCCCACTCGTGAGCGGGCGTTCTTCGTGATGAAGTCCACGATCTCCTGCATCGGCGTGCCGGGCAGGAAGATGCCGCGCACGCCAATCACGTTCAACTTGGGAATATCCACGTCCGGGATGATGCCGCCGACGACGACCATGACGTCATCGAGACCGTTCTGATGCAGCAGCTCCATCACGCGCGGACAGATGTGCATGTGCGCGCCCGACAGGATCGACAAGCCGATGACGTCGGCGTCCTCCTGCAGCGCCGCCGCCACGATGTGTTCGGGTGTCTGCCGGAGCCCGGTGTAAATGACTTCCATCCCCGCGTCGCGCAGCGCGCGCGCGATCACCTTGGCGCCACGGTCGTGACCGTCGAGCCCTGGCTTCGCGATAACCACTCTGATTTTCTGATTCATCTCAATCGCGGGGGCTAAAGCCCCCGCGCTACAGGTCCGGTTGTAGGGCGGGGGCTTCAGCCCCCGCCTAGATTACCGGACTTTCCTCGTACTCCCCCCAGACTTCACGCAGGGCATTACACATTTCCCCGACCGTCGCGTAGGCGCGGACCGCCTCGATCAGGAGCGGCATCGTGTTCTCGACGCCAGCGGCACCGGCCTTCAGCGCGTTCAGCGCCCGCTCGACCCTGGCGTTGTCGCGGGTTGCACGCAGCTGCACCAACTGGCGCACCTGCTTCTCGCCCACCGACTCATCAATGTAGAGCGTGACGATCGGCCGCTCGCCTACGGCGACGAAGTCGTTGACGCCGACGATGAGCTGCTCGCGCGACTCGACCGCCTGCTGGAAGCGGTAGGCGCTTTCGGCGATCTCTTTCTGCGGATAGCCGCGCTCCACCGCCTCAACCATCCCGCCCATGCGGTCGATCGTGTCGAAGTAGGCGAGCGCCTCAGCCTCCAGGTCGCGGGTCAGCCGTTCCACGAAATACGACCCGCCGAGCGGATCGACGATGTCGGCCACGCCGGTCTCGTGCGCGATGATCTGCTGCGTGCGGAGCGCCAGCGTGGCGGCTTCAGCCGTCGGCAGCGCGAGCGCTTCGTCGAGCGAGTTGGTGTGCAGCGACTGCGTGCCGCCGAGCACACCAGCCATCGCCTGCAGCGCCGTTCGGACGACGTTGTTGTAGGGCTGCTGCGCGGTCAGCGACACGCCGGCGGTTTGCGTGTGAAAGCGGAGTTGCCACGATCGGGGATTGCTCGCCTTGAACCGCTCGCGCATCACGTGCGCCCAGATGCGGCGCGCCGCGCGGTACTTGGCGATCTCCTCGAAGAAATCACTATGCGCGTTGAAGAAGAACGAGATGCGCGGCGCGAACGCATCGACGTCCAGGCCCGCGTCGACGCCGTACTGCACGTATTCGATGCCGTCGCGCAGCGTGAACGCCAGCTCCTGCGCGGCGGTCGCGCCCGCTTCGCGGATGTGGTACCCGCTCACCGAGATGGTGTTCCACTTCGGCACCTGCTCCATGCAGAACGCGAAGATGTCGGTGATCAGCCGCATCGACGGGCGCGGCGGGTAGATGTATTCCTTCTGCGCGATGAATTCCTTGAGGATGTCGTTCTGCAGCGTCCCCGACAGCGTCTGCCAGCTGACGCCCTGCTTCTCGGCGACGACGAGATACATCGCGAAGATCATCGACGCCGGCGAGTTGATCGTCATCGACGTCGTGATCGCGCCGAGATCGATCCCGCTGAAGAGCGTCTCCATGTCGGCCAGCGACGCCACGCTGACGCCGCACTTCCCGACTTCACCCAGCGACAGCGCATCGTCCGGATCGCGACCCATCAAGGTCGGCAGGTCGAAGGCGACGCTCAGGCCGGTGCCGCCGGCCTCGAGCAACTGCGTGTACCGCTGGTTGGTTTCCTCAGGTGTGCCGAACCCGGCGAACTGGCGCATCGTCCAGGGCTTGCCGTGGTAGCCGGTGGGATGAATGCCGCGCGTGTAGGGAAAGGCGCCGGGATCGGCGAGATCGCGTGCGTAGTCGAGCTGGGCGATGTCTTCGGGGGTGTAGAGACGCTCGATGGGCCGGCCGGAAATCGTCGTGAAGGCCTTCTCGATCGCAGGGCCCGATGGCGCGCTCTTCATCGACTCAATTCTACTCGGAGGCCGTCTTTCGACTCGCACGTCGTGTTCGCCTTTCGGCGGCCTTACAATGGACCTCATGGCCGACCACGGCACGATCTTCGGAGCGATGCTGCAGGAGTTCGACGGCGCCGCCCGCATCCTCAAACTCGAACCGGGTATCTGGAAGATCCTCACGCATCCCAAGCGGCAGATCATCGTCTCGTGTCCGGTGCAGATGGACAACGGCGAGATCGAGGTCTTCACCGGCTACCGCGTCCAATACAACATCACGCTGGGTCCCGCGAAGGGCGGCATCCGCTATCACCCCGACGTCAGTCTCGACGAGGTCACCGCGCTCGCCGCGTGGATGACCTGGAAGTGCGCGGTCGCGCATATCCCGTTCGGCGGCGGCAAAGGCGGCGTCGCCTGCGACCCGACGCGGATGTCGAAGCGCGAGCTCGAGGCACTGACCCGGCGCTACATCGCGGAGATCATCGAGGCGATCGGTCCAGAGAAGGACGTTCCCGCACCCGACGTGAACACCAACGACCAGGTCATGGCGTGGGTGATGGACACCTACAGCATGCACGTCGGCCACACGTCGACGGCCGTCGTCACCGGCAAACCGATCGAGCTCGGCGGTTCGCTCGGCCGGCGCGAAGCCACCGGCCGCGGCGTGATGATCGTCACGCGTGAGGCCGCCAAGCATCTCGGCTTCGACATCAAGAACATGACGGTGGCGATCCAGGGGTTTGGCAACGTCGGCTCGGTGTCGGCCGACCTGCTCGCCAAGGCGGGCGCGCGCATCGTGGCGGTGAGCGATTGGAAGGGCGGCGTCCGGAATCCCCAGGGGCTCGACATCACCAGGATGCTCGACTACGCGAAGGAGCACAAGACGATCGACGGCTTCCCTGGCGGCGAGCCGATCACCAACGAGGAGCTCTTCGCACTCGAGGTGGACGTGCTGATTCCCGCCGCGCTCGAGAACCAGGTCACCGTCGAGAACGCCGGGCAGATTCGCGCGAAGATCATGACCGAGGGGGCCAACGGACCCACCACTCCCGACGCGCACAAGATCCTCCACGAGCGCGGCGTGTTCGTCATCCCCGACATCCTCGCCAACTCGGGCGGCGTCACCGTCTCGTACTTCGAGTGGGTGCAGGACCGCTACGGTTACTTCTGGGAAGAAGAGGAAGTGAACACCAAGCTCGAAAAGAAGATGTGCGAGGCGTTCGACGACGTCCTGCAGACGTCGCTGAAGTACAAGGTCGACCTCCGCACCGCCGCCTACATCGTCGCCATCAATCGCGTCGGCACCATCACGCGGATGCGCGGCATGTACGCCTGACGTTTCCCTGGCGCGCACCCTGAAGGGCGCGCGCTACAGGCGACCGATCGATCTCCGGTGGACCACCGGCGGCCTGAATCGCCCCATATAGCGCTGGTCTGGGGGGCACAGGCAACAACACAATCGCCTGTAGCGCGTGCCCTTCAGGGCGCGCGGGCCTATGCCAGGCCTTTCCAGTCGGCGCGGACGTCTTCGGGCAGGTCCTGCAGGAGCTTCTTCAGCTTGCCGTCGTCAGGCTTGATGTAGAACTGGAACGTGTAGCGCTCGTCGAGCGGCGCATCGGCGGGGAGCGTCGCGCCGTGGGCGGCGCCGGAATTCACGAACGCGAGCAGCGAGTTCGCGCGAAACGGGACGCTCGCCGCCACGTCACAGGTCAGCCCGGCCTCTTCCGGAAAGAACGTCTTCATCCCGGAGTGCCTGAACGCACCGTTCACGCGGAACAGCTGCGTGCCGAACTCTTCGCGGTCCCCTTCTCTCGCCAGGTAGAGCAACCCGGTGATGACGACGCGCTTGGGGTCGAGGTGCGGGCGCAGGTGATAGCCGGGGCGACGCAGTTGAATCCGTCCGGCGACGGGCGCGTGTGGAATCTCCGCCGCCGCCGCGCCGAATGCCGCGCCGCCGGTCGCAGCGTAGTGCCCGACGACCGCGCTGCGAAATCTTGCGAAGATCGCGGGGGCCAGCACCTCGCGCACGACGTGATCGTCAAAGAAGCTCCAGACCTGACGGGTGAGGTCGGGGGCGCGGTCGAGCTCCTCCATCTCCCAGTCCTGCTTCACCGGATCCCGGTCGGGGAAGAACTCCGACGGAGGGATCGCGCGCGAGAGCAGCTCGTAGAAATCGGGCGGCAGCACCTGGTCGATGACGACATACGTCGTCGGCTCGGTGTGGACAGATGCGTGTGCCACCGCGTTGCAGACGTGCGCGCGGATGCGATCGAGCGAGAGACGGCTGCCGAGCGTGTCGGCGAGCGCGGCACGGCTGGCGGTCCACTCGCGCAAGGCAAGCTTGCGATGAGCTACGCGCAGGAATGAGAGCTCTGATTGGGTGGCGGCGAGACGCTGCTGGAGATCCTTGACGCGGGATTCGAGCTGCAGGTCCTTGATGCGCGCATCGATGTCGCGCCTCCAGAGACGGCGGAAATCGGGCAGGAGCACGCGCCGGAGGCGCTGATAGACAAGCCGGCCGAGCACGCGGTTCAGCTTACCACGCGAATCGGAACCAGCTCCTTGACGTCGCCGAGCCCGCCCTTCGCGGTGATCTCGATCAGATACTCCCCCGCCGCAATCGCGCCGAGGCCGACGTCGATCTGATGCGTGCCGCCCGCGACCGCCGCGGCCACCGGAAGCTCCGCCATCTTCTGTCCCGCGCGATTGAGCAGGACGGCGGACGGAAGCGCGTTGCCGTAGACATCGAAGCGGATCAGCAGACGCTCGCTTCTGGAGAACTCGCGGCCGGCCAGCGGCACCGCCGCCGCATCCGCGGCCAGCGCCTGGAAATCGCGCGCCGTGCGGGCGCGGTAGACCCGCGGCGTGCTCAGCGCCGCCTCGGGCGTCGTCAAATCGGGCACCGACAAGGTGCGGATTTCACTGTCGATCACACCGCCCGCCCCGGCAGCTTCCACCGTCAGACGCATCTCGAGATTGCCGGGCGGCGCATCGAACACGAGACGTTGTGGCGCCGTCGCCACCGGCGCTGTCGGTGCGGCGGTGACGGCCCCGGTAGACGCGAGCGCCGCGTCAGGCGAGCGGCCGCGGAATACGAGATCGCCCTTCTGGTCCGCCGCGAGGAGCGAGACGCGGCCAGGCTGTGGCTGATCCCGGCGAGCACCCGGCGACAGCGGCAGCGGCTCCCAGATCAACGTCACGCGCGTCTTGCCGCCCGCGGCTCGCTCGGTGCCAATCCAGGTGCGGATGTACTTCGCCGCCTGCACCGAGGTCGCAATCGACGCGAGCGCCTGCTGCACCGGCTTGGCAATTTCGACCGCGGGCTTCTTGGCGGTCTCCAGATCCTGGAC